>JBBQDK010000029.1:0-22509 GCA_038319625.1 Gammaproteobacteria bacterium
GATTCATGGCCCCTTGTTGTTATTCAAAGGACTGTATTACGCGGCATCCGTGTTCAATCTCAGGCGTACAGTGAAGGCATGGCGGATGCGTAAACGCAATATCCGGATTGCGGATGAAACTGGCGCAGCGACTCACTGATGCACGACATTGTATTTCCTATGTGCCGCGAAAACCTGTCAATTGCGGCCTTTTTCAACCGACCGGCAGAGTGGAAAGAAAGGGTGCTTGGTGCCCATTGCTATTCTGCGGATGCCGTCGAGAGCCGGATGCAATCTGACTCTGAAATTCCCTGCATACACGTGGCCATGCAAAGACTGGATGCCGGCGACTCCAGTTGCGAGGTCTGGCACAGTGGCGGGCGGGTGACACACGGTCAGTGTGGCGCCATTCACTATCGCCATGACGATGGCGTGTTGTTTGGCGTGATTGCACTGTCTGAATCACTGTTTGAAACTGGCGCGGACAAGACGCCGTTACAGCAGGCCACCGAGTCAGCCTATCACCAGGTGTTTACGCTGCTCGACACGCTGCACTTTCCCTATCTGTTCCGCTTCTGGAATTACATTTCCGACATCAACGCCTACAGCTTCGGACTGGAGCGCTATCGCCAGTTTAACCTGGGGCGGCAGGACGCATTCCTGGCGCACGGGCGCGATGTTATCGGAAATGTCCCTGCCGCGTGTGCACTGGGCTCCGCTCAAGGGCCATTGACCATCGGCTTTTTGGCCGGGCGCGTGGCACCGCTGAGTATTGAAAATCCGCGCCAGGTAAGCGCTTACGAATATCCCCGGCAATATGGCCCGCGCACGCCGACATTTTCGCGTGCCAGTCTGGTACGCATTGGGAATAATGAGGTGCTGTTTGTGTCCGGCACGGCCAGCATTGTAGGTCATGCAACCATGCATCCCGCCGATGTTGTGGCGCAAACACGCGAAACCATGGCCAATATCGAGGCCGTGTTGGCCGAGGCTAATCGTCAGACGAGCCGGCCCGGGTTCGAGATGGCTAGCCTGCATTATAAGGTTTATGTGCGCAACCCTGTCGATCTGGAGCAGATTCGTGCCGAACTGAGGCACTGCGTGGGTGACACGCTCAAGGCGGTCTATCTGCAAGCCGATGTGTGTCGCCAGGACTTGCTGCTGGAAATCGAGGCCACAGCCGCGTATCCCTTAGAGTCCGAAACCGGACAACAGGACTGATCATGCGCACTGCATTGCATACCTTGCAGACTGGCTACGACTACCTGGTGCTGTATCTCGGTTTGATCTGGCTGGGGATACTGTGCCTTGCATGGACTCCACTGGCGTTGATTTTATACCCGCTACTGTCCGAACGTCGGGGGCGGTCGTTGGGACGTTATGTCATCATGTCCGTGTTTCGTTTTTATCTTGCCAGTCTTAGCGCATCGCGTCGTTGCAGCTTTGACCTGGAAGCGCTGGATGCTCTGCAGGTCGAACCGTCATTAATCCTCGCGCCCAATCACCCGTGCTTGCTGGATGCAGTAATGGTGATTTCACGCTTGCCGAATGTCGCCTGTGTGTTGAAGGCCGATTTAATGAACAATATTTTTCTCGGTGCCGGCGCCCGCCTGGCGCGCTATATCCGCAATGAGCCGGTGCGGCGCATGGTGCGTCTGGCAAGCAGAGATTTCGACTGCGGCAGCCATCTGTTGCTGTTCCCGGAAGGTACCCGCACCACCTCGTACCCGATCAATCCGCTCAAGGGCAGTCTCGGACTGATCGCGCGCCATGCCCAGATGCCGGTGCAGACGATTCTGATAGAAACCGATTCGCCGTATCTGAGCAAAGGCTGGTCGCTGTTCCGTAAACCACCCATGCCGATCCATTACCGGGTACGTCTGGGAAGGCGCTTCGATCCGCCACAGAATGCCCAGGATTTCATGGCAGAGCTGCAACACTACTTTGCGCATGAGTTGGTACAAGGCTCAGTGCTTCAGCCGACCAATACCCTTGCCACAGAAAATGACCGGGCGCCCGATCTGACATCCCGCACGCCGTCATGACCGCTACTTCGACCACGCACCTGGTACTCATGCCCAGCTACAACCCCGGCGCCAAAGTCTATGACACCGTGCGTGCGGCGCGTCATAACTGGAGCCCGGTGTGGGTGATGGTTGATGGCAGCACAGATGGCAGTGCTGAGGGTTTGCTGGCGATGGCAGCACAAGACACGGGACTGCGCGTGATCGTCTTGCCGCGCAATCAGGGTAAGGGTGCGGCGGTATTACAAGGCCTGGAACACGCGGCAGCGGCGGGATTCAGCCACGTATTGACCATGGATTCAGATGGTCAGCATCCAGCCGAAAGTATCCCGACATTCATGGCGGCATCCTCAGGACGGCCGGCCGCGATGATTCTGGGCGTGCCGGTCTTCGATGCCAGTGCGCCGGGCTTACGTGTGAAAGGGCGTCGTATATCCAACTGGTGGGCCAATCTGGAAACACTCTGGGCTGGCATCGGCGACTCGCTATTTGGTTTCCGCGTCTATCCAGTCGATGCGTTGCGGCAGGTGATGCGCCATCAGTTGTGGATGCGCCACTTCGACTTCGATCCCGAGGCCGCGGTGCGGTTGTGCTGGCGCGGGGTCAGGCCGGTCAATCTGCCCGCGCCGGTGCGCTATCTGCGCGCGGAGGAGGGCGGCGTCTCGCATTTCCGCTACCTGCGCGATAACGTATTATTGACCTGGATGCATACCCGCCTGTTTTTCGGTTTTGTATTGCGCTTGCCCGTTTTGCTGGCAAGGCGTGTGTGGGGACGTTCCTGATTTTGCCGGTACAGGAGTGCCAATGCATCACACCCTGCTGAGCGCTATAGGACCTGGCCAGACTGGGCCTTGACTGCCTGGTATTCCGAGAACACGCCGAGTTCCAGATGCCGTACAACCTGCGTCAATCTCGCCGCATCGAGTGTGGCAATGACATGCTCGGGAGGTACGCAGGCCTCTATGCTATCCCAGAAATAACGCCAGATTGTCACGGTGTCCTTGCGACGGGAAACAAATCGTGTCAACAACGGAATCACGCCGCGCATATAGTTTTTAAGCAACCATCGCCCGAGGCGGCTGCGCGGCTTGGTGATCTCAAGCAGGCACAAACGACCGCCGGGTTTCAAAACCCGTTCGAACTCGGTAAAAGCCGTGGCCAGGTCGCCGATATGGCGCAGCGCATAGCCCATGCTCAAAAAGTCGAAATGATTGTCAGGAAAAGGCAAAGACTCGGCGCGACCTTCGATAAGAATCATCGCGTCGGATAACTTGCTGGCGGCCATCATGCCGGGACTGGGATCGACGCCGGTGACCAGGGCGGCGTCGCCCACCAATCGACAGGCCTGCGCTGCAACCAGGCCGGTACCCACGCCGACATCCAGTACCTTCATACCCGTTTTCAAACCGCCGCGCATGAGCGCCTCGCGCCGATAGCGGGAACCGGTGCCCCACGCCAGCAGCGACTCGATACGATCGTAATCCGCCGCAGTGTCGTCGAAGATACGGCGTAAATAAGCTTGCCGGTCCTGCTCTGTTTGATAGTAGTCGGTCAGCGGGAGATGCGGTGCATGCACTGGTGTCGGTTTGGAAGAGTTCATGTCGACACTCTACACTAAGGAGCCACTGATATATTAATTTTAAGCCACAGAGGCGCAGAGGGCACAAAGGAATAGTAATGATTTCCATCAAGAATAAATTTCTGCGTTCTCTGTGCTCTGCGGCAAATACAATTAATCAGAGCCTCCCTAAATGATGCCACCGTTGATGGATATAATCTGCCCGGTGATATAGGCCGCCTGTGGCGAGGCGAGAAACGCGATCAGGTCGGCAACCTCGCCGGGGGTGCCGGCGCGTTTCATGGGCACGATGCGCGCGATAGCCTCGGCGTCGAATGCCGCTGTGCTCATGGGCGTGGCGATAATGCCGGGAGCGACCGCATTGACGGTGATGCCACGGCTGGCGACTTCCTGCGCCAGTGACTTGGTGGCGGAATTGAGCGCACCCTTGGCGGCGGAATAATTGACCTGGCCGCGATTACCGGTCAGCGCGGCGATGGATGATACATTGATGATACGCCCCCAGCGGCTACGTATCATCGGCATCATCAGTGGCTGGGTGACATTGAAAAAACCGTTTACGGAAACATCTATCACCCGATGCCACTGCTCGGCGCGCATGCCGGGGAATACGACGTCGTCATGGATGCCGGCATTGTTGACCAGGATCTGGATCGGCTGAGTTTCGACGAGAGGGGACAGCACCTCGGTTACCGCTGCGCTGTCAGTCACATCAAATACCAGAACTTGCGCGCTGCCGCCATCCGCACAGATGGCATCGGCCAGCGTCTGTGCCGTTTGCTGGCCACGATGGGCATGAATATAGACATGGCAGCCAGCGGCGGCAAGACGGCGGCAGATGGCCGCGCCAATACCGCCGCTGCCGCCGGTCACCAGAGCTTGTTTCATGGTGCATCTCCTTCTGAAGCGGGTGTGATGGCGTCAGCGTCAAGTACGACTGCCGCACGCCCCTTCAGCAGAAGGCGAGCGTCGGCGCTGATACTGAACTGGTAAAGAAAATTGTTCACGCTGCGCGTGATACAAGTGGCTTCCACTTCCAGATCGGCGGCAATATCGTCCAGACGTGGTATGTGCAACTGTGCGCCGCGGACGCTGACCAGATAACCGACCCGCGCAACTGAACTGTCGGGTGGTACCAGCAAAGCGCCGTGCACGGCCATGGCCTGCGCCGCGTATTCGATGCCGCAGGCGGCACCCAGGCGTCCGTTGACGCGCAACGGATTGTCGGCGGCGCGGTGGCTACTCGCGCGACATTGGATACGCTGTTCGTCCCACAACACCACAGATTCCAGCAGGCACATGCGGTCCTGATGCGGAATGTGACGCTCGATCCAGGCATGATCCAGTGCGGTTTTATTCAGCATGGCGTAATGGTCACGGCGAGGCGCACGCTGTCGAGGTAATCCAGCACCAGCGATTTGTCTTGTCGACGTGCGATGCTGCATAACAGTGGCAAGCCACGCGCGGCGGGGATGGCAATACGCAGGCTTTCAAGTGCTGCATCGTCGAGCCGGCCTGCGTCGGCGTCAGTCAGGTCAACGGTGAGTTTTGCCAGCGCCTGCTCGCTACGTTGCGGCGCCAGTACCAGTGCGATACCGAATGCATCGGGAATGGGGCGTACACTGTGGAGTGGTTCCGGGTAGGCAGAGTCACACGCCAGTAAAACGGTGCGTGTGTTATCGACTACAACCTGTGTCAGCGCTTCCAGTAGACCCGCGCCAAAGCTGGCATCGAATGCACACAATACCGATGACGTAGTCATCGCGCCGGTGGCGATGCTCCAATAGCCGGCGGCAGTGTTATGTACGGAGTTATGAAAGCGGGTCGGAGAGATTTGCCGATCATCCGAGGCGAGCATTGTGCAGATGGCATGACAATTTTCTCCATCGCCGCCCGACGAAGCAAACACGCTGGGCAAGCTGGCGGCATCAAGCCCGGCTGCTGCAATGGCTTCCAGTCCTGTAGCCAGAGTGAGTTTGACAATCACACCACTACGCCGGCGTTCCGCCACCGGTAACAACACGGGAGAGGGCAGTACGGTCTTGGCGGAATGATAGCCCTGCCGTCCACTCAGGACAGCCTGACTGCTAGGCCAATCGGCCAAATTGGGGCCAAGCAGGCCAATGCCTTCGATGTAGGCGGTGAGTGTCATGGATTGCTCGACCGTCCAAAAACCAGGCTGCAATTGGTGCCGCCGAATCCAAACGAGTTGCTGAGCACACGTGTCACCGGTTGCTCGCGATTCTTCAGTACATAATCGAGATCCAGCATCGGGTCGAGTTGTCGTGTGTTCAGGCCGGCGGGCAGCAGGCCGTGTTGCAGTGCCAGTGCGCAGATCACCGCCTCCACGCCACCGGCTGCCCCCAAAGTGTGGCCTGTCGCCCCTTTGGTGGAACTGCACGGCGTCTCCGGTCCGAACAGTGACTGAACCGCCTTGCCCTCGGCGGCGTCGTTACTTTGAGTGGCAGTGCCGTGCAGGTTGATATAGTCAATGTCAGATGGCTGCAAACCCGCCACTTTCAGCGCATCCTGCATGGCCATGCGTGCACCCAGGCCCTCCGGATGCGGTGACGACATGTGATAGGCATCGCTGGATTCGCCGATCCCGAGGAGTAGCACGGCAGCGGCATCCAGGTGTTCCGGGGGCCGTTCCAGGAGTGCGAAGGCGGCCGCTTCACCGATTGAGATGCCGTTGCGTTGCACATCGAACGGGCGACAAGGCTGTTCGGATACCAAGCCGAGTGAGTTGAAGCCATACAGCGTGGTCAGGCACAGCGTATCCACACCACCCACAACGGCTGCATCGATCAGTTCCGTTGCCATCATGCGCCGCGCGGAAGCAAACACCTTGGCGCTGGACGAGCATGCCGATGACACCACGACCGCCGGCCCTGTCAGCCCGAAATAATGGCGCGTGAAATCCGCGATGGAAAAAGAATTATGCGTTGTCCCGTAAATAAAATCGGCAGGGAGGGCGCCACTCACCGGATCGCGACGCCGGTAGGCCAGCTCGGTCTGCAGAATGCCGGATGTACTGGTACCGAGAAACAGACCAATGCGTTGTGCGCCGTATTTTGCCATGGCGGCGCGCACCGCCTCGGCAAAACCATCCTGCATCAATCCCAATAGGGTCAGCCGGTTGTTGCGGCAATCAAAGTCGGCAAGGTGAGCAGGCAGTTGAACCGCATCCACGCCTGCCACTTCGCCAATGAAGGTTGCCAGATCCACCGTATCGAATGCGCACGGCGCCAATCCGGTGCAGTGTTGGCGCAGTGCGGACAGGATCTGGTCGAGACCGCGACCGATGCTGCTGGTCGCGGTGAAATGGGAGAGCCAGAGTGGGTTCAAAGATAAGTAATCCAATCGGTGTAGGGATGGATTCTAGCAAAATCCGGAGATCGCTTTGGATTAAATAAATGGCTGACGGACTTTGCCTGTCACGGCTGGGACCCTGCGATATCGCAATGACAGAGTGGCGGTCAGTGAGCCCAGTGCGAGACCGGCCAGCACATCCACCGTCACGTGCTGGCGTGTGGCCAGTGTTGAATAAACGATACCGATACACCACAGCGCATTGCCGATAAGGATCAACGGGGGTGTGTCATAACGGCGCAGCAAATGGTGTAACCAGATGCCCGAGAAGACCGCCGTGGTGACATGCAGCGAAGGACAGGCATTGCCCGAGGCATCGATATTTTTAAGGAAATTCACGTCGGGATACCGAGCCCAATCGATAGCCGCTGCGGGTACTGCCGTGGGCCAGAAGTAGAAAATGACTAGCCCTGCGAGACAGGTTCCGGCCATGGCCAAGCCATACTCATACAATTGGCGTCGTGTCGCCAGTAATGCCGGTGGCAGGGAAACATAGACCCACAGTGAGACATACAAAGGCAAGGCCAACGGGTGAAAGCCGATAAGGCGATCCAGCCAAATCACGGGCATGACCGTCGTCGGGTAGACCGGTTCTTTGAGCAAATAAAAATAGGCAGCGAAAAACACGCCGATGAAAAGCGGCGTTCCGATTCCTTTAAGGTACGTATGCATGGAGATTACTGCAGCCACTTGGCGGTACCAGGGCGTTTGTTGGCTGATTCCGTTCAAGGTTAATTCACGATGGTGATGTGGCAATTCTGACATGATTCACGAAACTGCATGACGCAAGGTGACAAAGCGCAGATTGGCAGCCGCAGCGGCAGTCAGGATGGTGGGAAGCGCTTCGAGAATAACGGGAAGGCCCTCGCGGGTGCGTGCGGCATTGCCATCGTGCAATAGCAAAATAGCACCTCCCCGCAGGCCTCGTAACAGTCTCTTGGTAACGCGCTCAGCGTCGCCAACCCGGGTATCGAAGCCACGTGCCGACCAACTGGCCAGCTGTAGCCCCAGGCGTCTCAGTACCGGGTCGAGGAACGGATTGCGCAAGCCGGCAGGCGCGCGAAAGAACAAGGGCCGTTGGCCGGTAATGCGAGTGAGTGTATCCTGAGCGATCTGCAGTTCGCGCCTGAAACCGGAACGACCCAGCAGTGCAAAATGATGGCGGTGATGCTGGCTGTGATTTTCCACTGCATGACCGCGTCGAACGATTTCCCTGCACAGCTCCGGGTAGTGGTTGGCTTTGTCACCGATACAAAAAAAAGTGGCCCGGGTAGCGTAGCGATCGAGTATGTCCAGTACCTGCGGTGTGACGCCGGGGTCGGGGCCGTCGTCGATCGTCAGGGCGATTTCGTTCCTGGCTGTGGCGGCGGCAGGCAGTCGTGTCCAGTTCGATCCCAGCCAATGGCTGCGCGGCCACAGACCGAGCAGCGTCAGCAAGGCGTGATTGGCAAGCACGGCGCCCAGCGACCAGCGCCATAGTCCGGGTGCTGTAATAAGGACGATCGCCGCCAGCAGATGCAGCACGATGGATGTGCGGATCAACAGCGTGGGTTGCCAGCGCGAATCACGCATGGGCTTGCCGGGCGAAGATCGCGGAGTAAATCAGTGCCAGGATGACGCCCGGTGCCACGGTGACGCCCATTGCCTGCAATATCGAGACCTTGGAGAACGACAGCAGGCCAAAACCGGCGACGGTAGTCAAATTGGCAAACAGCATTGAGGCAAGTGTGCGGGGTGAAATCATGTGGGTCATCGGATCGGACTCGGTCATCCTCCTCTCTCGCGCTGGAACAGGGTTGGAAGCAGGAAAATCGGCACGGTCGAAAAACAGCGCGTAATTGGAGCCTACTGCAACCACCAGCAGTAAACCCACCAGATGCAGAATAATCAGTTGCTGACCAAGTAAGGTCAATCCCGCCACGACGGTGATGACCGCAGCCGCCAGTGGCGCTATTGTGCGTAACACGCGCATCGGTGAGCGAAACACCACCAGCAACAGTCCGATGATGACGACCAATCCACCCAGTGACAACTGGATGGCCTCATGCAGATAACCGGAATACAGGCGGTCGGATTCCGCTTTCATATCCACAAACAGCACATTGGGTAAACCTGTGGCGCGCAAAGCGGAACGCAGCCGGTTGGCATTGATGCTGACAGCCTTGGGCGCGGTCAAAGGAAGTATGGCACTCCAATGACGATCTTGCCGGAGCAGCAACGCATCCACCGCCATGGCCATGGAAGTCTTCTCGAGATCGGTGGATCGCAACAGGGGTTGCTGGCGCGCAGCGGCGACATCGGCAAGAAACGGTGTAAACAGCTGAGCGCGCACTGGCAAGCCCTGAACCGCTTGCGTCAGCCGCGTTTTCAGTACGGTGGCGGCGGGCAGGCTGGTCTGTCGGGCGCGCTGTGTCGCAATGCTGGGTAGAAAACGGCTGGGTGTTTCGAATCCGGCAAGTTCGCCTTGATCGACTTGTGCCTGCAATACTGTGGAAACCTGTTCGGCGGAGTGCAATACGGATTCCTGACTGACGCCGGATACCACTACCAGATAGCGCACATCGGGTGCGCCCATGTCGGCTCGCAGACGCGTGTCAAGGTCCACATCGGCCTGTGATACCGGACTCAATGAGGAAATCTTGTCATTCCATAATTTGGCGCGGTGCATGAAGACGATGACACAAGCCGCCAGCAGCAGGATCGTGGCTGCACCGCGCAGTGCAGGTGCATGTTCAACCAGGCGGGACAGGCCGCGACCGATAGCCGAGACATCATGAATGTGAAAGTTCGCCGGCAGTAGATACGGCAGGACAAAACGGGTAACCAGTGCAGCGGTAATCAGGCCGACAATTGAATACAGGCCGAGTTGTGCCAGCCCCGGAAAGCCCGACAGCAGCAGCGCGGCAAAACCGAATGTCGAGGTCAACACACCGAGACGGATGGTGGGCCAGAAGCGCACGATCCATGTTGACTGGTCCAGGCCGCCCTGTTCGGATTGCACGAACAGGTAGATGGAATAATCCACTGCCTCACCGATCAATGCAGTGCCGAATCCCAGCGTGATGCCGTGCACCGCGCCGAAGCCCAGACTGACCGCAGCGATGCCCGCCAGCGCGCCGCTGATGACAGGTAAAAAACCCAATACCAAGGCGGTGAAGGAACGGTATACCAATAGTAATAGCGTAGCGATGAGTGCGATGCTGAGGATGGACAAGCGGGTGACCTGCGTTTTGATGGTGTTTCTGGAAGTCACTGAAAACACACCGGGGCCGGACATTTCCAGTTTGGCGTCAGAGCTTGCGCCTGATGCAGTGTCGAATGCATTCCGGATAGCGGTCATAGCGCGTTGCTGGGCATCGGTATCGGCGCCCGAGGCACGCGTTTGGATCAGTAGCAAGGCGCACGTGCCATCGCGCGATGCCCAGGCGCCGTCGACCAGCTTCGGGTGAGAGCCGCTGTTGAGATGTTCGAGTAATTGCACCATTTCGCCGGTCGGGTCACGAGGCAGCAACGACTTGATCATCAGCCCGACCGGCGTGGCGAGCAGGTCGATGCTGTCGCTCAAGGCGGCATGTAGTCCATTCACGCTGAAGTGTGCAGGAGTGACCGCAGGGCTGAGCAGATAACGGTTGTTGAAAAGAAACTCGCGGTCGCGTTGTGTGTTGACAGGCTCGCCGTTATTGACATTGACGAAGGTACGATCGGTGCGCAGACGCTGCGCGATCACCTTGGACAGTCGTGCGCGAGTTGGCGCATCGGCGCCTTCGATGCCGACCAGGATAAGGCGCGAGGCCAGACCGTCACGTATCTGCTCCAGGAGCAGTTGCTGCTCGGGGGTGGGACTGCGCGGTAAAAATGCCGATAAATCGGCAGTGAACTGGCTGCGACTGATGATGATGCCGGCGCTGATGATAAACGCCAGCCACAGAATTATTGCAGTCCGGCCGCGCCACGCAGCGACTTTTCTCACGGTGCAGCCAACTTTTCGATACTCATAAGTGAACTGTCACCATCGGCCTGAGTAATTTCGATGCTGCGCAGCTCATAGCCCGTGCCCGCTATACGGATGCGCTGCACCACCGCCAGTACTTTTTTATCCGTTGGCAGCAGCTGCAATGTCCAGTGCGCAACTGTGCCTTCCAGGCTCAGCCGGTAATTGCGTTCCAGTGACTTACGATCGCCCGCCAGTGTGCTTCGGATGCTGTCGATGAAAGTCGCCAGTTCCGGGTAGTCCTGCAATTGCAGGTACTCTTCATGATGGCCATGCTCGATCACCAGTGTGTTGTGATCCAGAATCATGGATTCTGGTTTGGGTTTGAGCGTGCGCTTTTCCAGATGATCAGGCGCGGTATAGAACAGTTCTCCGGAAGATTCCACCGGTTCCTCGAGCATGGCGATTGATTTTTTCTCGATAAAGCGGGCATGGTCGGAACGGATTTGCGCCAGCCCATGCATGAGTTGATCGATACTCCATTCGGCGGATTGGCAGACGGACGCTGCCAGCATCAGCACCAGTGCGAGGTGTGGCGCCTTCAGGAGTTGCAGTGAAAGGAACGGAGAGCGGGGCGGTGTCATCATGATTCGGGGGGTGTTGATGTCGTTGTTGTCTGCCAGAAATCAAAAAAATTAAACCAGTTGTACGGCGCTTCGCGGCAGTACCGATCCAGCAGCGCAGCATAACGGCTGATGGCCGTTTCCATGGCGGCGGCGCGCTGACCGTTAGCGACTGCGGAAAAATCTGCCAAAGGATCGAAGTGGATGGCGTAGCGGTTGCCGCCCAGATACAGCCCTGTCATGAATACCACCGGGCGACGCAGTAATGCAGCCATGCGGAACGGCCCACCGGGCAGGTTCGCGCCAGTGCCCAGGATTTGCACAGGGTGCAGCGTATCCTTGCCAGGGGTGCGATCGGCCAATATACCGACGACACCGCCTTCCTCCAGGCGTTCCTGCACCTTGAGCATGGAATCGATGTGGCCGAGTCCGATGATGTCCTGTACGGCGTCCGGATTGATGGCGGCCAGCATGGCGTTGATGTTTTTTGCGTTCTCCTCATGCATGACCATTGCGATACACACATCCGCGTCTTTTCGTCCTAGCGCGCGGATCACTTCGAAACTGCCCAGATGCGCTCCCATCAGAAACAGGCCATTGCCTTCGGCTATCAGATTGCGCAAGGTGTCCTCGCCGTGCACCTCAAATTCAAACAGGTCGAAGCGGCGGTTGAGTAAATAGATGCGGTCATGAACGGTGGCGGCAAAAGTGAAAAAA
Source organism: Gammaproteobacteria bacterium (assembly GCA_038319625.1). GTDB lineage: Bacteria > Pseudomonadota > Gammaproteobacteria > JBBQDK01 > JBBQDK01 > JBBQDK01. The sequence continues at coordinate 12,226 of JBBQDK010000029.1, forward strand.
TGCCGGTACAGTTCCCGCCAGTGGGCTGGGTGGCCCAACGCACGCCGGAGATAATCACGCGAAGCACGACGACTGGTCGGCGCAAACAACAGAAAATAAGCGGCGATCAGATGCAGTACGCCACGCGCGGCGCGCCGGCCCAGATGTAGTGAAAGCCATGTCATGATGCGCAACATCAGCATGTTGCTGCGTTCCGGGGTATGAGTCCAGTTGGGTTGCCCGGCTGTAGGGCGCGTTGTCATACCGGTGATCCTGGCATGATACTGCCGCTGGCGATTTTGCGTGGACCCGCCACGATGTCGAAACGTATCGCGCCGCCGGCCGAGAGGCTGTGCTGGATCTCCAGCGCCTCACCGGGATGTGCCGGGCCCAGAAATTTGACTGAACTGATCTCACAGATATCCAATAAGATGCCTCGGCTGTCGGCAATAATTTGCAGTGCCATGTCCAGCAATACGACACCGGGAAGTATGGGGGTACCGGGAAAATGACCGGCAAAAGCGGGATGATCCAGCGGCACTGTCCAGTGTGTGGTATCAGTCATGCAAATTTTTGTGAGGTGAGTGACTGCAGCAGTCCTTGCAGCGCCTCGTGCGACAATTTGCCTGTGCGATTGCGTGGCAGCGCCTCCACAAACAGCAGTGGGCGTGGCAGGAAAACGGGATCTATGTGTTCGCGTAGCGCCACCAGCAGATAAGGTACATCCTTGCCTGGCGCCACCACACAGGCGGCAAGCCGAGTGACATGGCCAGTACCGGCTTCATCGGGCATGAAGAAAGCACCGTCTAAAACGCCGGGAATGGAATTGAGCAGGTGATTGAGGCTTGCCAGTGAATGGCGTTTACCTGCGATATTGACCAGGTCCGCCTTGCGTCCGTGCAGTAAAAAAAGCTTGTCCGTAATCGTTTCAAGCACATCGTTCATGGCGGTCGGTGTCTCGATATGACCGCCACGCGCGCTCACGCAGTCACCTTCCGCGACTAAACTGACTCCGGGAAACAACTGCCATTGCTCTGTTTGAGCTGAGCGGCGACTGGCAATCTGACCGGTTTCGGTGCTGCCGTAGATTTCCATCAATGGCGCATTGCAACGTGCCTCGATGTCTCGCGCGAATTGCGTGGACAACGGTGCCGTGGCGGATACCACTCCTGCGATCTCCGGCAGTACCAGTCCGGCTTCCATCAATGCGCGCAGATGCACGGGGGAGGACACCAGCATGCGTGGCATGGGCACGGTCGCCAGCGCCTGGCAAATATCGGCGGGATAAAACGGTTGTGCATGGCTGTAAGCATTGCCGCTGTGCCATGCCATCAGTACCGTGGATTCAAAGCCGTACATGTGTTGCGGCGGTACTGTGCCGACCAGCGTGCAGTGCGAGTCATTGCATAGCCCCAGGCGTGCCGCCTCGGCCTGTACGCTGCCGACCAGTGCACCCCAGGTTTTAGGATACGGTAGCGGAGTGCCGGTCGAGCCTGAAGTGAATACCACCGCGATGCGTTGACTCACATCGATTTGTGGAATCGCAAAAGTATTCGCCAGGTTATCATTCATTGCCGGGTAGCACAGTTGGGGCAGATCCACCGTGCACAGGTCACTGTCGGTCAGACAAAAAACATCCGGTGCAAGCAGCTTGATCTGACGCACCGTTTCCGGGGTGTGAGTGGATGGCAGGAGGCTGATTTTGTTGGTTACAATGGCAGCTGCCAGGCCTACACTGAAACGGTAACGGTCAGTGCACATGTTGAGTAGGTGACCCCCTGCAGGAAACAAGGCGGCGAGCTGGCTGACCTCGACCAGGAACCGGCGCAGGCTGACGGCACCATCGGCGCGCCAGGCAATGATGCTGTCCGGGGAGACGTGGGATACCAGTGGCAGTAGTGACATGAGCAAGTTTACGACTTGCGATCAGCGCGGGTGCGCTGATGTATTCCGGAACGCCCGTACCGCATCGAGAATAGGAGCGTGCTGCATATCGGGCAGTACCAGGCGGCGCACCCCATACTCGACTAAAAACATCAGCGCGACCAGCGGTAGCGTCAGGAAATTATCGAATACCGACCATGTGGTCAGCGGCGCCAGAAAAAACAGTAGTGTGGAAACTGCCGCCATCACAGCAAAAAATACGGTCCAGGCTACTGTCACTTGGCGTGTATAGATTTCCTGCCGGGGTGACAGCGGTGCATGTATCGCCTCCGCAAGTCGCGTGCACAGCGGTTGACGTCTGGCGATCAAGGTGCGTGCAAAAGTCATGAACAGTACCAGTTGCATGCCCAGATATTGCAGCCAGTAAACCACCCCGTAATGCTGTTCGAGCGCCGACCATCCAGTCGACAATGCAACACACGCCAACACCAGCAGACCGAGCATGACAAGACGCTGGTGCGACCGCCAGATCAGCACCAGCGCCAGCAGCACCACTGGCACAATGGCCACCAGTGCACCCAGGTTGCCGTGTTGCGTGGATACGTTGGTGTAATGCACCAGCAGGGGATAGCCGATCAGCAGCGTGGCAATTCCCAGCCAGCGCAGGATGCGGTGTGCCATTAGCGGGTTCTCTGTGTTGCGATATAGTCCGCGAGGCTGCGCAGTGAGCTGAACACTTGCTGGTTGTCTGCGCTGTCGGCACGAAGTTGTAGGCCGTAGCGCTTGGAAACCACCAGCGCAACTTCCAGTATATCGATCGAGTCCAGGCCCAGGCCATCGCTATACAAGGCAGCATCCGGACTGATTTGCTCTGCCATGACCTCCAGGTTCAGGCACTCGATCATCAATTCAGCAACTTCACGGTGTAATTCCGCAGTGCTGGTGACGGTGGGTTTCTGGGTATCTTGCATAGGATTTCGATAGGAATGTATGGAGCCAGAGGTCGTGTAGCGGCAAACGATGCTGCGTGGGTACATATTACCTGTTGGGAGTGGGTTGCTTCAATCGAATAGAGTGTTCGGCGGGCCCGGAGGCCAAAATAAGCCACTCCTTGAGGCTCTCATTGGTATATTCGTCAGGGTACCTGTCTGCAAGACACTGCGCTGCCTCGCGCCGGGCCAGGTCGACCATTTACAAAATTCTGGCTGGTAGGCAAAGCAACTAACCGTCAAAGAATTTGGTAATGGTCTACTGAGGAATCCGGGCCGCTGAAATCAAGCGCATTACTACGCGCGTCTCAAGGCCGTGCTGGCGAGGTATACAAACAGCAGCGACGTGCGAGGGAGTTGGAGAAAGCAGGGTGAACTGCCACGCATCGCAATCAGTTGCAGGCGAGGACTCCAAATACACCTTTTGGCACGGACTGCCGGAGATCTGGAAGGCTATCGAGTCGAGTGGAATTGACAACCCGATGCCGCGGGCTTTGAGGTAAGCTTCCTTAAGCGTCCAGTGAGAGATGTATCGTTGATTCCTGTCTGAGAGAGGCAACTTTTGGATAGCGGCAATCTCACCAGGAGTGAATGCAGATTCGGTAACACCCGCAGGTAATGACCTGTCCGCCCTTTCAATATCGATGCCCACACGAATTCCGCACGTAACGGCACATACTGCAATATCCCCGGATTTTGATGTATTGAATTCAATGGGCTTGCCGGCAACCGGCTGCGCTATGCGTGGTCTTCCGTGCCGGTTGGAAATGAATTGCCATTGATGCGGTTCGACGTCAGCGTAATGCGAGAGTACGTGCCGTCGCAGCGAACGCGAGGCCACAAATGTGTTTCGATCACATTCGAAATGAAACCGCGCGGCTTGCTGTTTTTCGTCGCAGGAAAGGACTGCCCACGATGTGGCGAAAATACCCGGGTCATCAAGCTCCGCAACTTTTGCGAACCAGAGATATACATCGCGACAGGGTTCAGGTGCGTGCGCCGTCTTCATTGGGAATCTGTTTGGTTATCTTTGTCAGGGTTTTGTCTGGTCGCCAGTCGCTAACGTCGTAGTCAGTGATGGTTATTCATTCAGGATTGGTTTTGGTGCCTGTTATTGGTACACTACTAAAGATATACCAAGTGTCGGCTGTGGACATCTGGACTGCTGAAAGAATGGTCCGGCGACTGCTGCCGAATCCCTCCCTCTTCACCAGCTTATACCACAGTGGGTTATTACTCCTGGATATATGGTTCGTGACGTGTAGAACGCCCGTACACCTCCAAATTATGGCGGCACGCGCCGGTCTCCCCGCGACGATACGTTGTGAACCCCGTCAGACCCGGAAGGGAGCAGCGGCAGCAGCGGATTCGGGCGCCGGGGTCGGGCTGGCGCGGACCGCCACCCTATCGAAGTAGCGAGTTGCCGGTAGCAAGTGGCGAGCTACCGAATGCTTGGTTTCGCAACTGATTTCCGGCCACTAGCTACTGTCCGTAAAGTGTTCTAATCTTCACACTTCATTCGCATCTACCTTAGCAAATTCGATGAGCTATCAAGTCCTGGCCCGCAAGTGGCGCCCACGCAATTTTTCCGAGATGGTCGGGCAGGAACATGTGCTACGGGCGCTGATCAACGCGCTCGACAACGACCGCCTGCACCACGCTTTCCTGTTTACCGGTACGCGCGGCGTCGGCAAGACCACCATCGCCCGCATTCTGGCAAAGTCACTCAATTGTGAGAAAGGTGTCAGTTCCACACCTTGCGGTCAGTGCAGCGCCTGTACCGAGATTGACGAGGGACGCTTCATTGATCTGATCGAGGTCGATGCCGCGTCACGCACCAAGGTCGATGAGACCCGCGAACTGCTCGACAACGTCCAGTACACACCCAGTCGCGGCCGTTACAAGGTGTACCTTATTGATGAGGTGCACATGTTCTCCAATCACAGCTTCAACGCGCTGCTCAAGACGCTGGAAGAGCCGCCACCGCACGTCAAGTTCCTGCTTGCCACCACCGATCCACAGAAGCTACCGGTCACTATTCTGTCGCGCTGCCTGCAATTCAATCTCAAGCGCCTGCCGCTGCCGTTGATCGCCCGACATCTGGGCCACATTCTGACCGAAGAGGGTATCGCACAGGAGCCCGCCGCCCTGACCTTGCTGGCACGTGGTGCCGACGGCAGTGTGCGCGATGCGCTCAGCCTGCTCGATCAGGCGATCGCCTTCGGCAGTGGCAAGGTGCTGGCCGAGGATGTGCGCAGTATGCTCGGCACCATCGAACAGACGCACATCCATGATCTCATCGCGGCATTGGCCGACGACGATGCCACAGCGGTACTGGCGCGCATCGAGCAACTCGCGGAGTTCACACCGGACTTTGCCGGTGTGCTCGGCGAACTGCTGGCCACACTGCAGCGTATCGCCGTCGCCCAGGCCGTGCCCAATGCCTTTGACGACAGCTATGGCGACCGTGAGCAGATACTGCTGCATGCACAGCGCATCGCGGCGGAAGATCTGCAGCTCTTTTATCAGATCGCGCTGATTGGCCGCCGCGATCTGCCACTGGCCTCCGATCCGCGCGGCGGCTTCGAGATGATCCTGTTACGTATGCTGGCATTCCGACCGGCACCGGCCGGATCGGTCGCGATTGCTGCAACTGCGGGCAGGACCACTGCGAGTGGTGGCAAGCCCAAAGTCACGTCCGCTGCGGCGAGTCCAGCCGCCAGGCTAGCGACAAGTCCGCGGGCTGTTACCGAGCGGTCGCCGATCGCGCCGGCGAAAGGCGCTCCGCCACCAGCCTCTGCGACGGTGCAGAACGATTGGGCCGGTATTGTCGCGGCACTGAATCTGCGTGGCATCGCCCAACAGCTCGCTGCCAATTGCGCGCTGCAGAAACAGGATGCCGATGTGATTCATCTCACGCTGGATGCCGCGCATTCACAACTGTACAGCAAGCAGCAGGAGGAACGCCTGCAGCAGGCACTACAGGACCACTTCGGTTCACCATTGCGCCTGGTGCTGCAGGTTGGCGCGCTGGACAATGAGACACCGGCACAACGTGCCGCGCGCGAAGCAGCCAAGCGCCAGCAGGCGGCGCAACAGGCCATTGAGCAGGACCCCGGCGTGCGCGCCTTGCAGGATGCCTTCAATGCGCGCATCCAGCCGGATTCTGTGCGCCCGATCGACTGATGACTATTGTATTCGCACAAAGACGTAAATGAGATGAGAGGTGGTGCATGATGAAAGGCGGTATCGGTAATCTGATGAAGCAAGCGCAAAAGCTTCAGGAAGACATGAAACGCGCCCAGGAGGAACTGGCTCAGAAGGAAATCACCGGTCAATCCGGCGGTGGCTTGGTGAGTGTGATCATGAACGGCCGACATGAGGTCAAGCGCGTCACAATCGACAACAGCCTGCTTGGTGACGACAAGGATATGCTGGAAGATCTGGTGGCCGCGGCCATCAACGACGCGGTGCACAAGATCGAACAGACCTCGCAGGAAAGCATGTCGGGCATGACCGCCGGCCTGAACCTGCCGCCCGGCTTCAAACTGCCGTTCTGATATGGGACAGCCATTACTGATCGCGCGCCTCATCGAGGCGCTGCGCTGCTTGCCGGGAGTGGGGCCAAAATCGGCCCAGCGCATGACCTATCATCTGCTGGAGCGCAATCGCGAAGGGGGCCGCCGGCTGGCACAGGCCCTGCTCGATGCCATGGAACAAATCCACCATTGCGAGTCCTGCCGCACGCTCACCGAGAGTGAACTGTGTGAATTGTGCGCAGCGCCGAATCGCGACCGCAGCCAGTTGTGCATTGTCGAAACACCGGCTGATGTCCAGGCCTTGCAGCAGGCCACCGGTTTTCAGGGCCTGTACTACGTGCTCATGGGGCATCTCTCACCGCTGGACGGCATCGGTCCCACCGAGTTGGGTCTGGAGCGCCTGGCCGCACGTTTCGATGCCGGTGAGATCCGGGAAATCATCCTCGCCACTAATGCGACCTCTGAAGGCGAAGCGACCGCGCACTACATCAGTGAAATGGCTCGCGCCCGCAGCATACACGCCACACGCATTGCGCACGGCGTACCGCTGGGCAGCGAGCTGGAATTCATCGACAGTGGAACTCTGGCGCATGCTTTTGCGGGACGGCGTGACATCTGATTGTCTTGTCGCCACCCCGGATTGGCATTGAATCCATCGCCGTACCGATCACTGTACGCCGGCGCGCATCTTTTGTGGTAGCGCACCTGTCAAATCATGCCACGCACGGGCAATCAATATCGATCCGGAAATCAGGCAGTGAAACTGTCACAGTGGTGACAGGACAAAGCAGGTCGACTGAACAGCCGACCCGTATCAGACGCAACCGGTCGGTTTTGGCAATCCGCCGTATTTGGTGATCGGTTTCATCGGGCCGGTCATCCACTGCTTGAACATGGCCTTCTGATCGGCGCCGATATAGGACGAGAATTTGCGGATCGGTGGGACTACGTTGTTATCTTCGTAGTACTCTCGCGCTTTGAGTATCTGTTCCCACTTGGAGTCGTCCAATTCGATGCCGTCGGCTTCTGCCATGGCACGCGCAATCTCGGGGGTCCAAGCATTCGGGTCGGTGAGGTAACCATCGCCATCGCGGTCGGGTAGTTGCATAGTCGGGCTCTCGTAGTGCGGATGAAATTATGGGACACTTTACAGTACAACGATGCAGTAATCATAACACGTACTGACGGCGGTAGTGGGAAACCTTCTATTATTCACCCCTGTTTTTGCAGGTAAATAGTTAAATTGCATGATCATTCCGGACTTGCAGCGGCAGGTTGCCGACCAGCATCTGTAGGGCGCAGTGCGCGTCGTCGCCAGCACTGCGTACTGGCGTCTACCGGGCGCAAGTATAATGGCAATATATGCTGTAGCTGCACCAAGGTGTAGCCCGTATAATCCCCGGCCATGTTTCATCCCATAGAATTATTCGTCGGTCTGCGCTATACGCGTGCCAAGCGTCGCAATCACTTCATTTCCTTCATCGCCCTGACCTCGGTCATGGGCATCGTGCTGGGCGTGACGGTATTGATAACGGTGATGTCGGTAATGAACGGCTTCGAAAAGGACGTGCGGGATCACATCCTTGGCACGGCGGCCCATGCAGTGATCACCAGCAGTGGAGAATCTCTTCAGGACTGGCGGGCGCTGGAGAAAGTTGCCGAGCGGTACCCCGGTGTTATCGGTACGGCGCCATTTGTCGAAGGGCAGGCCATGCTCAGTTTCGGTGGACAGGTCGGCGGGGCGATGATCCACGGTGTCGATCCGGCCGCGGAGCCGAAAGTATCCGAAGTTGGCAGCAAAATGGTCAGTGGTCGCCTTGACACGCTCCAGCCGGGGAGTTTCGAAATTATTCTTGGCCGTGAGCTTGCCAACAGCCTGGGCATCGGCGTGGGTGACAAGTTAACGGTCATTACCCCGCAGGCCACGGTGACCCCTGCCGGTATATTGCCGCGTATCAAGCGCTTCACAGTCAGCGGCCTGTTCGAAGTCGGCATGTATGAATACGACCGCAGTGTTGCGCTCATCAATATGCAGGATGCCGCATTGCTGTTTCACCTTGGTGACGCTGTCACCGGCGTGCGCCTGAAACTTGCTGACATGTATCAGGCACCACAACTGGCCAGGACGCTGCAGGCCGAACTGCCGCCCGGCATGCTGGTGACGGACTGGACCCGTCAGCACGTCAATTATTTTACTGCTGTGCAGATGGAAAAACGCATGATGTTCATTATCCTTACGCTAATTGTCGCGGTGGCGGTGTTCAACATCGTCTCGGCACTGGTAATGGTGGTGACAGACAAGCAGTCTGATATAGCCATCCTGCGCACACTGGGCGCGACGCCTGCCAGCATCATGGGTATATTTTTCGTGCAAGGAACCGTGATCGGTACGCTTGGCACGCTGCTCGGTATGCTTGGTGGCGTGGCGCTGTCGTTGAATGTCAAGACCATCGTGCCGGCCATCGAGCACCTGTTCGGCGTTCACTTTCTTGATCCATCCGTCTACGTCATCAGCGAGGTTCCCTCCGACATGCATTGGTTCGATGTCTGGCGGGTGTGTGGAATGTCTTTCATCCTGAGCCTGCTCGCGACGATCTATCCATCGTGGCGTGCATCGCGGGTGCAGCCGGCCGAGGCGCTGCGCTATGAATAGGCTGAGCGGTCACGCATCAGCGGTATCCGCAAACTTATCGAAGGTGTGCTGCAGTCAATGAACTCTATGTCAGACACACTAGACCCGGCACGCGACGTGACTGCGGTGCTGCGCTGCAGCGGACTTTCCAAGAGTTTTACTGAAGGCGGGCTGAATGTCCGTGTGCTGGAAAATATCAACATCGAAGTTGCGCCCGGCGAGCAGGTTGCCATCGTCGGCGCCTCCGGTTCCGGGAAAAGTACCCTGCTGCATCTGCTGGGCGGGCTGGACAGTCCGACCCGGGGAGAAGTGTTCGTCAACGGTGTCCTCATGAACCGGCTCGGCGAGGCGGCACGCGGTCGTGTGCGTAACCGGTCGCTCGGGTTTGTCTACCAGTTTCACCACCTGCTGCCCGAGTTCACGGCACTGGAGAATGTCGCCATGCCACTGCTGATCGGCGGCGTCAGCGCGGCGGAGGCGCAGCGGCGCGCACATGAATTGCTGGAGCAGGTCGGCCTGGGACAGCGTTTACTGCACAAACCGGGCGAATTGTCCGGCGGCGAGCGGCAGCGTGCTGCTGTCGCGCGCGCGCTGGTGACGCGGCCACAATGCGTGCTCGCCGACGAACCTACCGGCAATCTCGATCACAAGACCGCTGAGCATGTCTACGGGATGATGCTGGAGCTGAATCAGGCCATGCGCACCAGCTTCATCGTCGTGACGCATGATACCGGACTGGCCAGTCGCATGCACCGAGTGCTGCGTCTGGAGGATGGCTCGCTGTGCGACGACGCTTGAGTACAGTCGGACTCAGGACTTGCAGGATTTGATGCCGAAAGGCAGATAGGCCGGGCACCAGCGCAGCGTGCCGGTAAGCAAGGGCACTATACCGACAACACCCCACCAGTTCTTGAAGTAGAGACCCGCCGCGATCACGGCAAGTCCGACGATGATCCGTAGTGTCCGATCGACACCGCCAACATTGTGCTGCATGATGATCTCCTGCTGATAAGACACAAGCCGCGCCTATGGGAAAGGCAATTATCCGCTTTTATGGTCCCGTGCGCCACGCTGCCTGACCCGCTGGCGATGCACGACATGCCAGCGCCACAGCAGCCGCACGCCGATGTAACCCAGCAGCGCGCAGAGCAGGCCGACGATCAGGCCGCCAAGCAGCATCGGCTCCAGGATGTCCAGGCCTTCGGTGAGCAGCCAGTCGATGCCGGGGTTTAGATCGGTGGCGTGCGGCACTGTGCTGCTG
>JBBQDK010000030.1:0-22486 GCA_038319625.1 Gammaproteobacteria bacterium
GTTTGTTGCTGGCGGCATTCGCCGCCGCCGGCCTGTTTATGTCCACGCTCACCACCCAACCCACCGTCGCAGCGATCAGCACCTTCGGTCTGTTGCTGCTGCTCTGGATCGTCGACTGGACCACCGGCGCACGCGCCGAAGTCAGCGGGGCTTTGAATTACTTGTCACTGACACGGCATTACGAACCTATGCTCAAAGGCATGATCACCAGTGTCGACATCGGCTATTACCTGCTGTTCATCATCACCTTCCTCGTGCTGTCGGTGCGCCGGCTGGATGCCGAACGCCTGCAGCACTGAGACTGAAAACAGCAAATGTTTTTTTCAAGTCAGTAGAAACCACCTCATGCACAGTACAGACACATGCAAGTAACACGTAAATCGCGTCTTCATATCAGGCTGCAGAACATCGCCTTCGTGGTCCTGTTCCTTGCCGCGATGGGACTGCTCGCATGGCTCAGCACACGCTATACCTATCAAGCTGACTGGAGTGCCGGCGCGCGCAACACGCTGTCCCAGCCGAGCCGCATGCTGCTCGGTACGCTCAAGGGACCGATCCACATTACCGCCTTCGCCAGCGAGAATTCCACGCTGCGCAAGCGCATCTCCGACCTGATCGGGCGTTATCAGCGCTACAAAGTCGATGTGAAACTGGAGTTCGTCGATCCGAACAGCGACCCTGAACGCACCCGCGCCCAGGGCATCAGTCTGGACGGCGAACTGCTGGTCAGCTATCACGGCCGCAGTGAAAAGCTGCAGGAACTCACCGAGCAGGGCTTGAGCAATGCGCTACAGCGTGTCGGTCGCCAGGAAAAGCGCTGGATCGTATTTCTCGAAGGTCACGGCGAACGTAATCCGCACGGGCAGGCCAATTTCGACATGGGCTCCTTTGTGCAGGAACTGGAGCGCAAGGGCCTGACCGTGCAAACGGCGAATCTGGCACAGAATCCGACCATCCCGCAGAACACCACCGTGCTGGTGCTGGCCGGACCACAGGTCGATCTGCTGCCCGGCGAAATCAAACTCATCCAGGAATATATAGACAAAGGCGGTAACCTGCTGTGGCTCGCCGATCCCGGCAAACAGCATGGCCTGGAAAGCATCGGCGAACATCTCGGCGTGCACTTTCTGCCCGGTGTGGTGGTGGACGCCAACACCCAGTTGTTCGGTATCGACAATCCGGCCTTCGCGCTGGTACCCGAATATCCCAACAATCCGATCACGCGTGACCTGAAGACCCTGACCCTGTTCCCGCAGGCCGCGGCTATCGAGTTCAAGGCGCCACCGCACTGGCAGGCTTCGGAATTCCTCACCACGCTGCCACGCACCTGGAACGAGACCGGCCCCTTGAGCGGAGAAATCCGCCGCGACGAGGACCGCGACGAACACGCGGGCCCATTGACGCTCGGCATCAGCATGACCCGCGAACTGGACAAGACCGCGCAGCCCAAGGACAGCAAGGCGACACCGGATGACAAGGACAGCATTTCGCAGCGCGTGGTCGTGGTCGGCGATGGCGATTTCCTCTCCAACGCCTACCTCGGCAACGGCGGCAATCTCAATCTCGGCATGAACATTTTCAACTGGCTGTCGCACGACGACAGCTTCATCGCCATCCCCGCCAAGACCGCGCCTGACACCAGTCTGAACCTGTCCAAGTACGCGATAGGCGGCATCGGTATCGGCTTCCTGATCGTGCTGCCCCTGCTCCTGCTCGGCAGTGGCCTGCTGATCTGGATGAAGCGCCGCAAACGCTGACGCCATGAACACACGCGGCCTGCTCAATCTGCTGTTGCTACTCGGCGTGGCCGCCCTGGCGGTGGTGGCGATCTATCAACCGGGCATCGCGCCACCGCCACCACCTGTCAAACTCACCAACCTCACACCGCAACAGATCAGCCGCATTCATATCGAACGTGCTGGCAAGGCCACCATCACGCTGCAAAAGCTGAACGGCCACTGGCGCATCACCGAACCACGGCAACTACCCGCCGACGACGGTCGTGTGAATTCGCTGCTGCGGGTAGCGCAGGAAACCAGCCAGGCGCGCTTCCAGGTCAAGCCGGAAGACCTGCATAAATACAAACTCGACAAACCCGCGGTGCGTCTCACGCTTGACGGTCAGGTCTTTGCCTTCGGCGACATCGACCCCATCAACGGCCGTCGCTACGTTCAGATCGGCAATACCGTGCACCTGACCACCGATATGTATTTCTATCAGCTCGACGGCGACCTGCCCTCCTTCGTCAGCACGCATCTGCTGCCGGACAAGGCGACGATCAGCGCACTCACTTTGCCCGATATTGCCTTGACGCAGGACCCCAAGGGCCACTGGCAAGTGCATCCCGACAAACCGGGGATCTCCGCCGACGCTATCCAGACACTGCTTGATGCCTGGCGCAACACCACTGCTCTCTGGGTAAAACAGTACGCGCCAGGCAAGGCGCTGGGCAGAATCACCCTGCAAATGAAAAAGCCCGATCAGGAACTGCATTTCGACATCATGGCCAAACAACCCGAACTGATCCTGGCCCGTCCCGATCTGGACCTGCAATATCATCTCAGCACGGAGAACGCCAAAGCGCTGCTGGAATTGCCTGCGCCTGCCGCACCGACCGCGACACCGGAGCGCAAGACAGCAAGCGACAGTAAGCCATCAGCACAACCTAAGCCGTAGTTGTCCCGATCCTCGTATGCATGCGAGGATCTGTGCAGTAATGAAGTAACTACGACACAAAATCCCCTCTCCCTCAGGGAGAGGGTTAGGGAGAGGGGATCTTATAAACACCCCTCATCCTGTCCTTCTCCCTCAGGGAGAAGGAACTTCCTTCCACACCTGCGCGGGATCGCTTCCAACTCTCCAACAACATGCGACAATCTCCGCATGCCGGAACTCCCCGAAGTCGAAACCACCCGCCGCGGTATTGCGCCGCATCTCGTCGGCCAGCAGGTTGTCCATGTCGCCGTACGCGAAGCACGCCTGCGTTGGCCGGTACCCGGCGCACTGGCGCGCGAACTGCCGGGGCAGACACTGCATGCTGTGGAGCGACGCGGCAAGTACCTGCTGCTGCGCGCCGATACCGGTACGGTGATTCTGCACCTCGGCATGTCCGGCAGCCTGCGGCTGGTGCTCAGCGGCACGCCCGCCGGCAAACACGAACATGTCGATATCAGCCTCGGCAACGGTCAGTGCCTGCGCCTCACCGACCCGCGCCGTTTCGGCTCACTGCACTGGACCCGCGCCGATCCGCTCAGGCATCCTCTTCTGGCCGATCTCGGCCCGGAACCCTTATCAAAGGAATTTACCGGCACGTGCCTGCATGCGCGTGCGCAAGGCCGCAAGCTCAGCGTCAAACAATTTCTTATGGACAGCCACACCGTGGTCGGGGTCGGCAACATCTACGCGAGCGAGGCATTGTTTCTCGCCGGCATCGATCCGCGCCGTGCCGCCGGCCGCATCGCCGCGCCACGTTACGAACGACTGGTACAGGCGATCAAGACAGTACTGGCCGCATCCATAAAACAAGGCGGCACCACCCTGCGCGATTTCAGCGGCGGCGACGGCAAGCCCGGCTACTTCAAACAACACCTGCGTGTCTATGGACGCGAAGGCGAGCCCTGCACCAGCTGCGGCCAGTCGATCCGGCTGATCCGGCAGGGTCAACGGGCGAGTTATCTATGTACGCAATGTCAGCGGTAAATTAAGCGCAGGCTGGATAACCTCTTCCACACCCCTCAGCACTACCCCGCCCCATGCAGGGTTGAAAGCAGACCCGATTCCACCTACCTTTAACATATCTTCTGTAACTCTGGACGCGATCATGAGCGAAGGCGGCTGTACCTCGAAAGAACCCTATGCCCTGCAGGTACTGGGCACCAGCATGGAACCGGAATTCATGGATGGGACGGTGATCATCGTCGATCCCGGCTATCCGCCCTGCGACGGCGCCTTTGTGGTGATCGATTTCCAGGACGAGACCATGCTGCGGCAGGTGGTGATGTACGAGGGCAAAAAATATCTACGACCCGCCAACGAGGCCTATCCGACGCTGGAACTCATCGAGCCCTATTCAGTGCGTGGCGTGGTCATCCAGCAATCGCGGCGTCGGCCCGCGCGCCATGTGATTCATTACGATTACCACAATGCCGACGGCGTGCCCTGCGGGCCGTTACGGCATGTGCGGGGCAAGCCTATCGCCTCCGCCAACGGTTGAAGCATTCAGTGTTCCTTTTACGGTGACGTTGCCGGCGGATCGACCTGCGCTTCACCGCCACCACGCTGATCGCTGGCCGCCGTCACACGCTTGTGCTGGCGATCCCAGAACAGCGCCTGCATATTGCCGTAGGTACCGTCCACCGGCTTGAGACTGTGGCCAAGTTTCTCCAGACCCTCCAACTCCTCGGGACTGAACGCCGTCGCTTCGTATTCCACGACATCGGGCAGGAACTGGTGATGAAAACGCGGCCGTTCCACCATGGCTTCGAGCGTCTTGCCAGCCGCGATATCCAACACACCGAGCAGCACCATACTGATGATACGGCTGCCACCCGGCGTGCCGAGCAAGGTAACGCCGCGTGCGTCGGTCACGAAGGTCGGCGTCATGCTGGACAGCGGACGCTTGCCGGGGGCGATGGCATTGGCCTGCGCACCGATCAGGCCATAGGTGTTGGGTGAGCCGGGCTTGGCGGAGAAGTCATCCATCTCGTCGTTGAGCAGCACGCCGGTGCCCGGCGCAACGAAACCGGAGCCGAACGGAATGTTGATCGAGAGTGTCGCCGCCACCTGATTGCCGGCACGATCGATGATACTGAAATGCGTGGTGTCATTGCCCTGCGGTACCGGTGTCGCGCCCGGCAACATGGTACTGGGGGTGGCGCGATCGAGGCGTATCGAGGCGCGCAGACCGGCCGCATAGGCCGACGCCAGCAGCGTATCCAGCGGCATGGTGACGACATCCGGATCGCCCAGGTAAGCCGCGCGATCGCGATACGCACGGCGCATGGCTTCGATGATCAGATGATCGCGCGTCACCGCGTCGGTTTTTTCGAGGTCGTAACCGGACAGGATGTTGAGCATCTCCAGCAGTACTACGCCGCCGGATGATGGCGGCGCCACGGTGGTAATGCGCAGGCCGAGATATTCGCCCCGCAACGGTTTGCGTTCGATAACGCGATAGTCGGTCAAGTCCTCATGAGTCCAGATGCCACCGGCCGCGCGCACGCCGTCGATCAGATGATCGGCCACCTCTCCGCTGTAGAATCCCGCGGCGCCGCGAGCTACCAGCGCATCCAGGGTGTGTGCCAGATCAGGCTGCACCAGACGGGTACCGGGTGTCAGTCCCGCAGGGTCACCGAAAAAAATCCGTGCCGCATCCGGGGACGCGCGCAAGGCCTCCAAACGTGCTTGCGACAGGCGCGCGTAACGCTCATCCACGGCGAAGCCCTCACGGGCATAGCGCAAGGCCGGCGCCAGGCTGGTTGCCAGCGACAGACGCCCGTAGCGCGCCGCCAGATGCGCCAGCGCCGCCGGTTCACCGGGAATGCCGGCAGCCAGCGGACCATCCAGCGAACGCTGCGGAATGATGGCGCCGTCCTTGTCGAGATACATATCGGCGCGCGCCGCCAACGGTGCGCGCTCGCGCGCATCGATCATCACATCGTGACCGTCGCGAGCGCGGTGCAGCAGATAAAAGCCTCCACCACCCAGGCCGGAACTGTACGGCTCGACCACGGCCAGGGCGGCACTCACCGCGATGGCGGCATCGAAGGCATTGCCGCCGGCCCGTAGTATCTCGATGCCGGCAGCGGTGGCGAGCGGATGCGCGCTGGCCACCGCCGCGGCGGGCGGACGTTCGACAGCCGGAGCGAGCGTTGCGAACAGCAGCAAGGCTGCACCTATACACCGGGTCACACCGGCGCCAAGCCCTCGACTCCCGGGAGCGGATTGCCGAGGAAGCGGTGAAACGACAAGGCCCCGGGTAGGGGCCTTGGTGAGGTACGGGACACTCAGAGCGCTCATGTGGTCTTCGCCGAGATACGTTGATATTTCTCCTGCAACTGCTCCTTGGTCTCCACATGGTCCGGATTGAACGGGATACAATCCACCGGACAGACCTCGCGGCATTGCGGCGTTTCGAAATGACCGACACATTCCGTGCACAGCGCAGTGTCGATCACATAGATTTCCTCGCCCTGCGAGATCGCGCCGTTCGGGCACTCAGGCTCGCAAACGTCACAGTTGATACATTCATCGGTGATCATCAACGCCATGGGTTACTCCGAAAACAACTGAGCGGGAGATGATTTTACCGCAATCTGTTTTCCAGCGCAGCCACAACACTGGCATGGACAAAACCCGAGACATCGCCACCGAAAGTGGCAATTTCCCTTACCAGACTGGAAGATATAAAACCGTACTGTTCGGCCGGGGTGAGAAACATCGTCTCGACCTCCGGTCCAAGCTGGCGGTTCATGCTGGCCAATTGGAACTCATACTCGAAGTCCGACACCGCACGCAGGCCGCGCAGGATCACCTGGGCGCCGCGCTGCTTGGCAAATTGCATCAGCAGTGTGTCGAAACCACACACCTCGACATTGGGCAGATGCCCGAGCACCTCGCGCGCCAGGCCCACACGCTCGTCCAGCGTGAAGGTGACATTCTTGTGCGAGCGAGTGGCGACTGCAACGATCACCTTGTCGAACAGGCGCGCTGCCCGTTGTACCAGATCAGTATGACCGTTGGTGATGGGATCGAAGGTGCCGGGATAGACGGCGGTCAGGTTCATGCGCTGATACTCTGTAGGTTAGTTGGGCCAGAGCATAGAGGTCCGGGCGCCTCGCGGCAATGGACCGGGTCCGATTTCAGCTTCCCTAAGGGAAGATCTGAAAAGCCCATCAACCGCTAAGAACGCCAAGATATTTCCTCTTGAATTTCAAAACAGATTTTCTTGGCGTACTTGGCGCCCTTGGCGTCTTGGCGACTCAAACAATAAATCAGGTTTTCCTAAGATAAAGCGCGCACTGCCAGGTGATACGACACTTGTCCGGCTTGTTTGCTGCGCAGCAATTCCCAATTGGCGGGCAGAACTGACAGGCCGGTCTTGCCGCGTGTTTCCACATAGATGCGTGCCCGTGGTGCGAGCCACCCACCGCTCTCGAGTTGCGTGCAGCACGCCGCAAGCAGTTCCGGCCGGTCATAGGGTGGATCGAGCAGCACAATGTCGTAGGGCGACGCTTTGCCCGCCAAATAATTGAGCGCTTCCGCCGCAACCACGTGGACCTGGAGCGCCGCCAAGGTCGTGACCTGCGCGCGCAACGCCGCCACGACCTGCGTGTCGCGCTCGACGAGTTCCACAAGCGCCGCGCCGCGCGATGCCGCCTCGAAACCCAGTGCACCGCTGCCGGCGAACAGATCCAGACAGCGCGCGCCGGGCAATACCGGCGCCAGCCAGTTGAACAGCGTCTCGCGCACCCGGTCCGGCGTGGGACGCAAGTCGGCCACCGCCGGGAAGTTGAGTTTGCGGCCACGCCAGGTGCCAGCGATGATGCGCAGTTGGTTGGGTGTGCGGGATCGAGTCATGATGGCGTGCGATCGGGGCATCCGGGTGGTTATTGCTGTGTGCTGACCTGCACCTGGTCACAAACAGGCAGAGCGGACCAGGACCCGCCCCCAGCCGATACTTTAACAGCACTGCTCGCACTGTAGCTGGTGACGATTTAAAAAACCCGCGCGCCATCTATGCAGGGCGCGCGGGTTTTTGTCTTTCACGCGCGGCGTCGACTGAACATCACGCTCCCCAGCACGCCCGACAGCAGCAGCCATAACGAACCCGGCAGTGGCGTGGCGAGCACCTGCCCCGGCGTGGGTGTGGTGAGCACGGCGAAATCCGCCGCATTGTCGTTGGTATCGATAGTAGCGTACAAACGCGCCAGACTTTCACCCGGTGCCGTACCCGGCGCTGGCGTACCCTCGCCGGCGAAGAAATCGCCGCTGCCAAAGACGCCGTAACCCAGCGCATCGAGCGCGGTTCCGCCCGATATCAACTGCACTGAGTCGGGGCCGTTCTGAAAATCGAAGTTCAGGATCTGATCGGCATTCGGCACATGGGTAGTGCCATCGCCGCTGTCATCGGCCACCACGAACACTCCGTTGCTATTGAATGTCCCGCTCAGGTCGAGCGTGATATAGCCCGACCCGGTGGAGCCATTGACGCCTTGCAGCGACAAGCCTGACAGCGAATTGCCGGGGGCGCCATACAGTTCAACGAAGTTGTAACCGTTATCGGCGCCGACGGCATCGTACAGCAGTTCGGAGATGACCGGACTGGCATTGGCGAGATTGAGGGGGGCTTGCAATGCGGCGCCGAGCAGCGCCACGACTACGACACGAATGATGTGCAGCATGGTTGTTCCTCCTTGAACAAATAGATTTAATGACTGCGCGGCTCCTTGCCACGCAGACTAATTATATCACCTGATGAACTCCTGGCAAGTCTGACCGGGAGACCGGCCCCTTACGGGCCACCGACGCGCACCGATACCATTTTGTCGGGATGCACACGCTGCCGGAAGGCGGTGTGTGCCTGCTCGCGGCTGACTGCCTCGATATTCTTATTGAAGGTATCCAGGTAATCGAGCGGCAGATTGTAGTAACCGATCACCGACAGGTACTCGAGGATCTTGCTGTTGCTGTCGATGCGCAGCGGAAAACCGCCGGTAATATTACGTTTGGCGGCGGTCAATTCCGTAGCGGTAGGACCTTCCGCAAGGTACTTGACCAGGGTCTCGCGCAATAGCCGCTGCGCTTCGTCAGCCTGATCGTTGCGGGTCTGCAGGCCCATCAGGAACGGGCCTTTGCGCGCCATCGGGAAGAAATAACTGTAGACGCTGTACGAAAGGCCGCGCTTTTCGCGGATCTCGTAGGACAGGCGCGACACCAGCCCACCGCCGCCAAACACATGGTTGGCGACATACAGCGCAAAGTAATCGGCATCGCCGCGGGCCACGCCCGGCTGGCCGACGTAGATGTGCGTCTGCGTCGAGGGATGTTGTATGCGGATATCCTGGGGCGCGGCGAGATCCTGGACCGCCGGCAGTGCCGGCACAGCCGCGCCTTCAGGTAGACTGCCCGCGACTTTCTCGGCGAGCTGTTCGGCAGCCGCGCGGTCGAGCGCACCGACGATAGCGATCAGCGCGTTGTGAGCCACGTAGTAGCGCTTATAAAAATCCAGGACATCATTGCGCGTCAGTGCCTTGAGACTGTCGGGCGTACCTTCCGGGGGTGTGGCATAGGGATGCTTGCCGTACACCGCTTTGTAAAAAGCCTTCTCGGCGATCTGTCCGGGATTTTCCTGCTCTTCCTGCAACGCGATCAGCATGCGCTGCCGTTCACGTTCGAAGGCCTGCGGTGGGAAATCCGGATGACGCAGCACGCTCGCCAGCATATCCAGCGCCGGCGTCGCCAGCTTGTCATCGCTGAGGCTGCGCAGACCCACCCAGGCCATATCGCGATCGGCGCCGCTGCCGAATTGTGCACCCAGACTATCGAAGCGCTGCGCGATGGCATCGGCGTCGAGACCGTCAGCGCCCTCCGATAGCAGACCGTTGCTGAGCTGGGCCAGACCGGGCTTGCCGTCATCGCGAGCGCTGCCGGCGGCGAACACCACCCGCACATCGATGATGGGCAGTTCCTGCGCCGGCACAAAATAGACGCGTACGCCGTTGTGGGTCTGCCAGTGCTGGATGTCGGGACCTGCATTGGCCACAGTGCTTATTGCCAGAAGAACTGCCGTTACCACAAAGGCATAAAGCTCTCGTGCGCGGGAATAACAATCTAACAGAACCTTCCCAAGTTGCTTCATATCCGAGTCTTCCTTTGCGTTCTTTGCGTCTTTGCGTTGCAAGATTTCAGAGGCGGCATTTCGTTGTGACGTAGAATTAACGGACATCGCCATGCCCTCCTTCTGAACTGCGCGGCGGATGTTTGGGATCGATCGGCAGCGGTACCAGCTGGGCCACGGTGAGGTGATCATCCACCAGATATTTTTTGGCCACCTGCTGCACCTGCGCCGCGGTCACGGCCCGGATGCGGTCGGGGTAGTCATCGACCACATGCCAGTCCAGGCCCACGGTTTCGACTCGGCCGAGCTGCATGGCCTGGTAGAAAATCGAATCGCGTTGGTACACGGCATTGGCGACTACCTGCGCCTTGACCCGCTCCAGCTCGGCCGGACTCACCGGTGTATTACGCAGTTGTTGCACTTCACCGCGCAGGGCTTTTTCCAGGTCAGCGAGGCTGTGGCCCTGGCTCGGCGTACCGTCGAGCAGGAACAGACTGTCGAGACGGTCATAGAGGTCATAACCGGCATCGACCTCGGCCGCCACCTGCGTGCCGCGCACCAGCCGGCTCGGCAGACGTGCACTCTGACCGCCGTCGAGGATGCCTGACAACACATCCAGCGCATAGGCCTCCCACGGCTCTTTGACCGTGCGCAGCACCGGCGTCTTGTAACCCATGATCAGGTACGGCAGTTGTGCCGGCACCTTCACGATGATGCGCCGCTCGCCCAGTTGCGGAACCTCGGTGCGCGGTTTGTCCGGCGGCAGCGTCTCCGGCTTGAGCGGTCCGAAATAGCGCTTGGCGAGCGCGTACACGGCATCGGGCTGCACATCGCCGACCACCACCAGCGTGGCGTTGTTGGGCGCATACCAGAGGTGATACCAGTCACGCACGTCCGTGACGCGCAGGTTCTGCAGATCGTCCATCCAGCCGATCACCGGAATGCGATTCGGGCTGCTGAGAAAGGCCGTGGCCAGAAACTGCTCGTATGTCAACGACTGCGGGCTGTCCTCGGTCCGCAGCCGACGCTCTTCCATGACCACTTTGATCTCCTTGGCGAACTCCGCCGGCTGCAGCAGCAGATTGCGCATGCGGTCGGCCTCGAGCTCGAAACTCACCGGCAGGCGGCTCTTTTCAAGCTCCTGGTAATAAGCGGTGTAGTCACGTCCGGTAAAGGCATTCTCGCTGCCGCCGTTCTCGGCGATGATGCGCGAGAACTCGCCAGCGGGATGTGCCTTGGTGCCTTTGAACATCATGTGTTCGAGCGCGTGCGAGACGCCCGTGATGCCATCGTGCTCGTAATTGGAGCCGATTTTGTACCAGACTTGCGAGATCACCACCGGCGCGCGATGGTCCTCGCGCACGATGAGCTTCATGCCATTGTCAAGTTTGTATTCGTGGGTAGCGGGATTTGCCTGAGCTGTGAATGTCAGCAACAGCAGCACTACAAGTCCTAATATTCTTGGCATTTGCAACCCTCAATAGTTTCAATCCATGGCACCGCCGGAAAAAAGCTGTCGTTTCCCGGGCCGCGGTTCGATACAAACTCTTACCAGAGACACGGTGCGGGTGATAGGATAACCCAGATGTCTCACACCCCCTATGACCGCCGTCCGCATGTTCGGTTTCAAAAAAGATAAATCTCCCGCGCAGGACACGCCGCCGGGCAGTGCCGCCGCAAAACCGGGGCTGTTCGCGCGCCTGAAATCCCGTCTGGCGCGTACCGGCAACGGCCTCACCGAAGGTCTGACCAGCCTGGTGCTGGGCAAGAAAAAGATCGATGCCGAGCTGCTCGACGAGCTCGAAACCCGGTTGCTGCTCGCCGATGTCGGCGTCGATGCCACGCGCCAGATCATCGACGATCTGACCGTGCGCGTGGCGCGCAAGCAGCTCGATGATGCCGACGCCCTGTTCGCCGCCCTGCGCGAGGATATGACGGCGATCCTGGCCCCGTGCAGCCGGCCGTTGCAGCTGACCGAAGGCACCAAGCCGTTCGTGATCCTGATGGTCGGCGTCAACGGCGTTGGCAAGACTACCACTATCGGTAAACTGGCCAAGCGTCTGCAGGCACAGGGCAAGAGCGTCATGCTGGCCGCCGGCGACACCTTCCGCGCCGCCGCAGTGGAGCAGTTGCAGGTCTGGGGCGAACGCAACGATATCACGGTGATCAGCCAGGGCAGCGGCGCCGATTCCGCCGCCGTCATCTTCGATGCCGTGCAGTCGGCGCGCGCGCGCGGCATCGACGTGTTGATCGCCGACACCGCCGGCCGCCTGCACACCCAGGCAAATCTCATGGAGGAGCTGAAGAAGATCAAACGCGTCATCGCCAAGCTCGATGCCGCCGCACCGCACGAGGTGATGCTGACCGTCGACGCCGGCACCGGCCAGAACGCCCTCAATCAGGCCGTGCAATTCCACGCAGCCATGGGCCTGACCGGTCTCACCCTGACCAAACTCGACGGCACCGCCAAAGGCGGCATCATCTTCGCCATCGCCAAACGTCTGGCCGTACCGATCCGCTTCATCGGCGTCGGCGAGGCGATCGAGGACCTACGCGAGTTCAACGCGGGCGAGTTTGTCGATGCACTGCTTAACCTTGACACAGGTAGCCTGAATTGAACGCAGCGAAACCCGGGAAGTGCGATGCAACTTTGTGTGCGGACCCCCGGGTTTCGCTACGCTCACCCAGGCTACATTGATTTATGATCCACTTCGATAACGTCACCAAACGCTACCCGAGCGGTTATGAAGCGCTGAACGGCGTGAGCTTTCACATCGCGCGCGGCGAGATCGCCTTTCTCACCGGCCACTCCGGCGCGGGCAAGAGCACCTTGCTCAAGCTGATCGCGCTGATCGAGCGCGCCTCACGCGGACAGGTGCTGGTCGACGGCATCAACCTCAATGGCGTGGACCGGCGGCAACTGCCGTATCTGCGCCGCCGCGTCGGCGTGATCTTTCAGAACCACAAATTGCTCTATGACCGCACGGTGTTCGATAACGTGGCTCTGCCGCTGGTAATCGAAGGTCTGGGGCATCTGGAGATCGCGCGTCGGGTGCGCGCGGCGCTCGATAAGGTAGGGCTACTCAACAAGGAAAAACTGTTTCCGATCGTCTTGTCGGGTGGCGAACAGCAGCGGGTCGGCATCGCCCGCGCGGTGGTCAACAAACCGCCGCTGCTGCTCGCCGACGAACCCACCGGCAATCTTGATCCGGAGCTGTCACACGAGATCATGACCTTGTTCGAACAGTTCCGGCAGGTCGGCGTTACCGTGCTGATCGCCAGCCATGACATCGACCTGATCAGCCGTCTGCGACATCGCATGCTGACCCTGCATCAGGGACGCCTGTACGACGGCGCAGTGGCGGAGGACGCGCATGCAGCGCCGCTCGAAGCCCGTTAAGCCGGCCCGCGCCAAACCAGGGCTCGGCGCGACCCTGCGCCCACGACGCACGGCGGCCACACAAACCACCCCCGGTGCGGCGCCGGACTTCTCGACCCGACAGCTCGCTCGGTACGCAACGCGACACGCGCAAGTACTGCTGTCCACGCTGGGACGCCTGTACCGCAATCCGCTCACCAGTCTCATGACCGCCGCAGTGATCGGCATCGCCCTGGCCTTGCCCACCGGCCTGTTTGTGGCCCTGGCCAATGTGCAGCAGATCAGTGGCGGCTTCGACAGCGCCGCGCGTATCACCCTGTTTCTGCGCGCCTCTGTCGATGACAGTCAGGCGGCCGGTATCGCCAAGCAACTGGCCGGCCGACCAGGCATCACCAAGACCCATGCCGTGACCCGCGCCCAGGCGCTGGAGGAATTCCGGCAACTGTCCGGTTTCGGTGTGGCGCTCGACGCCCTCGACGAGAATCCCTTGCCGGCGGTGATCGTGGTGCAGCCTGCCGCCGATGCCACACCCGAGACAGTGCAGGCCCTGCTGGACCGCCTGAAGCTGATGCCGGAGGTCGATCTGGCACAACTCGACATGCAATGGGTGAAACGTCTGTATGCCTTCCTTGCACTCGGCCGGCGCGGCATCCTGCTGATCGCGGCCCTGCTCGGGCTGTCGGTACTGCTGATTGTCGGCAATACCATCCGCCTCGACATCCAGAACCACCGTGAGGAGATCGAGGTCACCAAGCTGATCGGTGCGACCGACGCCTTCGTGCGCCGGCCGTTCCTTTACAGCGGTTTCTGGTACGGGCTTGGCGGCGGACTGATCGCCTGGCTGCTGGTGAGCGGGGCCCTGTCTCTGCTGCGCGGACCGGTGCAGCAACTGGCCGGCCTGTACGGCAGTGACTTCACCTTGGCCGCCCTCGGCACCGGTGCCACGCTGAAATTGCTGGCCATTAGCACCGTGCTCGGGCTGCTCGGTTCCTGGCTGGCCGTGGGGCGCCATCTGAACGCCATCCAGCCCTCTTAAGGAAGGTCTAGAAAACCCAATAAACGCCAAGGACGCCAAGATATTTCCTCTTGAATTTCAAATCTTATTTTCTTGGCGTCCTTGGCATCTTGGCGGTTCAAGTCATAAATCAGAGTTTACTTAAGTAATTGTCGTGATTGATTATTTACTTCGAGCACTTGAAATTTATCGGCGCACACCCATAACTGGACCGCACGGACAAAAATACCATAACCCGGGCCAAGGGAACTTTTCCGGGACATTAGCACTCACATGACATGAGTGCTAAACTCTACTGACTCTGACGAATACAGGGGTAAATCATGAACCAGGCCTTGGTCCTCAAACAATCCGATTTCCCGATGCTGCGCCCGGTCGGCAGCCTCGACGCCTACGTCCAGGCCGTCAGCACCATTCCCGTACTCAGCGCCTCTGAAGAGATTGAACTCGCAGAACGTCTGCAGCGCGACAACGACCTGCCGGCGGCGCGTCAGTTGGTGCTTTCCCACCTGCGCTTCGTAGTGCATATCGCCCGCGGCTACAGTGGCTACGGTCTGGCGCTCGGCGATCTTGTCCAGGAAGGCAATGTCGGCCTGATGAAGGCCGTACGACGTTTCGACCCCACCATGGGCGTACGCCTAGTGTCGTATGCGGTGCACTGGATCCGCGCCGAGATTCATGAATTCATCCTGCGCAACTGGCGCATCGTCAAGGTCGCCACCACCAAATCGCAGCGCAAGCTGTTCTTCAATCTGCGCAGCGCCAAGAAACGTCTGGGCTGGTTGAGCCGTGCGGAAGTCGATGCGGTCGCCAAGGATCTGGGCGTCAAGGCGGAAACCGTGCTGGAAATGGAATCACGCCTCAGCGGCCACGACATGTCCTTCGACCCTTATTCGGACAGCGACGAGGAACACGGCCAGACTCTGGCACCGTCCTCCTATCTGCAAGACCAGCGCTTCGACCCGGCCGTGACGCTGGAAGCCGACGACTGGGAAGACAGCAACACATTGCAACTGGAAAACGCCCTGGAAACCCTCGACCCGCGCAGCCGCGACATCCTCGGCCAGCGCTGGCTCAGCGACGACAAGGCGACCCTGCAGGAACTGGCCGACCGTTACCAAGTCTCGGCCGAACGCATCCGCCAATTGGAAGCCAATGCGATGAAAAAACTCAGGGCGGTGATGGAAGCCTGATCAGCGCACTGCGGAGTCTCGAAAAACAAACGCCCCTGGTCGAAAGATCAGGGGCGTTTTGTTATGGCAGACAATCAGCGACTGATCAGTCAGGATAACGTTGAAGCCGTGCGGCGCAAACAAAGCGCTGCACAGTTTGTGTCCAAACGAGCGCCTTGTTATAGGCTTTGTAGTTGCTTGAGCTGCTTCCCATCAGAATTCACCCACGCTGTAAGCCCGTTAGCACTGCCACCATGAATTGTAGCGGCCGCAGAGCTGGGGCTAGAAAACTCTACATCTTTGGTAAACACATAAGCATCATTATCATTGATAAGAGCACCTTCATTTATAAGCTTATTGCGCTGCGCCAAAACACTGGGCCACTTCTTCGCTGAATCTCTTTCTTCGAGAACTGCCTGGGAACCTTTGAGGACAACAATACCGTTTGGGGTTAAACAACCAGACGCTTTCAACCCCTTTATATTGCAACTAAGCAGATCTCTTTTATTTCTTTTTTCGGTTACTGAAGCTATTTGGATAAATGCATCGACCCCAAGGACTGGTAATACCTGCTGCATTTTTTCTAAGAAAATCTCCATTTCTTCGCGGTCTGACTCTGGTAGTTTTGCCCCACTCCCCTGGCTATTCTTTACAACAGCCCGTTCAACAGAACGGGCAACATCAATAAGACGGCCTTCAATGTACTTGATATGAGCTTTAGTCAGATTCTCATCTTTTGCGATGAAGAATGTAATGTTGTTCCAAAAGTCTGCTGAAAGATGACTTTTCACTCTATCCCGAACACACTCAGCTTCACCGATATAAATAGCACTTTTATTTGTCTCAGGGTCTGTGCCAGTTAAAAAATAAACACCTGAACTCAAAGACTCTTCTCTAGCTAGAACTTTATCAAATTCACTTCTTGGGCCTGATACAGCTTTCCCAGTCCAATTTGAAAGCTCAGCCGTACGAAGTCTTTTGGGATCGCCGTATACGAGGAATATTTTTAGTGTTGCTGTTGGCACGTTGCCTCCTTACGTATAACAACGTGTTAGACGGAGGTTATGTTAACTTGGTAGTCTGAGTCTGTTGTTTCAGGCGGTTTCTTTGTTTATGGGTCTTTGTCATGGAGGGAATGGTAATGTCCGAGGAACATTCAGTCGCTGCAGCTACTTTTAAGTATTTCTGGCATAACAATCCCTCCATGCTTGAAAAACCCATATCCATACGGTCGTAATTTATATATCACGAACATTTCGATGCGTACACACAATGTTACCGACGATGCGCTTGACACTTCCTTGATCAACCGGATTACTGACTATCTGAACGCGAATACCGGAATACAGGTAATTGCGACATGAAAGTTTCATGGGTTACTGAAGGAAGAGAATACACCACTGCATGGATCACCCTCACCCTGGCCCTCTCCCTGGGGGAGAGGGGACTTATTGGCTGGGTGCGGGTGATCGGTGCTGAGAGGTGGCTTCCCAACGGGAAATATGCCGGACGTTACCCGGCTCGCCGGTCCAGCACGCGGTGTTTGGTGAGGATGAAATCCTTGTGCGCGACGTGCAGCAGGTCGGCGATTTTGCGCACGAAGTGTTCTTCGTACTTGTCCAACTGGTCGTCGGCGTAGGCGACTTCCCAGAGATATTCGATCACCTTGATCTTCTGCGCCTGACTGAAGTGACGGTTTATCTGCGCGGTGAATTCGTGATAGCTGGAGGCCTGCTGCGCGGTTTGTTCCGCGAGTTCCTGCAAGGCGATACTTTCCCGCGTGTCGAGTTGGAAAAATGTTTGCAGCGCCTGACTGACGCGATGGCGTTCGTCGGGTGCGATACTTTCATCCATGCGTGCCATTTCCATCAGCAGTGCCGCCGTGGCCAGGCGCGTCGCCTGTTCCGGGTCCTGCGCTGCGGCACTCTCGGGACTCAGAAAGTTTTCGTAGAAGCGCTGCAGCTTGAACAACATGTGCGTAGTACGCTCAGCAGCGCGACAGCAGAAAGGCGTTTTCCTGCAGCTGTGTCAGGCCTTTTTTCTTGAGGTGCGGACTGTCCTGCAGGGCGTCGCGACTGTCCAGTGGCTCGATGACGCAGGGCTCCGGGAACAGACGACGCACCGCGGCCGCGTCGACGCTGAAGGGTGGTCCCTGCATCTGCGCCTGCGGGTAATCGAGGGTAACGAGGAGATGTTTGAGCGCGCCCGGCAGGCTCGTTTCGAGATGCCGGGCATATGCGCTGCGCAGGCCTTCCGGCAGGGCGATCAGGGCGGCACGATCATACACCGCTGCCACATCGGACAGGTCCGCGGCCGTCAGTGCAAAAAAATCACCGCAGAGGATTTCGATCGGGTCGTACTGCCAGCGCGTAAACGGTCCCGCGACACTCTGCTGCGCCGGCAACTTGTTCTCTTCGAAGAAGGCCTGCACCGCGATGGGGCTGATCTCCACGCCCAGGACGCGATAACCCTGATCCGTGAGCCAGATCATATCAATGCTCTTGCCGCACATCGGTACGAGGATGCGGTCGCCGTGCCGCACACCGAGGCGGCCGATGTATTTGATGAGGAAGTCGTTGGGCTGGCCTTCGTGGAAACCGATCTGGTTATTCGCCCAGCGTGAGTGCCAGAAATCAGGGTCCATCTGTCAGTTCACCAGGGACATCAGCCGCGGGACGTAGTGATCGACGAGCAGTAAGGCAAACAAGGCCATCAGATAAAAGATCGAATAGCCGAAAGTCTTCATGGCCAGCTTGTCATCGGTATTGGAGATCAGGACGATGGCGTAATACAGAAAGCCGGCATCCAGCAGCAGCACACCGACCAGGTAAAGCACATGGCTCATGCCCGTAACGAACGGCAGTACGCTGACCGCGGTCAGCATGATGGTATAGAACAGGATGTGCAGGCGGGTGAAGGCCAGCCCGTGCGTGACCGGCAGCATGGGAATGTCCGCATTGGCATAGTCGCGGTGCCGGTTCAGCGCCAGTGCCCAGAAATGCGGCGGGGTCCAGACGAAGATGATCAGAAACAACAGCAGGGCGTTGGGATCGATGCTGCCGGTCACCGCCGTCCAGCCCAGCACCGGCGGGGCCGCGCCTGCGGCGCCGCCGATCACGATGTTCTGCGGCGTGGCGCGCTTCAGGTACATGGTGTAGATGCCGGCATAGCCGATCAGCGACAGGAATGTCAGCCAGGCGGTGAGCGCATTGACGAACACCGTCAGGATGAACATACCGAGCACGCCAATCAGCAGCGCGAACACGAAGGTATTGCGGGTGTTGAGGTGGCCGGTCGGCAGCGGGCGCCTCTTGGTGCGCACCATGATGCCGTCAATACGGCGGTCGAACAGATGGTTGACGGCGGCCGCCGAGCTGGCCGACAGGCCAATACCGAGCGTGCCGAATACCAGCACGTCCCAAGGTACCATGCCGGGTGTGGCCATGAACATGCCGACCATCGCCGTGAAAACGATCAACGCGACCACCTTGGGCTTGCACAGCTCAAGGTAATCGCGCCAGTGCAGGGAGATTCCGGCGGCTAGGGTCTCGGATTTCATACGCACAGTAACCTGGTTTGAGTATTCGGAGCGTCAGCGAGTCTTGCGGGCTGGCGCTTATTCTACCATTGTGCGGGCCGCGCCGCGCCTTCCCCTCAGCCGACCCAGGAAGTCAGCAGCAGGCGCTGCAGATCCTTGAGCATCCCGCTGGGATTGGCATCGGCCTGATACTGCATCATGAGATTGCCGAGCGGATCGACCAGATAGATCCGATCCTGCCCGTTGACCGGCTCACCGGCCTGTTTGAACTGGGTCATAAAGTGCTCCAGACCTCCCGTGCCGGGTCTGGCCACGACCATCCCCGGATAGTCGTTGAGCAGGGCCGCCGAGGGCCGGGTCTGCGCTGCATCGGTCAGCACCCAGAGGCGTTGCACGCGGTCCATCTTCTCATTGAGGGCAAAACGCGCCTGGCGCATCTTGTAAAGATTACCGCGGCAGGCTGCATCGCAGGCCGCGGCACCGATATAGAGCAGCGTCCACTTGCCATGCAGAAAATCCTGGGCGATGTGGGTACCGTCCAGGCCGAGCATGTCGAACGGCGCCAACGGCCGGACCGGCACGATCAATTCCCCGTGGTTGGTGGTGGTGCCGGGCCGCCAGCGGTCGAGGTTGGCATGCCACACCACCGCCGTCAGCAGCGGCAGGGCGAACAGAAAAAAGATCAGCAGCAGCTTCAGCCGCTGGCGCCGCAGTACCTTATTGCCTGTTGTCGGTTCTTGCACAGCTACTCCCCTGCCCTGCGCGTAGCGCGCCGGGTATTCACACCGATGTAGATCGCCAGCACGGCCACCGCCATCATGAACCATTGAAATGCATAGCCGAGATTACGCTCCGGTCCGAATCCGACAATCTTCCACTCGCGCATGAAGCCACCCGGCTGCGTCGCATCGAGTTGTACAACCTGTGGTGCCAGTTGATAACCGAGATCGCGCTGCAGCCGCGCCGGCTCAATGGCCATCACCACCCGCGGCCAGTCCGTTGCGGATTCGATGCCCGAGCCGAGCAACACACCATGGCCGGGCAGCGGTGCGAGCACGCCGGTGAGGGTGATCGAACCCTCCGGTGCCGGCACGGCGGGCAAGTTGGCCCGCGACGCGCCCATTGCCAGCCAACCGCGATTTACCAGGATTGCACGCCTGCCGTCCGCCAACAGCAGCGGCGTGAAGACATGATAGCCCGGCATCCCGTCGTGGACCTGATTGTCGAGCAGGTACTGGTGACGGACATCGTATCGACCCGTGATGCGCACATGGTGGTAGCGCTGTGCGATATCGAAGGCGGCGGCCGCGTCGACAAACACCGGGGCGGCATGGCTGTGTTGCGCGTAGCCGTCCAACAGTTCGCGCTTGGCGGCGGCACGATCGATTTGCCAATACCCCAAGCCACACAGCAGCGGCAGCAGCAGCAGCGTTGCCAGCGTGGGCCACAGCCCGGGGGTGAAATCAAATCGACCGATACGCATGTGTCAAGGATGCTACAAACCGACTCACTATAAAACCGCTGGGCGTTCTGGGATATACTATTTCAAACACATCAGCGCCACATTCTGCCCATGCTCATCAAAACACTTATCATCCTGGTCCTGCTGGCCATCCTGTTCTCCCTGTTCTCGGGGATGATTTTTCTGGTCAAGGACAAAGGCCAGTCGGAACGCACGGTTCGCATGCTGACCATCCGCATCGCGCTGTCGGTGCTGCTGTTCGTTCTGCTGATGGCCGCCTTCTTCACCGGGCTGATTCATCCGCACGGCGTCACGCCCTGATTGCCCTCTCTCCCCCAGCTTGCTTCGTCCCCTCGCTGTGCTCTCCTCGCATGCGGGAGAGGGTGATTTGGCAGCGAGTGGTGTGCTCTGTAATTCTTGGAATTTAATTCAAGCACCGAGAATCGCCATACACCAGATCATAAAGTATCCCGGTAGCAGTTTCTCCCTCTCCCGGTGAGAGAAGGACGTTCTTCCAAACCTCGGTGCTTAGCGAGTATGCGGCATAAGTTCCAAACAGAATGAAGCACACTATTAGAAAATAAAAACGGCGCTGCTCATCAAGCAGCGCCGCTCCAGTCTGGCCGGCTCTTACAACCAGTAAACGAAGATAAACAGGCCCAGCCACACCACGTCGACGAAGTGCCAGTACCAGGCGGCGGCTTCGAAGGCGAAGTGATGTTCGGCGGTGAAGTGACCCCTGATGGAGCGGAGCAGCATCACCGTCAGCATGATGGCGCCGATGGTCACATGCAGGCCGTGAAAGCCGGTCAGCATGAAGAAGGTCGAGCCATAGATGCCGGAGCTGAGCTTCAGATTCAGTTCGCCGTAGGCCTCGGCGTACTCGTGCGCCTGCAGGAATACGAAGGTCGCACCCAGCACTACGGTGACGAACAGCCAGAAAATCAGCTGGCCACGGTTGGCCTTCTTCAGCGCCCAGTGCGCCAGCGTCACGGTCACGCCCGATGACAGTAGAATCAGGGTATTGATCGCCGGCACTTTCCAGGCGTCGATGACCCCCTTGGGCACGGCGAAATGGCTGGTATCGGGCATCTTCAGCAGCGGCCAGACCGCTTTGAAGTTCTCCCACAGCATGTGCGCACTGCCCTTGTCGCCCTCACCACCCAGCCATGGCACGGAGTAGTTGCGCGCATAGAAGAGGGCACCGAAGAACGCGGCGAAAAACATCACTTCAGAGAAGATGAACCAGCTCATGCCCCAGCGGAAGGATTTGTCGACCTGGTCGTTGTACATACCGCCTTCGCTTTCGCGGATCACGGTCCCGAACCAGCCGAACAGCATGAAGATGATGATCGCGGCGCCAACCATCATGAAGGTACTGCCGGCCGCTTCACCGTTGAGCAGGTGGGCAAAACCGCCCAGCAGGGTTATCAGGCCGATGGATCCGATGATGGGCCAGTAACTGCCGTGTGGTACGTAATATCCGCCGTGCGCTTGTGCCATTTTTCTCCCCTCGATACCTGATTTATTCTGAATCGGTGTGTTCGCGCCTGCGCATCTATATCGCGGGCGACTGCTGTGTCACATCAAAAAACGTATAGGCCAGTGTCAATGTGGTGATTTCCCCGGGCAGATCCTTGTCGACCACGAAGCGCAACGGCATCTCGCGCCCCTCGCCGGCGCCGAAGCGCTGCCGGGTGAAGCAGAAACATTCGGTCTTGTGGAAGTGCAGCGAGCCGACCGACGGCGCCACATTCGCTATAGCCTGACCGATCATGACCTTCTGCGTCTGGTTGCGCGCATAGAAGACGGCCTTGTTGATTTCGCCGGGATGCACCTGCATCCGCATTACGCTCGGGCGAAACTCCCAGGGCATGTTCTCGTTTACGCTGGCGACGAACTCCACGGTAATGATGCGCGTACTATCCACCTCGCGATCCACCGCCACCGCCACGCCCGCATTGGCCTTGGTGCCGTTGAATCCGGTAACCTTGCAGAACACGTTGTAGACCGGTACCAGAGCGAAGCCGAAGCAGAACATCCCCACCACCAGAAACAGCAGCCGCCTGATCAGGCGGTTGT
>JBBQDK010000031.1:0-22478 GCA_038319625.1 Gammaproteobacteria bacterium
CATGAGGCTACCAACTCGATATTACAGCAAGCTGATTCACGCAGGCTGGCATATACTGGTCATCGGGCTATGCTTGGGCATGGGTGAACTCGCGCAGGCCGCCGGCTATTCAGAACAACCGGGCGCTCAAACCCTGTATTCCACCTCACAATACACAGCCAATACGGCACCGACCATTACCTGCGGCAAGCAACCGGGGCAGCCTTCCAACACTCTGAATATCCGCGGCGCTGACATCACCACACTCTGGCGCAGCGCCTATCACATGATATTCCCCGCAACATCGCTGGCCGATAACACCAACATCAATCGCGCCGCCGCGATTCCGCACAAAGGCCTCGAATGGGGTCTGCGTGTCAGCCATGGCAGCACCCTGGTGAATCTCCAGACCAAGTGGTGAACACACTGGCTCCTCACTACCATTCAGGCAAGGCGGCGTCAGACAGATCAACAGTGCCTGACGAAGCGGGTCCCGCCTGATTACTGTGTCCCTCCCTGCTGAAATCAGCGTAATATGTACCTCACGTCATCCATGCCTCCGGCAGTGATTGTCCTGCCATTGCGGAGAATCGCAAATAGCGCTGATTTCCCGCAGCGATTCGCGACCGCTCTTCACTTAGCGCCATCTGACACGCCGGCACAGTGGATTGCCATGCCATTCACTTGATCGTCCTCCAAACGACATTGCCATTACACCGGAACCACGAGGACCTCAGCATTGAAGCTGCGCAATATCACCACTTTCAAATCCTGGCCCAATCTGATCCCGCGGCTGCGCGGTAACGGCATATCCCGAATCCCGCCCGTGGAAGCACCGCTGCGCTCGGAACTGTTCAGTGCCGAGCAGATGGAACAGCATGGCAAGGCTTTGGCGGCATCGCACACCTTGACGTCGCGACCCATACCGGATCAGCTGCTGACGCGCCTGGCGTCGAATGAAGCCATCCTGATCGATGTCAGCAAGCTGCTCACTGTCGCGGTGATGGCAAAGCACAGAATAACACCGGCCAGTGAATGGCTGCTCGATAACTTCTATCTGATTGAAGAACAGATCCGCACTGCCAAGCGCCACTTGCCCAAAGGCTACAGCCGGGGATTGCCACGTTTGGCGCACGGCCCTTCCGCGCAACTGCCGCGAGTGTATGACCTGGCGCTGGAAACCATTGCGCACGGCGATGGGCGCGTGGACCCGGAAAGTCTCAGCCGGTTTGTGGCTGCTTACCAAACAGTCACCGCGCTCAAGCTCGGCGAGTTGTGGGCCATCCCCATCATGCTGCGCCTGGCCCTGATCGAGAATCTGCGCCGCGTCTCCACCCGGATCGCCGCAGGTCGGATCGACCGCGATCTGGCCGCCACGTGGGCCGACAGCTTGATCGAGATGGCTAACAAGGACCCAAAGAACCTGATTCTGGTAATCGCGGACATGGCGCGGTCAAACCCGCCGATGACAACGCACTTCGTCGCGGAATTTGCCCGCCGCCTGCAAGGCCAGAGCGCCGCTCTGGCCTTGCCATTGACCTGGATCGAGCAGCAATTGGCCGAATCCGAACTGACCATCGAGCAATTGGTCCTGGCGGAAAACCAGATACAGGCTGCCGCCCAGGTTTCCATTAGCAACAGCATCGGCAGTCTGCGCTTTCTTGGCGCAATGGACTGGCGCGAGTTTGTTGAGTCGTTGAGTATTGTCGAACGGACCCTGCAAGCCGACCCCGGTGGAACCTATGGCGCCATGGATTTCGCCAGCCGCGACAGCTATCGTCACGTGGTTGAGCGGATTGCCAAACAGAACCGCCTGCCCGAAGTCGGAGTGGCGGAAGCGGCAGTAAAACTTGCGCACGAAGCGGCGAGCCAAACCGGTCGCGCGCATCGCAGCGCGCATGTCGGCTACTACCTGATCGACAAGGGAGCGACACAGCTTGAAACGGCGCTCGGCGCGCACTTGCCCGTTATTGCCACGTTGGCGCGCGCCGTGGCCAGGCGACCATTGTTGCCCTATCTGGGCGTGATCGCGCTGATCACGGCAACACTGACCGGCGCTCTCCTGGCGCAAGCGCATACCGATGCCGCACCTGTTTGGGCACTCGCAGTAATTGGTGCCACCGCGCTGCTGGCCACCAGCCAGCTGGCCGTTGCGCTGGTAAACTGGCTGGCCGGCTTCCTGACTGCACCGCGTCTGCTACCGCGCCTGGACTTTTCCAAAGCCATCCCGCCGGCATCGCGTACGCTGGTGGTAGTGCCCACTCTGTTGACCGGCAGCCAATCCATCGAGGACTTGATCGAGGCGCTGGAAGTGCGCTTCCTGGCCAATCGGGATGACAATCTGTACTTCGGTCTGCTGACCGATTACCGCGATGCGCCGGATGAAACCCTGCCGGAGGACGCGGCCTTGTTGAGCCTGGCAACGGCGCGCATCGAGCGGTTGAATGAAAAATACAGCGCGACCAACAGCGATGCGTTCTTTCTGTTTCATCGCCCACGCCAATGGAATCCGCAGGAGCGGATCTGGATGGGTTACGAGCGCAAACGCGGCAAGCTGGCAGATCTGAATGCCTTACTGCGAGGCGCCGCGCCGGATCGCTTCGCGTTGATCGTCGGCAACACTGCGGTTCTGCCCGGCGTGAAGTACATCATTACGCTCGACACCGATACCCAATTGCCGCGCGACTCCGCGCGGCAATTCGTCGGGGCCATGGCGCACCCGCTGAACCGGCCGCATTACGATGCCGGCCGGCAACGGGTCACGGCAGGCTACGGCATCCTGCAACCGCGGCTCGCGGTGAGTCTGCCGTGCACCAACAGCTCGCGCTATGCACGCTTGTACGGCGGCGATGCCGGCATCGACCCCTACACACGCGCTGTCTCCGATATTTACCAGGACCTGTTCGATGAGGGTTCATTCATCGGCAAGGGCATCTACGACATCGATGCATTCGAACAGTCCGTCAGTGATCGCTTTCCTGAAAATCGCATCCTGAGTCATGACCTGCTGGAGGGGTGTTATGCACGTGCCGGCCTGTTGAGCGATGTGCAGCTATACGAGGAATATCCCGCACGCTACAGCGCGGATGTGAGGCGTCGGCAGCGCTGGATACGCGGCGATTGGCAGCTGGCGCGCTGGCTGCTGCCCGGCGTTCCGGGCTTCATGCCGCACAGCCGCCTGAAGAATCCGCTCTCCGCGCTGTCGCGCTGGAAACTGCTCGACAATCTACGGCGCAGTCTGGTGCCTACGGCCATGACCTTACTGTTGCTGATCAGCTGGATAGTGCTGTGGCCGGCCTGGTGGTGGACTATGGCCGTGATCGGCATCATTGTCATTCCGGCCTTGCTCGCATCCTTGCTGGAACTTGCGCAAAAACCGGACGACGTGCTGTTGAGACAGCATCTCGCCGCCGCCGTACGCTCGCTGGGCCGACGTTTCGCACAGGTTGGTGTCTCGCTGGCATGCCTCCCCTACGAGGCGTACTTCAGCATGAATTCGATTGTGCACACCGTCTGGCGGATGCTGATCACGCACAAGGGACTGCTTGAATGGCAGCAATCCAGCGATTCCAATCACAATAACGACACGCATCTCGCCGCCTCTTATCGGGCGATGTGGATCGCACCGGCAATTGCCTTGATCGTCGCAACAGTGTTGTCCACCTCCGGACCGGTCGTGCTCGCCAGCGCCGGCCCGATACTGCTGCTCTGGTTCGCCGCGCCCGCCATCGTCTGGTGGATCAGTCGGCCACTCGCACGCCCCGCCGCCAGACTGACGCGCGACCAGCTGCTGTTCCTGCGCAAGCTGGCGCGCAAGACCTGGGCTTTCTTCGACAAGTTCGTCGGCCCGGACGATAACTGGCTGCCACCGGATAATTTCCAGAAACATCCGGTTGCCACGCTGGCGCATCGCACCTCGCCGACCAACATGGGTCTGGCACTGCTCGCCAATCTGTCCGCTTACGACTTCGGTTACCTCACGGCCGGTCAACTGCTGCAACGCACGGCAAACAGTTTCGCCACAATGCAAAAACTGGAGCGGCATCGCGGCCATTTCTACAACTGGTACGACACGCAATCACTGCATCCCTTGCGGCCCGTCTATATATCATCGGTGGACAGTGGCAACCTTGCCGGCCATCTGCTGACCTTGCAGCCGGGTCTGCTGGCACTCATTGACGCGCCGATACTCGGTACGCGCATCTTTGAAGGCTTGCGGGACACACTCTCGCTACTCGAAGCAACAGCGCCAGATACCACACTGACCCCACTCGTGCAGTTCCGTGTTTATCTGGAAGCGAGTTGCGATACTCACCCCACCACGCTGGTAGCAGTGCGCCTATGCCTTGAGCAATTGGCCCTCTATGCGACCCAGCTCGCCGCCGGCACCGACACCAAACTGAACGACGCAGCGCATGGCTGGATACAGGCGCTCATTGCACAATGCCAGGCCGCTCACGATGAACTGGCCCTGCTGGCGCCGTGGGCAATGGTGGCGGTCGGCAGCAGCGACATGTACGACGCACCGGGCACTGCATTACTGATAAGCCCCATCCCCACACTACGCGAATTGGCAAGGCTCGAGTCCGAGTATCTGCCAGAACTCGATAGTCGCAGCACCGCCCAACCGGCGGCAGTACAGCGCCTCCGGCTTGACGAATGGCGGCAACACATCGTGCAAGCCGGCGAACAGGCCCGGCAGCGGATCGCGGCGATCGAGGATCTGGCCTTGCAGGCCAGACAGTTCGCCACTATGGAATATGATTTTCTGTATGACAAAACCCAGCATCTGCTGGCCATCGGCTACAACGTGGATGAACGCCGCCAGGATGCGAGTTTCTACGACCTGCTGGCGTCGGAAGCGCGCTTCTGCAGCTTCGTCGCGATAGCGCAGGGACAACTGCCGCAAGAAAGCTGGTTCAGCCTGGGGCGGCAACAAACCACGGCGGGAGGCGAGCCGGTGCTGGTGTCATGGAGCGGCTCGATGTTCGAATACCTGATGCCGCTGCTGGTAATGCCGACCTATGAAAACACACTGCTCGACCAGACCTATCAGGCCGCTGTGGCGCGGCAGATCGCGTATGGCAGGCAGCGCGGCGTGCCCTGGGGCATGTCGGAGTCCGGCTACAACACGGTCGATGTGCATCTCAACTATCAGTACCGTGCCTTCGGCGTGCCGGGCCTGGGACTGAAACGCGGCCTCGCCGAGGATCTGGTGATTGCACCGTATGCGTCGGTACTCGCGCTGATGGTCGCGCCCGAGGCGGCATGCCAGAATCTGCAACGCCTCGAAGCCGACGGCCTGGTCGGCGAGTTCGGTTGCTTTGAAGCCATCGACTACACACCGTCACGCCTGCCGCGCGGCAAAACCAGTGCCGTGGTGCATTCGTTCATGGCACATCATCAGGGTATGAGTCTGCTATCGCTGGCCTATCTGCTGCTGAACCAGCCCATGCAGAAACGCTTCGTCTCCGATCCACTGTTTCAAGCGACACTGCTGTTGCTGCACGAGCGCATTCCCAAGGCATCGGCTGTCTATACCTACGCCGCCGAGAGCACGGACATCGGCACCTCGTCGAGCGCTGCGGACCTGCCCGTGCGCATCGTTCACAGCCCGGAGACGCCGACACCGGAAGTGCAGTTGCTGTCGAACGGCCGCTACAACGTCATGGTCACGACGGTGGGCGGTGGTTACAGCCGCTGGAAAGACCTGGCCGTCACGCGCTGGCGCGAAGACACCACCTGTGACAACTGGGGTACGTTCTGTTATCTGCGCGATGTCGCCAGCGGCGAGTTCTGTTCCAACGCTTACCAGCCGACACTGAAGCTTCCCATTCATTACGAAGCGATCTTCTCGGAAGGCCGCGCGGAATTCCGCCGTCGCGATCTGCTCGGGGATGGCGACTTCGACAGTCATACCGAGATAGTCATATCGCCGGAAGACGATATCGAACTGCGACGTGTCCGCATCACCAACCGTTCCGATACACGCCGCGCCATCGATGTAACGAGCTATGCCGAAGTGGTGCTCGCCACGCCCGCTGCGGATGCGCTGCATCCGGCCTTCAGCAATCTCTTTGTGCAGACCGAGATCATTGCATCGCGTCAGGCAATAGTCTGCACGCGACGGCCGCGCTCCAACGACGAGCACTCGCCCTGGCTGCTGCACCTGATGGCCGTGCACGGTGCGGACATCGATACGGTGTCTTATGAAACCGACCGCCTGCAGTTTATCGGTCGCGGCCACAGCGTCGCCGATCCACGCGCACTGCGTGAGCTGGCGGAACTCTCCGGCAGCGCCGGCTCAGTACTGGATCCTGTCGTCGCGATCCGCTCGCTCATCACCCTTAATCCAGGACAATCGGTAACGATAGACATGGTCACCGGCATCGGTGACAGCCGCGACGCCGCCTTGAGCCTGATCGAGAAATATCACGACCGGCGTCTCGCCGACCGTGTCTTCGAACTGGCCTGGACGCACGGCCAGGTGGTGTTGCGCCAGATCAATGCCAGCGAGTCCGATGCCCAGCTGTACGCACGGCTTGCCAACTCCGTGATCTACGCCAATGCCGCGCTGCGCGCCGACGCCGACGTGCTCATCAAAAACCGTCGCGGACAATCCGGTTTGTGGGGCTATGCCATTTCTGGCGATCTGCCGATCGTGCTGCTACAGATCAGCAGTGCCGACAATTTCGAACTGGTGCGCCAGCTGGTACAGGCCCATGCGTACTGGCGCTTGAAGGGACTGGCTGTCGACCTGGTGATCTGGAACGAAGACCACGCCGGTTACCGGCAACTGCTGCAAGAGCAGATCATGGGCTTGATCGCCGCCGGCGTCGAAGCCAACATCGTGGACAGACCGGGCGGCATCTTCGTGCGGCCCGTGGATCAGATCTCGAACGAAGACAGGATTCTGCTGCAATCGGTCGCGCGCGCCATCATCACCGACGGTCGTGGCACGCTGGTGGATCAGATCAACGCGCGCAGCCTCAAGGAAGTACGCGTGCCGCGCTTTAAGGTGACGCGCGGTGAATCCGCCGCAGCCCCGGTGATGGCGGCCATGCCGCGCCGCAATCTGATTCTGTTCAACGGCATCGGCGGCTTCACGCCGGACGGCCACGAATACGTCATCACCACGACGCACGAACAGGTGACGCCGGCACCGTGGGTGAATGTACTGGCCAACCCACAATTCGGCACGGTAATCTCCGAGAACGGTCTCGCCTACACCTGGCGCGACAACGCCCACGAATACCGCCTCACGCCCTGGTACAACGACCCGGTCAGCGATGCCAGTGGCGAAGCCTATTACCTGCGCGATGAAGAGAGCGGGCACTTCTGGTCACCCACGCCCCTGCCCTGCCGCGGTACCAGCGCCTATGTCAGTCGCCACGGCTTCGGTTACAGCGTGTTCGAACACTGCGAAGACGGCATCTGTTCCGAATTGTGGATTTATGTCGACTTGACAGAGGCCGTTAAGTTCGCGGTATTGAAAGTGCGCAACGAGTCCGGCCGCCACCGCCGTCTCTCGGCGACCGGCTACGTGGAATGGGTACTGGGCGATCTGCGGCCAAAATCGGTGCTGCACGTAATCACGGAAATCGATCACGACAGCGGCGCCGTGTTCGCGCGCAACGCCTACAACACCGAGTTCACCGACCATGTCGCCTTCTTCGCGGCGGACGATGCCAATCGCACCGTGACTGGTGACCGGCGTGAGTTCATCGGCCGCAACGGCACACTGAGCAATCCGGCGGCCATGACACGGGCACGCCTGTCCGGCAAAGTGGGTGCCGCGCTCGATCCCTGCGCCGCACTGCAAGTTAATTTCGAACTGGCCACAGGACAGACCCGCGAGATCCGCTTCACCCTCGGCGCGGGACGCGACCTTGCCGATGCCCGCCAACTGGCGAGGGGCAGTCGCGGCGGCGCGACGGCACGCGCGTCTCTGGAAAAGGTCTGGCACTACTGGAACCATACACTCGGTGCCGTGCAAGTGGAAACGCCCGACGCCTCGCTCAATGTCCTGACCAATGGCTGGCTCCTGTACCAGACCCTGGCGTGCCGGCTATGGGCGCGCAGTGGTTATTATCAATCGGGCGGCGCCTTCGGTTTCCGCGATCAGTTGCAGGACGTGATGGCGCTGGTGCATGCCGAATCGGCACGCGTGCGCGCGCAGTTGCTGCTGGCCGCGAGCCGCCAGTTCGTGGAAGGCGATGTCCAGCACTGGTGGCATCCGCCCACTGGCCGCGGCGTACGTACGCAGTGTTCGGACGATTATCTGTGGTTACCACTGGCGACCTGTCGCTATGTGCTCTGCAGCGGCGACACCGGCGTGCTCGGCGAGTCCATTGGCTTCCTGGAAGGTCGCGCCGTCAACGCTGATGAGGATTCGTACTACGATCTGCCCAGCCAGTCCGGCACCCGCGCCAGTCTGTACGAGCACTGCGTGCGCGCCATTCAGCATGGGCTGCGCTTCGGTGAACACGGTATGCCCCTGATGGGCACCGGCGACTGGAACGACGGCATGAATCTGGTGGGTATCCACGGCAAAGGCGAAAGCGTCTGGCTGGGCTTTTTTCTCTGCGAAGTGCTCAAGCAATTCGGCAGGCTCGCACAGCAACAAGGCGACACCGGGTTCGCCGACCGCTGCGAGAAAGAACGGACCGGCTTGCAACAGAATATCGAACAACACGCCTGGGACGGCGGCTGGTATCGCCGCGCCTACTTCGACGACGGCACGCCCCTGGGTTCAGCGCAGAACAGCGAATGCCAGATCGATTCGATTTCACAAAGCTGGTCCGTGCTGTCCGGCGCCGGCGATGCCGAACGTTCGCGGCAGGCGATGGCCGCCGTCGATAAGCGCCTGGTACGTCGCGATGAAAAAATCATCCAACTCCTCGACCCACCCTTCGACACCTCGGAGATGAACCCCGGCTATATAAAAGGCTACGTCCCCGGCGTGCGCGAAAACGGCGGCCAGTACACACACGCCGCCATCTGGACAACCATGGCCTTCGCCGCGCTCGGCGACAGTAAACGCGCGTGGGAGTTGCTGTCGATGATCAACCCGGTGAACCACGCTAACACCCCGGCAGGCGTTGCGACCTACAAAGTCGAACCCTATGTCATCGCCGCCGACGTCTACGCCGTCACCCCCCACACCGGCCGCGGCGGCTGGACCTGGTACACCGGCTCCGCCGGCTGGATGTACCGCTTGATCGTCGAATCACTGTTGGGCCTGAGTCTCGAAGTCGACAAGCTACGCATCACACCGTGCCTACCGGCAGAGTGGCAGAGGTTCAAAATGCACTATCGCTATCGCGAGACGGTTTACCATATCAGTGTTACGCAGACGCAGAATGGCAGCGGCGGCATGGTCGTGACGGCGGATGGGATTGAGCAGAAAGACAAGACGGTTCCGCTGGTTGATGATCGGCGGGAGCATGTGGTTGAGGTGAGGGTGGATGGCGGGGGTGATCAGTAGGATTTGACTTGAAAATAGCAATTCACGGCAGACCTCTCAACCGGCTGCTATGTAGCGAAAACGGTCTATCATTTTTGATAAAACCGTCGCGTAACGATTTGATCCATTCGCACGTTTTTCGCGCTGTGGAAGCAATGGCTAGATTTCACTTCTTCTTCGTATCACATGCTGCGACAAATTCCTTTCCAATTAGTGTAGGGTTTATCTGGGTGAATACTTCACCGCCACCCCCGTGAGACGAAACTTTAAACATCCAATACGCACCAAATTCGCCAGAGCAAGTCTCACTTCCTTTACAACAATTTGTGAGACGTAACGAGGTCTTGTGTGGATTTCGTGATACGCAAGCTAAACACCACCTAGCGGTACATTCCTGAACACTCGCTATTCAAGCCGCCCTGCGCGTCACCAAAGCCTTCACCTTCGGTCGTCCGGCCTTGTGGACCAGCCAGATGTCATGCTGGGCCTGGAGGTTGATCCAGACATCGGGCTCGGTGGCGAATACCCCCGCGAGGCGGACTGCCATGTCCGGAGTGACCGATGCGCGACCGTTGACGATCGCGGAGACATGCTTGCGCGTGACGCCGAGCGCCTGAGCGGCTTGCGTGATGTTCACGCCGAGCGGTTCCAGGTAAAGGTCGCGCAGAATCTCGCCGGGATGAGCGGGATAGTGCATTTTCGATTTCTTGTTAGTGGTAGTCGACATAGTCCATCTCGTGGGCATGACCGGCCGCAAAGCGGAATGTCACGCGATAGTTTTCATCAACGCTGACCGCCCAGTGCCCATCAGCCATACCCTTCAGCGGGTGCAGACGCAGGCCTGGCGCATCCATCTGGCGCGGGTTCGTCGCCACATGCAGCATCGACAATATAAGGCGCAAACGCTTTGCGTGTTTGGCCTGAAGCTTCTTTGTCTCGCTCGTGGCGAAGAACAGCTCCAGCCCCTTATGGCGAAAGCGCTTGATCATCCGTGATCGTTTCCTGTAGTTCGACGAGTACCTAATCCGCCAGCATAAGTCTTGGCCGATCGTAACCACTATGGTTACATATGTCAAGCGGGACTGAAACGGGGACGGAGGGAATAAAAAAATGGTCAATTCTAAGATTTGGTTAAAAAGAGATGCCT
The DNA here is from genome assembly GCA_038319625.1 of Gammaproteobacteria bacterium. Lineage (GTDB taxonomy): Bacteria > Pseudomonadota > Gammaproteobacteria > JBBQDK01 > JBBQDK01 > JBBQDK01. Next base: position 10,593 of record JBBQDK010000031.1, read on the forward strand.
CCGTCCCATTTTCTGTCATTATCAGGCCACCCCGCCCATTGCAAAGACAAGCGCACAGAATGTTCAAACTCCTGAAAAACTGGTGGCAACAGCGGATCATACAACGCAGTAAAATATCCACCACGAATTGGGATAAAGCGTTTGACCGCCTGCCGCTGCTCAGCCATTTATCCGCCAACGAAAGAAATCGCCTGCGTGATATTGCGATATTGTTCCTGCATGAAAAATCATTCCTCGGCGCACATGATTTTGAAATCAGTGAGGATATGAAGCTGCTTATTGCGCTACAGGCCTGCCTGCCGATTCTGCATCTGGGAATCGAGTGGTACTCGGGATGGACGACTATCATCGTTTACCCGGCAGGATTTGCGCCGCAACGTACAGAGGTGGATGAATTCGGTGTGGCGCATACCGTCGTGAGCGAACTTGGCGGTGAAGCGTGGCAACGCGGTCCGGTCATCCTATCCTGGGAAGATACCGAACAGGCGGGGATACGGGATGGGCACAACGTGGTGATCCACGAATTCGTCCACAAGCTGGACATGCTGAACGGTACGGCAAACGGCTTCCCACCCATGGACAATGACAGCAACGCACAAAACTGGTCGAAAATATTCACCGAGGCGTATGAGGACTTCCGGCAACACCCGAAGCCGGGGTTAAGTCGCTATGGCGCCACCGCACCGGCCGAGTTTCTTGCAGTGCTGAGTGAAGTGTTTTTCGAGAAACCGGATCTGGTCAAGGATGCCTATCCTAAGGTTTACACTGCGTTAAGTCTGTTTTTCAAGCAGAACCCGATGGAAAAATACTGATACCCGGAACACCCACAACTTTATAACACCAACCCAATGATTAACTCACGGATAGTGTATGGTGTAACTATTGGGTGTCCTCAATTTCCGATTGTTGCAACGGCATCCGGAAAACCACGATCCATAGAGGCCTTCAGCTTATGCCGTCCACACCGGACATCCAGCGTATCAAGACTCGTCTGCAACAAGACCGCGCCGAACTCCTGTCGCTGCAAACATCACGCGACGAAGCCGCCGCTACCGTCACCCTTGATCAGTCCAGCGTCGGACGCCTGTCCCGCATGGACGCATTGCAGCAGCAAGCTATGGCGCAGAACACCAAACAGCGCGCGGAACTGTCGTTAACACGCATCGAAGCGGCTCTGCGTCGCTGCGAAGACGGCCACTATGGTTATTGTCACGCCTGCGAAGAACCCATTGATCCACAGCGGCTGGAATTTGATCCGGCGGCCACGTTGTGCATCGCCTGTGCACAGGCGCGTGATCCGTAGCAAGTTAACGAACCAAAGTGGACACTCAGATTTATTTGGGTCATGTCCCTCTCCCTAGCCCCTGAGAAAGCCGGGGGTCATTTTGCTAGCGCCTCAAAGGCTCTCATAAAACCTTGCGCCGCCTGAAGGCGGCAAATCTGTCACTGTCACTCCCTCCGGGAGAAGGGTTGAGGCGAGGGGGTCAAATTCGCGCATTGATTTTAATCCCCTCATCATGGCCTTCTCCCGAAGGGAGAAGAGACTTTCTTTTCGGTTTATGTACGGTATCGTACATATCAGCTCAGCAGGAAAGTTTAATATGTACGTGTGGTGGCGGCCGCGATAGGCCGTTTGAGTCAATCATGGTTTGCCCACCCGACTGCGGTGTTCCATCTCCCCGACGGGGCATCGTTAAACTTCTGATCAGTTTCTGATCACCCCCCACCCCCTTGGGGGGTTCTTTTTTTGGATCATCACCCGAGGCGGTTCATACTAATTTGCACGTTCTCCGTGCAGGCGACATCAGGCACCCACATCAGCGCCAGGATGCGCCCAAGCTCCCTGCGATCGCGACTCAAATATGTACAAGCCGGGCGATGAACCCTGTCCTATGTTCGATAGCGCACAGCACGGCACGCGCTGAAGGAAGATACTGTCTGGCAGCCTGTCACGGGATGAATAAGACCCCTGATCAAGCTAATTTATCCAACAAATTCAAGGATGCACGTATGAACATGACATTAAGCCTTGCTCCCATCGTTTCATTGATCGCCGGCGTTCTGATTCTGATTGTGCCGCGCTTGCTGAATTACATCGTCGCAATTTATCTGATTACCATCGGCCTGCTTGGGCTGCTCGGAGCGAATAACGTCCACATATAGCGTGGCCTGTACTGTTAACGACCGCGTGCACGCATTTATCACTGCTCGACCCCCTCTGTGCGCGTTAGCGCACGGAGTTTGGCAGGCTTGTCTCATAAGATGCGATATGTCCTGTAAACGCTCATCAGGGTACTCATATCCCACTCTGCGTCTGCACGTAACAGTGGACATTGCACTCTGGTGGCTTGAGTTTACAGGTCGATGAGATATTGCCGGCACCTTTTGCCACCCGGTCTGGCCGACATTTCGGCGCTATAACAGAGGTTGGTCATGTTCAAAAAAGTACCCTTGACCGCCATTCCCGCTTCCGTCGCCAGTGCAGTGGAGAGCATTAGCGAAGTCCATCGTCAGGCGAACCTGCTGAAAACCGGGGCCTTGCAGAATGCGATTCTCAATAGCGCCAATTTCTCGAGTATCGCCACCGACGCGAACGGTGTGATTCAAATCTTCAATGTCGGCGCTGAACGCATGCTGGGCTACTCAGCCGCCGAAGTGATCAACAAGGTCACGCCGGCCGATATCTCCGACTCGCTGGAAATCGTTGCCCGCGCCAAGGCGTTGAGTATCGAGCTCTCAACGCCAATTGCACCCGGTTTCGAGGCATTGGCATTCAAGGCCTCGCGTGGTATCGAGGACATCTATGAGCTGACCTATATCCGTAAGGACAAGACTCGTTTTCCCGCCGTCGTGTCGGTCACGGCACTACGCGATGCTGAAAACATAATTATTGGCTACCTGCTTATCGGCACGGATAACACAGCCCGCAAGCGGGCGGAAGAGGCACTGTTGAAGGCGGGCGCCCTGCAGAGCGCCATCTTCAACAGCGAGAACTTTTCGAGTATCGCAACCGATGCCAAGGGTGTTATTCAGATTTTCAATGTGGGCGCGGAACGCATGCTTGGCTACACGGCCGGCGAAGTGATGAACAAGATAACGCCGGCCGATATTTCTGATTCGCAAGAGCTGATCGCCCGCGCCGAGACGCTTAGCGTCGAACTGTCCACACCGATTACGCCCGGCTTCGAGGCATTGGTATTCAAGGCGTCGCGCGGTATCGAGGATATCTATGAACTGACCTATATCCGCAAGGATGGCAGTCGATTCCCGGCTGTCGTGTCGGTAACGGCGCTGCGGGACGCTCAAAATGGAATTATCGGGTACCTATTGATTGGCACCGATAACACCGTACGCAAGCAGGCCGAGGCCGAGCAGAAAAAGCTCGATCAGTTACTGCGTGACCAGCAGTTCTACACACGTTCTTTGTTCGAGTCCAACATCGACGCGCAGATGACAACCGATCCATCCGGCATCATTACGGACGTCAACAAGCAGATGGAAGCGCTCACCGGCCACACGCGCAACGAGTTGATCGGCGCACCGTTCAAGAATTATTTCACCGATCCGAAGCGGGCCGAGGCGGGCATCAAAAAGGTATTGAGTGAACAAAAGCTCACCAACTACGAACTGACAGCGCGCGCCAGCAATGGTACGGAAACGGTGGTGTCTTACAATGCAACCACTTTTTACGATCGTTGTGACGTACTTCAGGGCGTGTTTGCCGCAGCACGCGATGTCACGGAGCGCAAGGTTCTCGACCAGATACTACAGGAAACAAACACCGAACTGCAGAATGCCAAGCGCGCCGCCGATCAGGCCAACCTCGCCAAATCGGATTTTCTTTCCAGCATGAGCCACGAATTACGCTCGCCTCTCAATGCGATCCTCGGTTTCGCCCAGTTAATGGAAACAGGCACACCGGCACCTACGCCGGACCAGGAATCCAGCATTGACCAGATTCTCCAGGCGGGATGGTATCTGTTGGAGTTGATCAACGAGGTCCTCGATCTTGCCCTGATCGAGTCCGGCAAGCTCTCACTGTCATTGGAACCCATGTCGCTGCCAGAAGTGTTGCTCGATTGCCAGGCCATGATCGAGCCACAGGCACAAAAAAGCGGCATTCGAATGAGCTTTCCGATATTCGACTGTCCCTACTTCGCCCATGCCGATCGGACCCGGGTGAAGCAGATCCTTATCAATCTGCTTTCTAATGCGATCAAATACAACCGCGCGGACGGATCGGTCGATGTGGCGTGCAGCGTACAAACGGCGCAGCGCATACGCATCAGCGTGCAGGATACCGGTGAAGGCCTGCCAGCAGAAAAGCTTGACCAATTGTTTCAGCCATTCAATCGTCTCGGCCAGGAGGCCAGCGCTGAAGAAGGCACTGGTATCGGACTGGTCGTCAGCAAACGCTTGGTAGAATTGATGGGTGGTGAAATCGGCGTACAAAGTACCGTCGGGGTTGGCAGCGTTTTCTGGATAGAGCTGAACCTGGCCGAAGGACTGACGCTTCCCGAGGGTGCTGACGAAGCCTTCACACCGCCGCCTGCCTCGGAAAATATTGATACGGCGCTGCGTACCCTGCTCTATGTGGAAGACAATCGCGCCAATATGCAGCTGGTCGAACGACTCATCGCGCGACGCCCTGACATGCGCTTATTGACCGCGGAGGATGGCACACGCGGCATCGTTTTGGCGCGCACCTACCTGCCGGAAGTCATTCTCATGGATATTAATCTGCCCGGCATCAGCGGCATTCAAGCATTGAAGATGCTGCGTGAAGACCCCGTCACGGAGCATATCCCCGTGCTTGCCATCAGTGCCAATGCCATGCCGCATGATATCAAGGTCGGTATGGACGCCGGCTTCTTCCGTTATCTTACTAAACCCATCAGAGTCAACGAATTCATGATCGCGCTGGACATGGCGCTCGAAGCCGCAAAGTCCCGAATGCATTGCTCCTCGATGCCATAGATATCAACATGATCAGCAACGATGACATTCACAACGCCAGCATTCTGATTGTAGATGATCAGGCGGCCAATATACTGCTATTGGAGAAAATGCTGAGTGACACCGGCTATCACAGTGTCACGTCAACAATGGATCCGAACGCCGTGTGCGAATTGCATAGCGCCAACCACTACGACCTGATCTTGCTCGACCTGCAAATGCCGGGCATGGATGGTTTCCAGGTGATGCAAGGGCTCAAGGAAATCGAGCCTGACGGCTATGTTCCACTTCTCGCAATATCGGCTCAGCCTGGCTACCAGATCCGCGCACTGGTCTCCGGGGCAAAAGACTTCATCAGCAAGCCATTCGACCTGATGGAAGCCAAGATGCGCATCTATAATATGCTGGAAGTGAGATTGCTGTACAAGGAACTGGAACTGCACAGTCAGACACAGGAATCATTGGCACTGCATGACGCACTGACAGGCCTGCCGAACAGGCGCTTACTGGTCGACAGGCTGTCCTTGGCAATCGCACACGCAAAGAGAAATATGGGCACCATGGCGGTCATGTATCTGGACCTGGACGGATTTAAACAGATAAACGACCGATACGGGCACGGTACCGGCGACGCCCTGCTGACTGCGGTGGCATCCCGTATGACCGATGCTGTTCGTCAGGAGGACACCGTGGCGCGCGTAGGTGGCGATGAATTTGTAATTTCCCTTTGGGAAATAAAGCGGCCCGAAGCAGTGGAAATGCTGGTATCGAAACTAATTCAGGCCGTTTCACATCCATACTGTATTGAAGGCCATACCTTGTATATTACCGCCAGCATTGGCGTCGGTATTTACCCACTGCATGGCGAGGATGTTGAATCACTGTTAAAGAGCGCCGATCTGGCCTTGTCCGAGACTAAGCGAACTGGCAAGAATAACTATCGCATTGCGGAACGCCTCATCCCGACGGAGACCATAAAGTCATTTTGCAACCTGGCCTCATGATGTTCACACGAAATATCAGGCTCCTCCGCAGAACCTGTGGGACCGATCACTTCTTATCCCCTCTCCCTGAGGGAGAGGGGATGGTATATTGTTATTGCATCACGTATCGATGGCGCAATAACTATTCACCCCTATAATGAAGGCCCGCTGATGCGCCGCCACCATTACCGGAGGTAAATAACGCCGGCCACGTATCATGCCGGCGTATCAGAACATCGACATTGTCAATTTGAGGCGGGCGGGGGAACTATCACGGTGGTACTGCCGCCAGTTTTACCGGTATTGCCAGTCGCACCGGTATCGCCGGTCGCGCCGGTACTGCCTGTATCACCCTGATTACCAGTAGCGCCATCTGAACCGGTCGCACCTGTCGCACCTGTCGGTCCGGCGGGGCCTGGTACGGAAGTATGATCTGCTGGGACATTGACCACAGTCGGTTTATCGCATGCGGACAATCCGAGCACTGTTACGATAGCTAATAAAATCGCTGAATTTTTCATGATGCCTTCTATATGAATGGGAGATTGGGGAGCCGGCATTTGCATGGCTGCTCTGTCGCGGCACGTTGCACTGCTCATAACACTTGCAAAGAATAGCGATTCCGCTCGCTCAATTCCGTACGCTAACGAACATAAGATGGAATTTATGTGGTGTATCATCCGGTCAGATCGGAATTATTTGGTAAGCACTGACTTGACAGTTAGACACCTTTTTACAACTCGATCAAGGTCGAAATCCTACGATTCGTATTTGCGATACAAGCAGCAATTGGAGAAATCATCATGAAGTTACCTGTAATTGCATACCTGACAATCATTACTGCGTGCCACGGTATTATGGGCTCGGCTCTTGCTGACGATTCTGCAGTTCTACCGGCGGAAAAATCGCAAAATGGCATAACTTATCTTTCGGGCGGCATCGGATCTGATCAGGTAACCGCAATGAAAGCGGCTGCCAATGACTATACACTCATGCTTGTCTGCGCGATCGGCAACACCGGCGCGTATTTGGCAGACGTCAAGATAAATATCGCCGACAAAACGGGTAAAACGGTTCTGGAGACTGTCGCCGAAGGACCCATAATTCTCGTCAAACTGACACCCGGTACTTATCAGATCAGCGCCGACAACAAAGGCTCAATAATCCACAGAACTGTCAAAATTGGTGCCAGCCATCCTTTGGAACTGAATTTGAGTTGGCCTGAAAAGAGAAGCAGTAGACAGTAGATTCTGACCAGAATGGCACTTACCTAAGGAGCCTCTGATTAATTCCGTTGCTCCCCTCTCCCGTTTGCGGGAGCGGTGTTGGGGGAGACGGTGACTCTCCATTCTAGTTTGGTGAATAAATCAAATCTTCCTGAAGCTAAAACAAGAGTGGGTTAGTGTTTTTTGCGTACCCCACCAGGCGCTGCGAAGCAACACAAAACGTTTTTAGAGTATGCCTGATGGCACAGCCGATGGGTTACGGCGCAAACAGCGCGCCTAACCCATCCTACCTTAGGCTAAATCCGCTTAAGTAAGTGCCATTCGATTCCGATCACCCTTCCGGTGATTAGCATGTAACGCGGTATTCAAACTGTCTTGATATTGAATGAGAGGAAGGTCGACAGAAACCGGCCCTACAGAACTCTGATCAGGCGTTGCCAAGTCGATAAGTTTGCTAGTGATCTATAATGCCGAAATTGCAAAAAGTGCGGACATCAACGGTCAGCCATGAACAACACGGTTCCATGGCCGACCGCATATTGAAAGGACCCGATCAGTTGGTGGGCTTGACAATAACAGTAGTATCGCCTGAACCCGTACTACCTTTGGCCCCCGTTCTTCCAGTCGTTCCTTTCGTACCGGTCGCACCGGTGTCACCAGTAGCACCTGTCGCCCCGGTATCACCTGTATAGCCGGTATTGCCGGTCGCACCAGTGTCACCAGTTGTCCCTGTTGCCCCGGTGTATCCCGTATTTCCCGTATTACCTGTATTGCCCGTTTCTCCCTGAGGGCCAGCAGGTCCGGCAGGCCCGGCACAAGCACCAAGACCAAGTGCCAGAATCAACAGTGTGGATGGCATTGCATATTTCATTTGCGTACTCCTGGAAATATAATTTATAAAATGGCTGGCACCCATTGTCGGTGCGCGGGTTGACTGTATGTGCAAACGCTTTCGCGCCCGGACATCACAAGCCAAAGCATAAGTCTCCACCTCATGCGATTCCGTGCGGTGACGTACATAGGCGGAATGATTTTCACGGTTCGTTCCTGGAGTGATTCTGCTATGGGATAGCCCTGTGGAGATTACCTCTATTGATTGGTAGTCCACTATTCAAGACACGTTTTAGCCAATCCTGCGCGCTTATTCCACCGATGGTCAGTGTGTTTACAAGAGGCGGACAACCATTTTTATTCCTGCAGATTACGTATGTGTGCTAGCGAACAGACCCAAAAAGGACATTTCCTGATACTTCGCTCTCACTACTCCACCTATAGACAAGGACATACCATGAAGATGAAACTCGCGACAACCTGTTTGGTCCTCGGCGCACTGCTGATCCCGATTGCAACTTTTGCAGCAGAAGACCGTGATGCGGATCGTTCACACCCGTTGACATGGGTTAAAGACTCTATGATCACAACCGCTATCAAGGCAAAACTGGCCGCAGATCACCCGGGCAGCATGAAGCATATCTCAGTCGACACCGACAAAGCTGGCGTTGTGTGGCTGACCGGTACCGCAAATAACCAGACAGAGATTGATCAGGCGATCACCACAGCTCGCAATACCGAGCACGTGAAATCAGTGTGGAGCGACATCAAAATCGTGAACGACAAGTAAAGTACCCGCTTGATTCCGACATAAACACAACGACGCACGCAGCAGCGCTGTTCACTCCGGGCCAGAGGCCGATATAAGCGCCTCTGGCCTACTTGTTTACGTCATTCGATCGACTAAAAACACTACACCAGCAACGGACAATGAAGCGACTACGGCAATCCAGGCTTCGCATTGGATTTTAGTCTTTCATTTTTTCTTTCGCTCACAGGGATTGGCGTCAATACTCACCACACTCCTGGTAACTCCAGCGTAACCTGAGACTACTTCTGGTTTTATGTACGGGACCGTACAGACAACGGCTAATTTTGGACTAAAATTTACACTGTACTTCAAGTATCCGGTTTTTAGATCTGGGCCTCAACACATTGACATATACTGAATTTGTCTCTATGGAAAATTGAGTGCGGAGGGAAGAATGAGCATCACAGCCGGGTATTACCCAAACGATTTGTAAATCGTATGCTCCTAGATTTCAGTAACCGAAGAATTACGATAGTACTTTCACCACGATATACTTAGGAGAACGAATATGCGTAATCAAAGAAGTAAATTTCTTACATTGATACTTGCGATGGTTTCAATCATTTCATTGAGCGCTATCAGTCAGGCAAATGCGGCAACAGCTGCCGATCTGGATAAGGATTCGCGACAGGCATTAAAGACGCTTTACGAAACAAATTCCGTTGCCAAGACCTTGAGCAGATCAGCCAAGGCTGTGCTCGTGTTCCCCAACATCGTGAAAGCCGGCCTGGTATTCGGCGGCAGTTACGGGGAAGGCGTTTTGCTGAAGGGCAATAAAGTCGTCGATTATTACAACTCCGTCACCGGCTCCTGGGGACTGCAGGCCGGCGCACAATCCTATGGATATGTGGTATTCCTGATGACCAATAAGGCCGTTCGTTATCTCGAAGAAACCAAGGGCTGGGAGATCGGCGTGGGCCCGACCGTTGTTGTGGTTGACGAAGGTGTTGCAAAGAATATTTCAACGTCATCGATAAAGGATGATGCCTATGCGTTTATCTTCAGCCAACAGGGACTGATGGCGGGAGTCAGCATCGAGGGAACCAAGATTTCAAAAATCAAGCGCTAAGGTGGCGTTGCCTGCTGATTTACGGCATTCGAGCGAGTAGCGCAGTACACCTCAGCACGAGTTCGAGTTCGATTTTGTTAATTGTACTAGAGGTCAAAAATGTTTAAATTTCGCCAAATAATTGTAGCATTGGGAATTGCGATGTACTCGGCGGGTTCATTTGCAGAGGTAAACCTTTCCATCGGCTACTCGGATGAAAATATCGGCATCAATCTGTCTACATACCCTCAACTCCAGGTCGTGCCAGGGTACCCGGTTTATTACGCGCCGCAACTTTCTGCGAATTATTTTTTCTACGACGGTATGTATTGGGTTTACCAGCAGGATAACTGGTACGCAAGTTCCTGGTACAATGGCCCCTGGGGATTAGTGGCGAGAGATGCGGTGCCGGTATACATTCTGAGGGTTCCGGTGCGCTACTACCGCCACCCGCCCGCGTATTTCCACGGCTGGAGAGCCGACTCAGCACCTCGTTGGGGCGATCATTGGGGACATGACTGGAACCAGCAGAGAAGCGGCTGGGACAAATGGGACCGTCGCGCCGTCCCGCCACCCGCCCCGCGCCCGCGTTATCAACGGGAGTATTCAGGGGATCGGTATCCCCGACAATTGGAGCAACAGCACGAGCTTATCCAGCGCAATTACCGTTACGTGCCACGCGACCCGGAAGTGAGGAAAATCTATCAGGAGCGTGGCAAAGGCAAGAACAAACAGCAGGACAAAGGTCAGAGCAAGGGTCAGGACAAGGGTCACAACAAGGATCACAATTGATTGATATGAGTTGAGCAGTCCACCGCCAGGCATTACACGTGTCGTCGGGTTGTGCGCCTGTTTTGACCCGTAAGGTAAGCGCCGATTGCGGTCGCGACTGCCGTAACCGGGTGGTACACGGCAAGCGCTACGCCGTGCTGACTGGCGGGAGTGCGAGCGTTACCTAACCGGCGCCCGCACAATCATTACCGTCTTACCAGAATGGCACTTACTTAGGCGGATTTAACCTAATGCAGGATGGGTAAGGCGCGCTGTTTGCCCCGTAACCCATCGGCTGTGCCGTCAGGCACACTTTAAACAAGGGCCTTGTGTTGCCTCGCTACGCTTGGTGGGTTACGCAAAAAACGCTAACCCACCCTTGAGTTTAAGCAAGTGCCATTCCCGTCTTACCCGCTGTACACCAACGAACAGATACAAATCACCACGTGTTGGATCATTCGCGCTCAATTATCCTAGCCTCTGAAGAAAGGACACGCCATGAACATCAAACTCGCAACAACCGCGATCATCCTCAGCACCCTGCTCGCCCCTGTACTGGTCAACGCCGGAGACCGCGACGCGGACCGCGCACACCCTATGACATGGGTACAGAATTCGGTAATCACCACCCAGATCAAGGCCAAGCTGGCAGCCGATCACCCAGGCAGCATGAAGCACATCAGAGTCGACACCGACAAGGATGGCGTTGTCTGGCTGACCGGAACCGCCAACACCCAGAAAGAAGCCAACCTGGCGATTTCAACCGCTCGCAACACAGAGCACGTGAAATCGGTCTGGTCCGACCTCAAAATTGCGAACGACAAGTAAAGCACTGGCTCGATACTGACGCACGCAATGCGGCGCGACATCGCGCCGTGCACACAGCGCGTAGGATGGTGAAGCGCAGCGTAACCCATCCATCGTATTCCGGCTCCGCCTTGCAGCGTATTGATGGGTTACAGCAAAAAACAGCCTCACTTATCCTACATTTAATTTCACTGGTGAGTAAATGTAGGATGGAGCAGGCGCGCTACTTGCGCCGTAACTCATCGGCTGTGCCTCAGGCACCCCCTAAAAAACGTTTTGTGTTGCTTCGCAACGCCTGGTGGGTTACGCAAAAAACCCACCCTTGTACATTTGGCTCCTCCGCAGAATTAGTGGGTAACCTGACGTTTCTGGTCTTCATAACTTGCTGTAGTTGCGATGGTATAGTTGAATTCATGTCGCGTAGAGAGTGGCTACGTATTATTTCGGGGTATT
>JBBQDK010000032.1:0-21959 GCA_038319625.1 Gammaproteobacteria bacterium
TGACCATCAGGGGATTGACCGAATTCGCGAAGTTGCCGCCGGATTTCCGGTGTGAGATAAAAAGTGTCGTTGGGCCGGTACGCGCCAAGAAACGCCCGGTTGTACCCGACAGGTCGGCGGTTCTGGATCGGCTGGCGTATCGCCTGCTTGATCACCTCCCCCTCAGGGGAAATAGGAACATAGACCTCACCCTGTGCCACCAACCTGGCGGTGGCAACCGGGATGTGCGCCTCTCCACCGACGGCAGGCAGCCGATAGCGACTGCCACGACCCCGACCTTCGACGGCCAGACGCTGCTGCGCGACGAGCAATGCCAAGCGGCGCTGCAAGGTACGGCGCGGCAACGTAAACTCCAGCACGCCACCAATGTCCTCAATAGCCCCGCCCTCTGGGAAATGTGCAGCCGCTGTTAGAACAGCAGTGAGCTCGACTTGTGGAATAAGCTTGGGCATAACCACCCCCTTATGGCGCAAGAGACATATTGCGCCATAAAACAGCATTTATATGGCGCAATATGATTATCGCGCCACTTTAAGTGGCGCGCAAGAGCAAATCAACTACCCTTAAACCATACGCGCGCTGGATTAGCTTGGGCAGGAAGGAAATTAAGGAAGGCGAATACTGCTTGAAGTGATCAAACGGTCACGAGCGACTGACGAAATAATAATATTTATTTTTATATTCAACAAGTTAAATGGTAGCGGGGGTAGGATTTGAACCTACGACCTTCGGGTTATGAGCCCGACGAGCTACCGGACTGCTCCACCCCGCATCAACCGGCGGCAGTGTACCGACGAGGGGTTATTTTAGCAAGTCTTGTAACACGGGAATAGCGTCGTGTCGTGATTGACGAGGCACGGTACGGCTGGAATCAACCCATGGAATTGGCACACCAGGTCAACAGCGCGCCGGGAAACAGGCCGAGCCCCAGAACCGCAAGGCCGTTAACGCTCAGCAATACACGCATGTCGAAGGCCGCCTTCAGAGGTGTTTCGTCCACCGGCTTGTCGAAGTACATGAGCTTGATGACGCGCAGATAGTAATAGGCGCCGATAATAGAGAACACAACGGCGGCAACGGCAAGCCAGGTCAGGTCGATATCGATCACAGCGCTCAACACCACGAACTTGGCGTAAAAGCCTACCGTAGGCGGCACACCTGCCATGGAGAACATCAGAATCAACATCATGAAGGCGAACCAGGGACTGCGTTCGTTCAGCCCCTTGAAGTCATCGAGCATTTCGGCCTCGAAGCCGGCGCGACTCAGCAAAATAATCATGCCGAAGGCACCCAGGGCCATGAGGGTGTAGGTCACCACATAAAACGTGGCCGCCGCGTAACCGTCGGCGGTACCGGCGAGCACACCCAGCAGCAGGAAACCGACATGCGAGATGGTCGAATAGGCCAGCATGCGCTTGATGTTGGTCTGTGCAATGGCGACGATGTTGCCGACTGCCAGCGACAGCAACACCAGAATGATCAGCATATCGCGCCACTCGGTGTGCAGATTGCCCAGCGCCTCTGTCAAAAGACGCATGACCATCGCGAAGGCAGCGATCTTGGGCGCAGTGCTGATGAGTAGAGTAACCGGCGCAGCGGCGCCGCTATAAACATCCGGCAACCACATATGGAACGGCACTGCACCCAGCTTGAAGCCCAGACCTACGATGACGAATACCAAGCCGAGTACCAACACGAAATCGGTACCGGCATGCTGGCGGATATAGGTGCCGATGGTCGCAATGTCCAGACTGCCGGATGCGCCGTACAGCATCGACATGCCGTACAGCAGCATTCCCGAGGCCAGCGCGCCCAACACGAAGTACTTCATGGCCGCTTCCGAGGCACGTGCCGAATCGCGGTCGAAGGCCACCAGCGCATATAACGACAGTGACAGCAGTTCGAGACCCAGATAGACGGTCAGCAGACCGTGCGCCGAGACCATTACCATCATGCCCAGCAGTGCGAACAGGCCCAACACGTAGTACTCGCCCTTGAATAGCTTGCGATCGCGCAGGTAGTCACGCGAGTACAGAAATACGCCGAGCATCATCACGTAGATGAACAGTTTGAGTAACACACTGAGCGGGTCACTGATGAAGCTGTCGCTGAAACTTAGTCGGGTTTCGCCGCCCAGCTGCGCATAGGTCAGCAGCGCCGCCCCCAGCAAGGTGATCTGCGCCAGATAATACGAAACCGCGCGATTGCGCTCCGCCAGGAACACATCCACAACCAGAATCAGGCAGGCCATGCCGAGCACTAAGATCTCGGGGGCAGCAAGCATGAAATCGGGCATTACAAAACTCATGTGCATTCCAGATCCGGATTACTGTTGATCGGTTCGTTCATTCAAAACTTCGATATCGCAATATGCTGTAACAGATTGGTAACCGTGGCGTGCATGACATCCACCAGGGGTGCCGGCCAGACACCGAATACCACCACCGGAACAGCCAGAGAACCGAGCACGATGAACTCACGCCGGCTGATATCCTTCATTGCCGCGACCTTGTCGTTGGCTACCGGTCCGAAGATCACACGCTTGAACATCCACAGCGTATAGGCTGCGCCCAGTATCATCATGGTGGCCACCAAGAAGGCAAACCAGGCATTGGCCTGAAAGCTCGCCAGAATCACCATGAACTCGCCGACGAATCCGGAAGTACCCGGTAGTCCTGAGTTGGCCATGGCAAACAGCAGCATGAAGGCGGCGAATACCGGCATGGTATTGACCACGCCGCCGTAGTCCTTGATCTGGCGACTGTGTATACGGTCGTACATCACGCCGATGCAGAGAAACATCGCACCGGAGATGAAGCCGTGCGATACCATTTGCACCAGGCTGCCTTCCACGCCCAGAGCCGCACCCTGCATGCTGCTGGTGTGCTCTATGAGGTCGAAGCTGATAAACAGGCCCAGTGTCACGAAGCCCATATGCGCGATGGACGAATAGGCGACGAGCTTTTTCATGTCCTCCTGCACCAGCGCCACAAAACTGATGTACACCACCGCAATCAGAGACAGTCCTATCATCAGCCAATCCAGTTCATGGCTGGCATCGGGTGTGATCGGCAGACTGAAGCGCAGGAATCCATAAGCGCCTACCTTGAGCATAATCGCCGCCAGCACCACCGAACCGCCGGTCGGCGCCTCAACATGCGCATCCGGTAACCAGGTGTGCACCGGCCACATCGGCACCTTTACCGAGAATGCCATCAGGAAGGCGATGAAGATCCACAGCTGTTGCTTTAGCCCCAACGGTAGATCCTGGAAATCCAGAATCGAGAAGCTGTCCGCCTGATAATGCAGGTAGATCAATGCGACCAGCATGAACACCGAGCCGAGGAAGGTATAGAGAAAGAACTTGATGGTCGCATAGACGCGACGCGGCCCGCCCCATACGCCGATGATCAGGAACATCGGCACTAACATGGCCTCCCAGAACACGTAAAAGAGCATGGCATCGAGCGAGGCAAACACGCCGTTCATGAGACCCTCCATGATCAGGAAGGAAGCCATGTATTGTGCCGGTTTGTAGCGGATGACTTCCCACCCGGCGATCACCACCAGCACGGTAGTGAATGTCGTCAGCAGGATCATTGGCAGCGCAATCCCGTCGATGCCGAGGTGGTAATTGATATTGAAGGTCGGTATCCATGGCGCCAACTCGATAAACTGCATATTGGCGGTCTGGGTATCGAAACCGGTGTACAGCGGTATGCTCAGTGCAAATGTCGCCAGCGCCACCAGCAGCGCCACGGTGCGCGCGCCCCAGGGTTCATGATCACCGACAGCAAGCACGACCAGACCGCCGAGGATCGGCACCCAGATGACAAGGCTCAGTAATGGCAAATCAGTCAGCATGTATTCGATTCTTTATTTATCGCCGGATTATTCATCGCAGCATTAGCCAACTCAGCAAGCCAAGCACGCCGACGATCATGGCGAAGGCATAGTGATACAGGTAACCGGTTTGCATGCGGCGCGCGATCGCGGCGAAGGCGCCAATAAGTCGAGCCGAGCCGTTCACCAGCATGCCATCGATCAGATAGGTATCTCCGCCCTTGAAGAATGCCCTGCCTATGCCGCGGCTACCGCTGGCGAACACGATCTCGTTGATCCTGTCCGCGAAATATTTATTCAGCAGCAGCTTATATAAGCCGCTGAAGGATTTGGCAATCGAATTGGCGATGCCGGGACGATACAAATAGACATACCATGCAGTCACAACACCCGCCATTGCCAGCCAGAACGGTGCTTGCGTCAGCCCGTGTTCCATCATCGCCAGGGGACCATGAAACTCCTCGCCAATAACGGCGAGCACATCATGTGTCTTTTCGACATGGATAGCCGTACCAAAATAATTACCAAACAATATCTTCGCAACAGTGTAGAAACCGATGCCCACAGACGGTATGGCGAGCAGAATCAGCGGCGCCGTGACCACGGCCGGTGGTTCTTGTGGCGCGCCGCCATGGCCATGGTGGTCTTGCTCATGATCGATCATAGCGCTGTGGGTATGGAAGCGCTCTTTGCCATGGAAAACCAGGAAGATCAGGCGGAATGAATACAGCGCAGTCACAAATACGCTCGACAACACGGCGAAATACGCAAAACCGGCGCCCGGCAGGTGCGATGCGTGCACCGCCTCGATGATGGCGTCCTTGGAAAAGAACCCCGAGAAACCCGGAAAGCCAATCAGCGCCAATGAGCCGGCCAGCGACGTCCAATAAGTGATGGGCAGATATTTTTTCAGGCCACCCATGTTGCGGATATCCTGGTCGTGGTGCATGGCGATAATCACGGAACCGGCAGCCAGAAACAGCAACGCCTTGAAGAAGGCGTGGGTCATCAGATGAAAAATGCCGGCGGCATAGGCCGACGCGCCCAGTGCCACGCACATGTAGCCGAGTTGTGACAGGGTCGAATAGGCAATCACGCGCTTGATGTCGTTCTGAACGATACCGAGGAAGCCCATGAACAAGGCCGTGATGGAACCGATCACCAACACTACCGACAGCGCGGTCTCGGACAACTCGAACAGAGGCGACATCCGTGCCACCATGAAGATGCCGGCGGTTACCATGGTGGCCGCATGAATCAGTGCCGAGATCGGCGTCGGGCCCTCCATCGAATCGGGCAACCAGACATGCAGTGGAACCTGCGCTGACTTACCCATGGCACCGATGAACAACAGGATGCAGGTCAGGGACAGCACCGACCAGTCGTGCCCGGGTATCACCTGCAAAGTCTTCCCCACCAGACCCGGCGCCGCCGCGAATACTGTCGCGTAATCCAGGCTGTTGGTGTACATAAGTACAGCGGCGATGCCGAGCAGAAACCCGAAGTCGCCGACACGGTTGACCAGGAAGGCCTTGAGACTGGCGTAGATGGCCGTCTCTTTCGTGTACCAGAAGCCGATCAGCAGATACGACACCACACCCACTGCTTCCCAGCCGAAAAACAGCTGCATGAAGTTGTTCGACATCACCAGCATCAACATGGAGAAGGTAAATAGTGCTATATAGCTGAAGAAGCGGTTGTAGCCAGGATCTTCTGCCATGTAGCCGATGGTGTAGATGTGCACCATCAGCGACACGAAGGTGACTACTGTCATCATCAGCGCGGTAAGCCTGTCGACCAGGAAGCCGACCTGGAAATGAATCCCGTCGCTCACCATCCATGTGTAGACGGTGCCGTTGTAACTGACGTTATCCACCAGCGACTGCTTGAGTACCCACAGTGACAGCACGAAGGACACGGCCACGCCTAGGATGGTGGACCAGTGCGCCAGCGAACGGTTGATCTTCATGCAGAAAAGGCCGGCTATGGCGGCTCCGAGCAGCGGCGCAAGCACGATCGCGAGGTAGATTTTCTCCATGCCCTAGCCCTTCAAACTGTCGAGGTCGTCGACGTTGATGGTGTGGCGATTCCGGAACAGCACCACCAGGATGGCCAGACCGATAGCCGACTCGGCCGCCGCCACGGTCAGGATAAAAAACACGAAAACCTGTCCGGCCGTGTCGCCGAGATAATGCGAAAAAGCGATGAAATTCATATTCACCGCCAACAGCATCAGTTCGATGGCCATCAGGAGAATAATGACATTCTTGCGGTTAAGAAAGATTCCCGCCACGCTCAGGCAGAACAGGATGGCGCCAAGAATCAGGTAGTCGGAAAGTGCAATCATGAGTTATCGCTTCTCTGCGTCCATCTTTACCAGACGCACCCGGTCCTGACTGCGGACCGCCGACTGCCTGGCCGGATCCTGACGCTTGGTTTCCGGGCGCTTGCGCATGGTCAGGGCAATCGCCGCGATGATCGCCACCAGCAGTATCACCGCCGCGATCTCGAAGGAGTAGACATAATCTGTATACAACACCTGCCCCAGCTCCTTGGTGTTGCTGTAATCCGCAGTGTGTCTCGTGGGTGCCGGCACTGACTTGAGTCCGAAGCGGCTCGCGCCCAGCGTCAGATACAGCTCCACGACGATAGCGAATGCCACCATCCCGCCCAGCGGCAGATAGCGCGTGAAGCCCTCGCGCAACGGCGCCAGGTTGATATCCAGCATCATCACCACGAACAGGAACAGCACCATCACCGCGCCGACATAGACCAGCACCAGCGTGATGGCCAGAAACTCGGCCTCCAGCAGCAGCCACAAGCCGGCACTGGTGAAGAACGCCAGCACCAGGAACATGACGGCATGCACCGGATTGCGCGCAGTGATCACGCGCAGGGCGGCGAGAACCAGAATCACGGCAAGAGTAAAGAATGTTATTTTCTCAAAACTCATAAATATAAAAATCCGTTAACGCAATGACACAAAGGGCACAGAGATTTTGTATCAGCCCCCTTACGCCACGCATTTATATTACAAAATATATTCAGCATTACTCTGTGCACTTTGCGTCTTTGTATTTAACAACGACAGACACTTCATCGATACCGCGCATCCGCCGAGCGTGCCGCGGCGATCTGTGACTCATACTTGTCACCGATCTCGAGCAATTTCTGCTTTGTCATGATGTTTTCACCGCGATTCTCGAAATGGTACTCGAGGATATCAGTCTCGACGATGGAATCGACCGGACAGGACTCCTCGCAAAAGCCGCAGTATATGCACTTGAACAGATCGATGTCGTAGCGCGTGGTGCGACGTGTTCCGTCGGCGCGCAACTCGGATTCGATTGTAATGGCCAATGCCGGACACACGGCCTCGCATAATTTGCAGGCAATGCAGCGCTCCTCGCCATTCTGATAGCGGCGCAGCGCATGCAGGCCGCGGAATCGCGGTGACTTGGGCGTTTTTTCCTCCGGATACTGGATGGTAACCTTCCTGGCGAACAGATACTTGCCGGTGAGCCGCATGGCTTTCAGCATCTCCCATAACATCAGGCTCTTCAGGTAATCCCGGATTGCATTCATTGCGTTATCCTCATGCGAACCAGGGTCGCAGATGACCGAGTATCGCAGCACCGATCACCATCAACCAGACTATCGTTATCGGAATGAATACCTTCCAGCCCAGACGCATGATCTGATCGTAGCGATAGCGCGGGAATGTGGCGCGAAACCACAGGAACAGCAACAGCATGAGCGAGACTTTGGCCAGCAGCCACACCAGTCCGGGAACCCAAGCAAACAGCATCTCCAGACCGGGCACACCCTGGAACGGCGACAACCAGCCACCCAGGAACAGCAGCGCTGCGAGGGTCGCCACCATGATCATGTTGGCATATTCGGCCAGGAAGAACACTGCGAAGGCCATGCCCGCGTATTCAACGTGGAAGCCGACGATCTCGGATTCGCCTTCCGCCACATCGAACGGTGCGCGGTTGGTTTCGGCGACTCCGGAAATGAAATAGACCACAAACAAGGGCAGCAGCGGCAAGCAGAACCAGTGAATGATGCTGCCGGATTGTGCCATCACAATTTCGCCGAGGTTGAGGCTGCCGGCCGCCATCAGCACACCGACCAGTGCGAAACCCATGGCAATTTCGTAAGCGACAATCTGCGCGGCGGAACGCATCGAGCCCAGAAAAGCGTATTTCGAATTCGAGGCCCAGCCGGCGATGATTACACCGTACACCCCCATCGACGTAAGCGCGAGGACATACAGCAGGCCGGCATTGATGTTCGCCAGCACCAGTTCACCGTCGAAGGGGATGACCGCCCATGCCGCCAGTGCCGGACCGATTGCCAGCACCGGGGCCATGAAAAACAGGAACCGGTCCGAGCGGGTGGGCACGATGATTTCTTTCATCAACAGTTTTACAGCATCGGCGATGGGTTGCAACCAACCCCTGGGCCCGACACGGTTCGGGCCGATGCGCGCCTGCATGTAACCGATAATCTTGCGCTCGGCGTAGGTTAGATAGGCCACTCCCAGCATTAGCGGCAGCACGATGAGCATGATCTTGAGCACGATCACAATCAGCGTCTGCAAATCGACAGGCACCATGCTCCAGAATGTGTTGAACAGTTCGATCATAATTTTTTAATATTGGGCGGATTCGTACGACGCAAACCGACGCATTTCGCCGCTATCATCCCAGCTTTACCGGTCCATATGCCGGCCCGAGAGCGGCCGTTGCCGCGATACCCGTCGGAATCCACACACAGCCATCGGGAACACCCTCATCAATCGTTACCGGCAGATTTGCGTGTCCGGCACCTTGTGTTACCACAACACTTGCGCTGTCGGTTATGCCAAGTTTTTGCGCCAGCGCAGCATTCATGCTGAGCGGCGCTACCTGCGCATCGTGCGTCTGCTGCAAAGCATCGGCACGGCGCGTGATGGCATCAACAGCATACGGCGGCAGATCGGCGCAACGTAGCGGCTCTACAGGAGCCAACGGTTGTTGCGGTGCCTGCCAGATTGGCCGAGAATTTACCGGTAGCGCTTCACACAACCCGTGCAGTTCATCGTGCACCTGCCCGACGGAAACGTATTCGAAGCCAGCCTGTTCGAGCAGGTTGCCCAGCACGCGCAGCAGTTTCCAGGCCGGGCGCGCCTCACCCTTCGGCGCTGTCAGTCCCTGGAATCGCTGCCAGCGGCCTTCAATATTGACGAAGGTGCCGGCCGTTTCGGCGAAGGTCGCAATCGGTAGCAGGACATCAGCCAACGCCTTGGTCTCAGCGGACGCATAGGCCGTCATCGATACCACGAAGGCCTGTGCCAAGGCCGCGCGTGCCAGCGCCGGGTCATGGCAATCGGCTTCGGTTTCAACACCCATGAGCAGGTATGCGCGCCGTGGCTGCTCCAGCATCGCGTGCGCATCAAGCCCGCTCTGTGCACACTTCGAGGCAGCAGCGCCGCGGTGCGGTACAACACCCGCCAGCCAGGCACCGGCGCCATTGGCGCCATCGCTGAGACTGCCGACGGTAGCCGTACACAGTTCGCCAATCAACGTCGCCAGTGCGCGCAGCGCGGCATAGTGTGGCGACAGCGTTGCCAACGAGCCGAGCAAGACGCTGACCCGACCGCCACGTGCCAGCTGTTCGGCAACGTCCGATTGCGCCGCACTCGGTGTAGTTTGCCCCAAAAGTTCATTCAGTCCCTGCGGCACCGGCTTGCTCAATCGCGTGCACAGCGCGCTGGCAATACCGGCCAGTTCCTGCACTTGTGCATGCGGTGCGGCAACAATCTGCCGGGTGACCGGAAAATGAAATTCATAATGTCGCGGATTGACAAACATCACACGCGCACCGCGCAAGGACATCTGACGCAAGCGGTGTGCGATGATGGGTTGTTCCTTGCGCACATTGCTGCCGATCAGCAAAATGGCATCGAGACGTTCCAGATCGGCGATGCTGTGGCCCAGACCCGGATAATCCGGTTCATTGTCCTGTGCGGTGAAATCCATCTGGCGGAGGCGATGATCGATGTTGTTGCAGCCCAGCCTGCGCAACAATTTCTGTAACAGATAGAGCTCTTCCAGAGTGGCGCTTGGTGATGCCAGTGCGCCAATCCGATCCGGGCCGTCTTTAGCAATTACATCGCGCAGGCCCTGCGCCGCCAACGCAAGCGCGGTTTCCCAGTCGGTCGTCTGCCATTCGCCACCGTGCTTGATCATCGGCTGCGTCAGACGCTCGGCATGATCGAGCCCCTGGTAGCTAAACCGGTCACGGTCCGACAACCAGACTTCATTGACCGCCTCGTTGTCGCGCGGCACGACTCGCATTATCTTGCCACCGTGGCCGCGGGTGTGTGCGTACAGATTGGAACCGACGCAATCGTGAGCCGCAATACCTTCATGCTGTACCAGTTCCCAGGCACGCGCGGTGTAACGGAACGGTTTGGAGGTCAGCGCACCGACCGGGCAGACATCGATGACATTACCGGACATCTCGGATTCGATTGCACGCTCTATATAGGTGCCGATCGTCATATGCTCGCCACGGCCGGTGGCGCCGAGTTCCTTGTGACCGGCGATGACATCGAGGAAGCGGATGCAACGCGTGCAATGAATGCAGCGCGTCAGGTCGGTGGAGATTAGCGGCCCGACATTCTTGTCTTGTACCACGCGCTTGCTTTCGGCGAAGCGCGACACGCCACGCCCGAAACCCAGTGCCAGATCCTGTAATTCACATTCACCGCCCTGATCGCAGATCGGGCAGTCGAGCGGATGATTGATAAGCAGAAATTCCATTACGCCGCGCTGTGAAGCAATCGCCTTGGGCGAATGCGTGAATACCTTCATGCCATCCATCACCGGGGTGGCACAGGCCGGCATGGGTTTGGGCGAACGCTCAACCTCGACCAGGCACATGCGGCAATTGGCCGCAATCGGCAGTTTCTTGTGATAACAGAAGCGGGGAATGTTGATACCGGCCTCATCCGTAACCTGGATGATCATCTGGCCTTTTTCTGCCTTCAGGAGACGTCCATCAACTTCGATGGTGATGCTGTTGTCAGAAGGTACCTGCGGATGCGCACTCATGCCGCGGTGCCCTTGTGGTTGGCACCGGGACCGACGAGGCAGCGGCGGTTGCTGATGTGATATTCGAATTCGGCGCGATAATGTTTCAGAAAACTCTGCACCGGCCAGGCCGCCGCTTCGCCAAAGGCGCAGATGGTGTGCCCCTCGATCTGCCCTGCGGCGTTGATCAACAGTTCCATATCCTCCGGCCGGCCATGCCCGGTTTCGATACGGGTCAGTACCCGGTACATCCAGCAGGTGCCTTCGCGGCACGGGGTGCACTGCCCGCAGGACTCAGCGTAGTAGAAGCGTGACAGACGTTGCAGAGCCTTCACCATGCAAGTCGAATCGTCCATAACGATAACCGCACCCGAACCCAGCGCAGAACCCGCCTTGGCCAGCGAATCATAATCCATGTCACAGTCCATGATGAGTTCGGCCGGCAGCACCGGCATGGACGAACCGCCGGGGATCACCGCTTTGAGCTTGTGACCGTCACGCACGCCACCTGCCAGGGCCAGCAATTCACGAAACGATGTGCCGAGCGGAATTTCGAAATTGCCCGGTTTATTGACGTGACCCGACACTGAAAACAGTTTCACACCGCCGTTGTTGGGCTTGCCGAGATTCAAGAACCATTCCCAGCCGTTGCGCAGGATTGCCGGCACCGATGCCAACGTCTCGGTGTTGTTGATGGTGGTGGGCTTGCCGTACAGGCCGTAGTTGGCGGGAAACGGCGGTTTGAAACGCGGCAGTCCTTTCTTGCCTTCCAGCGATTCAAGCAACGCGGTCTCTTCGCCGCAAATGTAGGCACCGGCGCCGAGATGTCCGTAGCAGTCGAAATCGACTCCCGCGCCAAGCACGTTTTGGCCCAGCAGGCCGGCATCATAGGCCTCGCGCAGGGCGTGCTCGAAATGTTCGTAGGGTTCGTGATGGAATTCACCGCGCAGATAGTTGTAGCCGACCGTCGCACCGATGGTATAGCCGGCAATGGCCATGCCTTCGATCACGGCGTGCGGGTTGTAGCGCAGGATGTCGCGATCCTTGCAGGTACCCGGTTCACTTTCGTCGGAGTTGCAGACTATGTATTTCTGCATATCGGCATTGCGTGGCATAAAGCTCCATTTCAGGCCGGTACTGAAACCGGCGCCGCCGCGACCACGCAAACAGGATTTCTTGAGCGCATCGATGATCTGCTCCTGCGGGGTTTTCTCCGCAAGGATCTTTTTCCACGCCTGATAACCACCCACCTTGAGGTAATTCTCAAGCGTCCAGGGCTGGTCGTATTGCAGCGTTTGAAAACAGATTTCGTTGGCCATCAGTTCAGATAAAAAGGTTAAAGATGAATGTAAACGACGCTCCTGCACTTACTTTTATCTTTTATCTTTAAATCTTTGCTCTCCTATTCCAATGAACCGAGTATCTCGTCGACCTTCTCAATCGTGAGATTCTCATGATAATGCCCGTCCACCGACATCATTGGTGCGCCACAGCAGGCTGCCAGGCATTCTTCTTCCTTCTTGAGCGTGAAGCACCCATCCTTGGTGGTCTCGCCAGGCAGCACACCATACTGTTTTTCGATGTGTTCGAGTATAGCTTCGGCGCCGTTCAGCAAGCAGGAGATGTTATTGCACACGGATACCTTGTGCCGGCCGACCGGACTCAGGTCGAACATCGAATAAAAACTGCCGACTTCGTAGACAGTGACGCGCGGCATGTCCAGATATTCCGCCACCGCATCCATTAGCTCCGGGCTCAGCCAGCCGCCATTCTGTTCCTGCACGATGGTCAACGCCGCCAGCACCGCTGACTGTTTGCGATCCTGTGGATACTTGGCGATCCACACGTCAATCCTGGCGCGTGATTCGGCTGCGATCATCTCTGAAGTGTTGCCAGACATTCAAATTCTCTGATTTAAACCGCCAAGGACGCCAAGACTGGAAAAGAACCATCGATTGCGGCGGTATCCCAGTCATAACCACGACAAGAAGGGAGAGACGACAACTCCATCATAAATATTTCTTGGTGTCCTTGGTGGTTCATTCTTATAACCATCATCGGTCAATCTCGCCGAATACGATGTCCTGCGTGCCGATCATAGCCACCACGTCGGCGAGCATATGGCCCTGGATCATCTCGTTGAGCGCGGAAAGATGCGCGAATCCCGGCGCACGCACCTTAAGACGATAGGGCTTGTTGGCCCCGTCGGAGATCAGGTAGACGCCGAACTCGCCCTTGGGATGTTCAATTGCGGCATAGGCTTCGCCGGCCGGAATGCAGAAGCCTTCCGTGAACAGTTTGAAATGATGGATCAGCGCCTCCATGTCGGCCTTCATTTCGGCGCGCGGTGGCGGCGCAATCTTGTGATCGCCGATTATCACCGGGCCGGAATTGGCGCGCAGCCAGTCCACGCACTGCCTTATAATACGATTGGACTGGCGCATCTCTTCCATACGCACCAGATACCGGTCGTAACAATCGCCATGCGTACCAACCGGAATATCGAAGTCCATGCGATCGTAAACTTCATACGGCTGCTTCTTGCGCAGGTCCCAGGCGAAGCCGGAGCCGCGCAACATCGGCCCTGAGAAACCGAGTTGCAGGGCGCGTTCCGGACTGACCACGCCGATATCCACAGTGCGCTGCTTCCAGATGCGGTTGTCGGTCAGCAGGGTTTCGTATTCATCGACGCAGGTCGGAAAACGCCGCGTAAAATCCTCGATGAAATCGAGCAATGAGCCCTGACGGTTATCGTTGAGCCGGTCTATATCCTTGGCGCTGCGCACGCTGGTCTGCAGGTGTTGCGGCATGCGCTCGGGCAGGTCACGGTAAACGCCACCGGGACGATAATAGGCGGCGTGCATGCGCGTACCCGACACAGCTTCGTAACAGTCCATCAGATCCTCGCGTTCACGGAACGCGTACAGGAATACTGTCATGGCGCCGACGTCGAGTGCGTGCGCACCGATCCACAGCAGGTGATTGAGAATACGCGTGATCTCGTCGAACATCACGCGGATGTACTGGGCACGCAGCGGCGGCGTCACACCGAGCAGTTTTTCTATGGCCAACACATAGCCGTGTTCGTTGCACATCATCGATACGTAATCGAGCCGGTCCATGTAACCGATCGACTGATTGTAGGGTTTACTCTCGGCGAGCTTTTCGGTGGCACGGTGCAGCAGACCGATGTGCGGATCAGCGCGCTGGATCACCTCGCCGTCCATCTCCAGCACCAGACGCAGCACGCCGTGCGCCGCCGGGTGCTGCGGACCGAAGTTCATGGTGAAATTGCGGATCTCAGGCATCGCCGCCAACTTTGCCGGTATAACGATTGTCGTGACGGATCACGCGCGGCACCAACACGCGCGGCTCGATGCTGACCGGTTGATAAATGACACGGCCCTGTTCCGGGTCGTAACGCATCTCGACATTGCCGCTGAGCGGAAAGTCCTTGCGGAACGGATGCCCAATAAAGCCGTAATCGGTGAGCAGGCGGCGCAAGTCGGGATGACCGGAAAAAATAATCCCGTACAAATCGAACGCCTCGCGCTCGTACCAGTTGGCACTGTTCCAGATATCGATCACCGAGGGCAACACCGGAAAGGCATCGTCCGACGCGTAGCATCGCACGCGAAGACGACTGTTGTGCGGAATCGACAGCAGATGATAGACCGCGGCGAAACGCCGGCTGTCAGCGCTGGTAGCCGGCGTTTCATCCGCGGTGATGCCCAAGCGCCCGGCATCGTTCGCGGCGACACCGCGACTGAAGCCCATGGCACTGGCGTCTTCGGTCTCCCATTCGTCCCGGCCATAGGTGGAATAATCGACACCGGCAATGTCCATGAGCTGTTCGAAGGCGAGTTCGCGTGTATCGCGCAGACCCTTGCAGACCTCGATCAGACGTTCATGCGACACTTCGATGGTGACTTCGCCGACTGCCACGACGCATTTTGTCAAGGCATCACCGAAGCGTTCGTTGAGGCGGTCAACGAGTGCGTCGAGTTTCAGCGTGGTATGGGATTGGGCTGTCATGGCTGGTTACTTAGTCTTTGGCAGGCACGATAAATTGACGGGAAGCATTGGTCTGTGAGCACGCGCCATCAGCGCGCGATGGTGTTGGTGCGGCGGATTTTGTTCTGCAACTGCAGAATGCCGTAAATCAATGCTTCAGCGGTCGGTGGACAGCCCGGTACGTAGATATCCACAGGCACAATGCGGTCACAACCGCGCACTACGGAATACGAATAGTGATAGTAACCGCCGCCGTTGGCGCATGAACCCATGGAAATCACCCAGCGCGGCTCGGTCATCTGATCGTAGACCTTGCGCAGCGCCGGCGCCATCTTGTTGCAGAGCGTGCCGGCGACGATCATCACGTCGGATTGTCGCGGGCTGGGCCGGAACACGATGCCGAAACGGTCCAGGTCGTAGCGTGAGGCGCCAGCCTGCATCATCTCCACGGCACAGCAGGCCAGGCCGAAGGTCATCGGCCACAACGAACCGGTGCGCGCCCAGTTGATGAGCTTGTCGGCTGATGTGGTGATGAAACCTTTTTCCAGTACGCCTTCTATTCCCATTCCAGGGCACCCTTCTTCCATTCGTAAATGAAGCCGATTACCAGGATACCCAGAAACAGGACCATGGCCAGGAAACCGAACAGCCCGATCTGCTTGAGCGAAACCGCCCAGGGAAACAGAAAGGCGATCTCCAGATCGAAGATGATGAACAGGATGGCAACCAGGTAATAGCGCACGTCGAATTTCATGCGCGAGTCCTCGAATGCTTCGAAGCCGCATTCGTAGGGAGCGAGTTTTTCCATATCGGGTTTGTGCGGCGCGAGCAAGCGGCCGGCCAGGATGGGCACTACCCCGAACAGTATGCCGATCACGATGAAAACCAGGATGGGCAGATAGTTTTCAAGCATATAAAAACCCCTCTGCGCTATTCGGGAGAATGTTTATAGCGTTGTTCTAATCTTTCGAAGTCTAGGCCACGCGCTTTGGCCATGTCAAGCCAATGTCATGTCCCAAATTCATTGCCCATCAATCCGTTGTGAGATTTCTGGGGGCATAAAAAAACGGTATCAACCTGATACCGTTTTTTACTTGTTGGTGCCGACGGAGAGACTCGAACTCTCACGACTTACGTCACTACCCCCTCAAGATAGCGTGTCTACCAATTCCACCACGTCGGCTATACTTCCAGTAGCGAGTTGCGAGTAGCGGGTAGCGAGTCACGGGGATTAGTCTTCTCTGACTCTTCACTCGTCACTGCTCGCTCGTTACTTGCTGTTTCCCCCTGCCGGTACCGTAGCGGGCGGCGCATCCTGAACTGGTTTTGGTTTCTGCGCAGGAGCCAGGCTAGGCACATCGCTGGTATCTGCCGGCTTGGCGGGCACACTCGCCGGAGTCGACACTTCCTCGGTAACACTCTTGACCGTTTTGGTCTGCCCGGCAAGATACGCGAGCGACAGACTGGTAACGAAAAACAGCGTGGCCAGGACCGCTGTGGCACGCGTCAGAAACGAGGCCGAGCCGCGCGAACCGAACACAGTGGCGGAGGCACCGCTGCCGAATGCCGCACCGGCATCCGCGCCCTTGCCATGCTGAATAAGTACCAGCACGATAAGGCTCACGGCCAGCAGCACATGAATGATCAGTAAGATTGTATGCATCTTCTTCTGTTACCTTTTGATTCGGCCCTGCGCTCGATCCGACCAGCCACCCGCCGCGCTCAGATACCGGCGCGGCAGATGGCCAGAAATTCCTCGGCCTGCAATGCGGCACCGCCGATCAGACCGCCGTCGATATCGGTCATACCGAACAATTCAGCGGCATTTGCGGCCTTGACGCTGCCTCCGTACAGGATACGCAGCTTGTCGGCTATTGTAGCATCCTGCGTCGTCAGCTTGTTGCGAATAAAGGCGTGCACGGCCTGCGCCTGATCAGGAGACGCAGTCTTGCCGGTGCCGATCGCCCAGACCGGTTCATATGCGACTACGGCCTGTGCAAAGGCCGCGATACCTTCGAGCGTCAGGACTGCATCGAGCTGTCGGGCGATTACCTGCTCGGTGGTTCCGGCCTCACGCTCCTCGAGTAACTCGCCTACGCACAAAATCGGAATCAGTCCGGCCTTGCGCGCGGCGGCGAATTTGCTGGCCACGAGGGCATCGCTTTCACCGTAAATAGCGCGGCGTTCGGAGTGGCCCACGATGACATAGCGGCAGCCCATGTCCAGCAGCATGGCGGAGGAGATTTCGCCGGTATAGGCGCCGGCACTCTGCTCTGACAGATTTTGTGCGCCCAGCACCACGTTCGTGCCTTTGAGCTGCTCGGCCACATCGCGCAGATAGACGTACGGCGGACAAACGGCCACTTCGGAGGATGTGACGGAAGCCAGGCCTGCCTTGACACCATCGAGCAGTGATTTATTGCTGGCGGCGGTGCCGTTCATTTTCCAATTACCGGCGACGAAAGGACGGCGCATGTTTATTCCTCGTGCTACTCGTGAAAATGGCCCGGAAGCTTACCGGAAAAAGCACGGACATGGAACAGCAATGGACAGCCGCACGTAATTTATCGCCTGTCGCAGCCAGTCTGCCGGAGGTGGATTACGTCTCAAGCCACCGCGCTACGGACGGTCTCGGCCAGTTGCTCCGCTAATAGCTGCACCTGCATGGCATCCTCACCTTCGACCATGACGCGTACCACGGGTTCGGTTCCGGACGGACGCAACAGCACGCGCCCACGCTGAGCGAGCAGCGTCTCGGCATTCTTCAGCGCCTCCTGAACCGGTTTGCAATTAGCCAGATCGATGCGCGCCGCCAGCGGGACATTGATCATCACTTGTGGAAACTTGCTCATCCCGGACTTCAGCTCATGCAGGCTCCGGCCGGTCTTGATCACCTCAGCCAGCACCTGCATGGCCGATATAATGGCATCGCCGGTTGAGGTCCGGTCCAGGCAGATGATATGCCCAGATGACTCACCGCCCAAGGTCAGGCCTTTCTGGTCCATTAATTCCATGACATTACGATCGCCGACCGCGGCACGATGTAGCGTAATACCTTCGGTCTGCAATGCCAGCTCCAAGCCCAGATTGCTCATCACCGTACCGACTACTCCGTCGTTGAGCCAGCCGCGCTGATGTCGCGAGCGCGCGATGATATAAAGCAACTCGTCGCCGTCGACGATCTCACCCTTGTGGTCAACCATGATGAGGCGATCGCCGTCGCCATCCAGCGCGATTCCCAGATCCGCCTCATTATCCAGTACGGCCTGTTGCAGCAGTTTCGGTTGCGTCGATCCGCACTCGTCGTTGATGTTCAGACCGTTCGGCGAGATACCCAGCTTGATCACCTGTGCGCCGACTTCCTTAAACACGTTGGGCGCGACATGATAGGTCGCGCCGTTGGCGCAATCCACGACGATTTTCAACCCGCTAAAGCTCACGCTCGACGGTATGGTGCTCTTGCAGAATTCGATGTAGCGACCACCGGCATCCACCAGGCGTTCCGCCTTGCCCAGCACGGCGGAATCGACTGTCACGAAGGGCTTGTCCAGCTCCGCCTCGATGGCATGTTCGATCTCGTCAGGCAGTTTCCTGCCGACAGCGGAGAAGAATTTGATGCCGTTGTCGTAATACGGATTATGCGATGCGCTGATGACGATACCGGCATCCGCATGCAGTGTTCGCGTGAGATAAGCGATGGCCGGTGTCGGCATCGGGCCGAGCAGGAAGATGTCGACTCCGGCGGCCGACAATCCGGCCTGCAACGATGACTCGAACATATAACCCGAGATACGCGTGTCCTTGCCGATAATGACTTTGGCCTCCGCGTGTCCGCTTGCCAGCACGCGCCCCACCGCCCAGCCCAGCTTGAGGACAAATTCTGCAGTGATAGGATGTTGACCGACACGACCGCGGATGCCGTCGGTACCGAAATAGCGTTTTTTCACAGTGTGCTCGCCTCAACCTTGTTCGGGCATAGTGTATGTTTGTTCATCGCCAAGACACAAAGCGTGTGCGGTGTCTATTATTGATGGTCGGCCTTTCAGGCACGCACGAGAATAAAGCAAGCCAACGAAACGTGCCATACGCAAGTATGGCTTCTTTGCATTCTTTACACATCTCTCGTCCTTGCAATCAATCGTTCGGTGACTGCAAGGCGGCACATAGCCTGAGCGCCTCCACGGTAGGTCCGACATCGTGACTGCGAACCAGTACCGCCCCTTTCATGACGGCAACCGTTGCCGCCGCTAGGCCGGTGTGCAGGCGCGTCATTACAGGCGTATCAAGCAGAGCGCCGAGAAAAGATTTCCGCGACAGACCGACAAGTAGTGGTGGTCCAATTTGCCGCAATGCCTCGAGCGCATCGAGCAACAGCAGATTGTGGCGGACTGTTTTCCCGAACCCGAAACCGGGATCGATGAGCAACTGCCGTTCCGCGATGCCCGCGTCGCGACAGGTCCGGACGCGTTCCCTCAGAAAATTACCGACCTCGGCGACCACATCGTCGTAATGAGGACTCTGCTGCATGGTACGCGGCTCACCCTGCATATGCATGAGACATACCGGCACGCCGAGCGCCGCGACCAGCGCCGGCGCACCAGGTGCACGTAATGCGTAGACATCATTGATGAAACCCGCACCGGCCTCAACTGCCGCGCGCATGACTTCCGGTTTGGTGGTATCAATGGAGAGAGGGACGGGAAGTTCCGCGGCCAGCGCACGAATCACCGGAACAACGCGCCGCAGTTCTTCCTCGAGCGGCACGCCCAGTGCCCCGGGTCGGGTGGACTCGCCGCCGACATCGATAATCGCTGCGCCCTCCTCGACCATCCGTCGCGCATGCGCCAGGGCTGCCGACACGGAAAAGAAATCACCCCCGTCCGAAAAGGAATCGGGGGTGACATTGAGGATACCCATGACCTGCGGCCGGGACAGGTCCAGCGACTTACCGGCGCAGTCAAACAACCGCGATGACGGATGCACGATGCATGACGTATTCATCCCGTGAACCGCAAATCATTCTGACATCATACCGCGTTTACTATTCATTAGATGCAGTGTCAATGCTGGCTCGCCGGCCCGCCCACCGTACCATCCACCGGCTTGTCCTTACCGGCGCTGCTGGAACCCAGACCCGAACCGGATTTGGGCTCGCCGTCTTCCCAGTCCGCCGGCGGACGCGGCGTGCGGCCTTCGAGGATATCGGTGATCTGGTCGCTGTCGATGGTCTCGTACTTGATCAGGGCCTCAGCCATGATATGCAGCTTGTCCATATTCTCGCGCAGGATTTTTTCGGTACGCTGGTAGTTGCGGTCGATGATGTTACGGATTTCCTCGTCGATGGCATTGGCCGTGTCGTCGGAGATCGCCTTGTGCTGTGTCACGGAGTGCCCGAGGAACACTTCACCCTCGTCCTCGCCGTAGCTCAACGGACCAAGCTTGTCGGACAGGCCCCACTTGGTGACCATGTTGCGCGCGATCTCGGTAGCGCGATGAATATCGTTCTGCGCGCCGGTCGTGACACTCTCGGCACCGTAGATAAGTTCTTCAGCGAGTCGGCCGCCGAACAGACTGGAGATGGAGCTTTCCAGGCGCTGTTTGCTGTAACTGTAGCGATCGCCTTCAGGCAGAAACATGGTAATGCCCAGGGCACGACCGCGTGGAATGATCGAGACCTTGTAGACCGGATCGTGCGCGGGCACCAGACGACCGACGATGGCGTGACCGGCCTCATGGTAAGCGGTGAGTTTTTTCTCGTCCTCGCTCATAACCATGGAACGGCGTTCGGCACCCATCATGATCTTGTCCTTGGCCTTCTCCATGTCGTCCATGTCGACCAGGCGTTTGTTGGCGCGTGCCGCGAACAACGCTGCCTCATTGACCAGGTTGGCGAGATCGGCGCCGGAGAAACCTGGCGTGCCACGCGCAATCAGCGATGGCTTGACATTATCGGACAGCGGCACCTTGCGCATATGTACTTTGAGAATCTGTTCACGGCCACGCACATCGGGCAGTGGTACGACTACCTGACGGTCGAAACGGCCCGGGCGCAGCAGCGCCGGATCGAGCACGTCGGGGCGGTTTGTTGCAGCGATGACGATCACACCTTCGCTGCCTTCGAAACCGTCCATCTCGACCAGCAACTGGTTGAGCGTCTGTTCCCGCTCGTCATGGCCGCCGCCGAGACCGGCGCCGCGATGCCGTCCAACCGCATCGATTTCGTCGATGAAGATGATGCACGGCGCATGCTTCTTGGCCTGCTCGAACATGTCACGCACGCGCGAAGCGCCGACACCGACGAACATCTCGACAAAGTCGGAACCGGAGATGGTGAAGAACGGTACCTTGGCTTCGCCAGCGATGGCGCGTGCCAACAGCGTCTTGCCGGTACCCGGCGAGCCGACCATCAGCACACCACGCGGAATCTTGCCGCCGAGCTTCTGGAACTTGCCCGGGTCGCGCAGAAATTCGACCAGTTCAGCGACCTCGTCCTTGGCCTCCTCGACACCGGCGACATCGGCGAACGTGACCTTTATCTGATCCTCGCCGAGCATGCGCGCGCGGCTCTTGCCAAACGACATCGCGCCACGACCACCGGCACCGCCCTGCATCTGACGCATGAAGAACACCCAGACGCCGATCAGGAGCAGCATCGGGAACCAGGAGATGAATATCTGTGTCAGCAGCGACTGCTGTTCCGGCGGACGCGCATCAATCTCGACGTTGTTCTTGAGCAGATCACCCACCAAGCCGTCATCGCCCGGGCTGTAGGTATTGAATTTTTCACCCGAGGAATAGACGCCCTGAATGCTGCGGCCGTCAATGATCACCCGCTGCACGCGCCCAGAATGGATCTCGGAGATAAATTGCGAATACGGCAAGGCCTGTGGCGCGGCGGTGCGAGGCCCGAAATTATTGAATACGGACATCAGTACGACGGCGATGATCACCCACAGAATGATATTTTTGGCTAGGTCGTTCAAGATCCACTACCTCTGTACGTCAACAGACTTGATTAAC
>JBBQDK010000033.1:0-21912 GCA_038319625.1 Gammaproteobacteria bacterium
CCTCGAGAAAGATGAAGCGCTGTGTCACAGGGATCAGCGCCGCGACATCCGAAGCGATGAAGTGCTCGCCGATACCGATACCAATTACCAACGGGCTGCCGCGGCGCGCCGCGACCAGGCGTTGCGGCTCGGTGGTGCTGACCACACCGAGAGCATAGGCACCGTGCAATTCAGTCACCGCGTTCTGCACCGATGTCAGCAAGTCATTGCCCTGCTGCAGATGATGATAGATCTGGTGCACCACGACTTCGGTGTCCGTTTCGGATGTAAATTCATAGCCAATCGCGCGCTGCTCAGCGCGCAGAGCCTCGTGATTCTCAATGATGCCGTTATGGACCACGGCCACCGTGTTACGACATACATGCGGATGGGCGTTTTTTTCAGTGGGCTTACCGTGTGTAGCCCAACGGGTGTGTGCGATACCGGTTCCACCTGGCATTGGTGTAGCGGCCAACAGATTCTCCAGCTCACGTACCTTGCTGGTCGTGCGGATACGCTGGAACTGCGCACTCGCACTGAGTACGGCAACGCCGGCGGAATCATAACCGCGGTATTCCAGGCGCTTCAGACCCTCAACCAGAATCGGCGCCACATCACGCTGCGCCACTGCTCCGACTATTCCGCACATACGTAAACCTCAATAACGATTTTCTGATAACGAATAATTAACTAGCGAGCTTCTGGTAACTGGCAACGAGGGTCACTACCCGGGCAGTTCCTTGCCACTTGCCACTCGCTACTTGCCGCTTTTTTTCACAGGCCGTTTCCAACTCGGCACAGTAACCTGTTTCGCGCGACTCAGCGTAAGTTCGGCTGGTGGGGCATCGCGCGTCAGCGTCGTGCCGGCGCCGAGTGTGGCGCCTCTGGCAACCGTGACCGGTGCCACCAACTGTGTATCGGAACCGATAAAGACATCGTCCTCTATGACGGTGCGGTGCTTGTTCGCGCCGTCGTAGTTGCAGGTGATGGTACCCGCGCCGATATTGACACGCCGCCCGACGCTGCTGTCCCCGACATAGCTGAGATGATTGATTTTCGACCCGTCACCGACCTGTGATTTTTTGATTTCGACAAAGTTCCCGATGTGCACATCATTGGCCAGCTCGGTATCCGGACGGATGCGCGCGAACGGACCGATGCGGCAGCGCGTGCCGACGCGGGCCTGCTCGAGTACGCAGTTCGCGAAAATTTCCGTATCGGCGCCGATTTCGATATCGCGCAGAACACTGTTCGGTCCGATCCTGACACGATCACCGAGGCTGACCGTACCTTCGATGACCACGTTGATATCGATAACCACATCACGTCCGGTATTGAGCGTGCCGCGCAAATCGAAGCGCGCCGGGTCGCGCAGCGTGACACCGCCCTGCATCAGGCGCAGACCCTCACGGCGTTGATAACGGCGTTCGAGGTCGGCAAGCTGGGCGCGGTCGTTGACGCCGAGAATTTCATCGATGGATGCG
Source organism: Gammaproteobacteria bacterium (assembly GCA_038319625.1). Classification (GTDB taxonomy): domain Bacteria; phylum Pseudomonadota; class Gammaproteobacteria; order JBBQDK01; family JBBQDK01; genus JBBQDK01. Next base: position 1,464 of record JBBQDK010000033.1, read on the forward strand.
GCCTGCACGGTGCGTACCGGCACACGATCCCTGGCTGCGAGTGCGATGATGTCTGTTAGGTAAAACTCGCCCTGGACATTGCGATTGTCGAGTTGCGCAACCCAGCGCTGCAGACAGGCGACATTCACGGCCAGCATGCCGGTATTGACCTCACTGATGCGGCGCTCAGCTTCGCTGGCGTCCTTTTGCTCGACGATACGCGTGACATCATTATGTTCATCGCGCACGATGCGTCCGTAACCGTGGGGATCTTCCAACGTCGTGGTCAGCAATCCCAACGCGCCGTGCCGGGCCTGATCGATCAGGGGCGTGAGCGTCTCGGCGGTGATCAGCGGTACATCGCCATAGAGCACCAGTACAATATGGTCGGAAGCGATTTCAGGCAAGGCCTGCGCGACAGCGTGGCCAGTGCCAAGTTGCTCGGCTTGCAACACCCAGTTGACCGGAAGATGAGCAAGGGCGGTGCGCACGCTATCGCCGCCATGTCCGTAAACGACATGAATATCCTGCGCGCCCAGGCTTTGCGCCGTATTGACGACATGTTCGAGCAAGGGGTGGCCTGCCAGCGGGTGCAGGACCTTGGGCAGATCGGAACGCATGCGGGTGCCTTGCCCCGCTGCCAGAATCACGATACTCAATTGCATTGAAGTTAGTGCGCCGTCCGGGCCGCCACCGGCCGTATTGTTTTTATCATATCATGCGCCACCGTCAGGCTCGACATACCTTGTCAGCCGGGCGGATCAGTGCAGTGGTCTGCTGCCGGGGGACGCCACACCGTTGACGATACCGGCAGTGAAAGTGAGGTAGTGGTCATGCGGCCCGAAGGCCTGTTCCGCTGCCAGGGTGATATCGAGCGACTCACCGACCCGTCGCCCTTCCAGTGCCTACACGATCGAAATAAACAGGCAGGCAGACATCGAAGCCATGCACATGACTCATCGGGATGTCGAAGCATTCCAGCAGGTTGCCTTCCTGGTCGTTATGACGCAGGTAAAGAAAACATACTTGTGTTTGGAGATGGTTTGATCGCTCATGTCATTATCTTGCGCAAGGACACGTCCTGTTATGGACAGGTATTTTTCAGGCCCACGCAATTCATCCCATCCTTGAGAAACACAAACGACCAGGGTTACATCTATTTGAGTTTTTTGCGCAGATTCTGCAGGATGCGCAGTTGTGCGATGGCTTGGGCAAGTTCCGACTGAGCCTTGGCGTAATCAAAGTCGTCCTTGCGATCGGACAGCGCCTGCTCGGCACGTTGTTTTGCTGCTAGCGCCTCCGTTTCGTCTATGTCTTTGGCGCGCAGCGCGGTATCTGCGAGCACGGTGACGATATGGGGTTGAATTTCAAGCATGCCGCCAGAGACAAAGAAGTGTTGCTCGTCGTTGCCGTTCTTGATGCGTACCTCGCCCGGCTTCAGGCGCGTGAGCATCGGCGCATGTCGTGGTGCGATGCCGACCTCGCCCATCTCGGCGGGAGCAAACACCATCTCCGCAGTGCCGGAGAAGATCTCCGCTTCAGCGCTGACGATGTCGACGCGTATTGTCATGGCCATAAATTCAGTTCCGAGTTCCGGGTAGCGAGTAACGACAATCACGACATCTCTCCTCGCTACTCGCCACTTACCACTCGCTATTCCAGTTATTAAAGCGTCTTGGCCTTCTCGACCGCTTCTTCGATGGTACCGACCATATAAAAGGCCTGTTCCGGCAAGCTGTCGTATTCACCATCGACGATGCCCTTGAAGGCGCGGATCGTGTCTTTCAATGTGACGTATTTGCCCGGGCTGCCGGTAAACACTTCGGCGACGAAGAACGGTTGCGACAGGAAGCGCTGCACTTTGCGTGCGCGGGACACGACCAGCTTGTCCTCATCGGACAGCTCGTCCATGCCGAGGATTGCGATGATATCGCGCAATTCCTTGTAGCGCTGCAAGGAGGACTGCACGGCGCGCGCGGTATCGTAATGTTCCTGGCCGACGATCAGTGGGTCGAGCTGACGGCTGGTTGAATCGAGCGGATCCACGGCCGGATAGATGCCGAGTTCGGCGACCTGGCGCGACAGCACCAAGGTAGCGTCCAAATGCGCAAAGGTCGTTGCCGGTGACGGGTCGGTCAAGTCGTCGGCGGGCACATACACAGCCTGGAAGGAGGTGATCGAACCGGTCTTGGTGGAGGTGATGCGCTCTTGCAGCACGCCCATTTCCTCGGCCAGGGTCGGCTGATAGCCCACTGCCGACGGCATGCGGCCGAGCAACGCGGACACTTCGGTACCGGCCAGGGTATAACGGTAGATGTTGTCGATGAACAGCAGCACGTCGGCGCCCTCATCGCGGAAGTGTTCGGCCATGGTCAGGCCGGTGAGTGCGACGCGCAGGCGATTGCCCGGCGGCTCGTTCATCTGGCCGTACACCAGCGCCACCTTGTCGATAACGCCGCCTTCCTTCATTTCGTGATAGAAGTCGTTGCCTTCACGGGTACGCTCACCGACGCCGGCGAACACCGAGAAACCGGAATGCTCGACAGCGATATTGCGGATCAATTCCATCAGCGTCACGGTCTTGCCCACGCCCGCGCCACCGAACAGACCGACCTTGCCGCCTTTGGCGATCGGCATGATCAGATCGATGACCTTGATGCCGGTTTCGAGAATTTCCACGGACGCGGCCTGATCGGCGAAGTCCGGCGCCTTGCGATGAATCGGCATATGCTTCTCGGCGTCGACCGGACCCTTGTCGTCCACCGGCTCGCCGAGAACGTTCATGATGCGGCCGAGCGTTTGTTTCCCGACCGGCACAGAGATCGCCGCGCCGGTGTTGGTGGCCTCAGCGCCGCGCTTCAGACCGTCGGTGGTTCCCATGGAGATGGTACGCACCACGCCGTCGCCGAGTTGCGCCTGTACTTCCAGAGTCAGCCCAGACGCTTCGATGCGCAGGGCGTCATAGATCTTGGGTACGCTGTCCCGCGGGAATTCCACGTCGACAACCGCGCCGATGACTTGAACTACATTTCCAGAACTCATGTTCGGGTCCTCAAAATCAGATAAAAGATAAAAGGGGAAAGATAAAAGAGCGGGGATAACTTTCCCCTTTTATCTTTACTCTTTCATCTGCCTATTAAACTGCCGCCGCGCCGCTCACGATCTCGGAGATCTCGCGTGTGATCGCTGCCTGACGCGCCTTGTTGTAGGCCAGCGCCAATTCGTCGATGAGATTGCCGGCGTTGTCGGAGGCGGACTTCATGGCCACCATGCGTGCCGCCTGTTCGGAGGCAATATTCTCGACCAGGCCCTGATATACCTGTGATTCGATATAGCGCATCAGCAGGTCATCCAGCACCACTTTCGCATCCGGCTCGTAAATGTAGTCCCAACGATGCCTGAGTTGCTCTTTATCGTCTGACGAAACCGGCAGCAACTGTTCGATATGCGGCTTCTGCGACATGGTGTTGATGAAACCGTTGTACACGACGAACAGGCGATCGATGCGGCCGTCATTGTAGCCGTCGAGCATCACCTTTACGGTGCCGATGAGGTCTATGATGCGCGGTGCATCGCCGAGATGCGCGGCACGTGCCACAACATTGCCACCAAGACGTTTGAAAAACATGCCGGCCTTGCTGCCGATGGTGCAGAAGTCTATTTCAACATTCTGTCCGCGCCACTCCTTCATGGACGTCACGGTTGCCTTGAAAAGGTTGGCGTTCAAGCCGCCGCACAGGCCGCGATCCGAGGAGATGATGATGAAACCGACGCGCTTGACCGGTCGCTCGATCAGATAAGAGTGCCGGTACTCTGGATGCGCGTGCGCCAGATGGCCGATGACATTGCGCATCTTCGCCGCATACGGACGCGAGGCGCGCATGCGCTCCTGGGCCCTGCGCATCTTGCTCGCCGCGACCATTTCCATGGCACGGGTGATCTTCTGAGTATTCTTGATACTCTTGATCTTGGTGCGGATTTCTTTAGCGCCAGCCATTTCTCAACCAGTTGTAGTGTCTGAAAACATGTAGTTAAGTAGCGAGTTACCAGTAGCAAGCAGCGAGTAAAATCTGTTACTAGCTACTCGCTACTGATTTAATAAGCGTGCTTCGACTTGAACTCTTCCAGTGCTTTTTTAAGGCCGGTCTCGATTTCGTCATTAAGATCACCATCGACATTGATCTTGTCGAGCAGCGGCTGCTGATTGCTGCGCATATAGCCATGCAGCGCGGCCTCGAAATCGACGATCTTGTTGATGGCGACATCGTCCATGTAGCCGTTATTGACGGCATACAGCGATACGGCCATTTCGGCGACGGACAGTGGCGAATACTGCTTCTGCTTCATCAGTTCGGTAACGCGCTGACCGAGTTCCAGTTGCTTGCGGGTCGCCTCGTCGAGGTCGGAGGCGAACTGCGCGAAGGCCGCCAGTTCACGGTACTGCGCGAGTGCCAGACGCACACCGCCGCCGAGCTTCTTGATGATCTTGGTCTGCGCCGCGCCGCCGACGCGCGATACGGACAGACCGGCATTGATGGCGGGACGGATGCCGGAGTTGAACAGATCGGACTCGAGGAATATCTGGCCGTCGGTGATGGAGATCACGTTGGTCGGAACGAAGGCGGATACGTCGCCGGCCTGCGTTTCGATGATCGGCAACGCAGTCAGCGAACCGGTCTTGCCTTTAACGCGGCCGTTGGTGTGCTTTTCGACATAATCGACGTTGACGCGCGCGGCGCGTTCCAGCAGGCGCGAATGCAGGTAGAACACGTCACCCGGATAGGCTTCGCGACCCGGCGGGCGGCGCAGCAGCAGCGACACCTGGCGATATGCCCAGGCCTGCTTGGTCAGATCGTCATAGATGATCAGCGCATCTTCGCCATTGTCACGGAAGTATTCGCCCATGGTGCAGCCGGAGTACGGGGCGATGAATTGCATGGCGGCCGATTCAGCCGCCGCCGCGGCGACGATGATGGTGTGAGCCATGGCACCGTGTTCTTCGAGCTTGCGCACCACCGCAGCGATCGAGGAATTCTTCTGGCCGATCGCGACGTAGATGCACTTGATGCCAGTGCCCTTCTGATTGATGATCGCGTCGATGGCGACGGCGGTCTTGCCGGTCTGGCGGTCACCGATGATCAGTTCGCGCTGGCCGCGGCCGACCGGCACCATGGCGTCGATGGCCTTGAGGCCGGTCTGCACCGGCTGATTCACCGACTGGCGGGTAATCACGCCCGGCGCCACTTTTTCGATGGGCGAGGTGCCGGCTGCCTGAATCGGACCCTTGCCGTCGATGGGATTGCCGAGTGAGTCCACCACACGGCCGAGCAGGCCTTCGCCTACCGGCACTTCCAGAATGCGGCCGGTACACTTGACGGGGTCACCTTCGCGGATGTGTTTGTAGTCGCCCAGGATCACCGCGCCAACCGAGTCGCGTTCCAGGTTCAGCGCCATGCCGAAGGTGTTGCCGGGGAATTCGATCATCTCACCCTGCATAACATCGGCCAGCCCGTGGACGCGGGCGATGCCGTCGGTGAGACTGACCACGGTGCCTTCGGTACGCGCCTCGGCGACGGCGGCGAAGTCTTTGATGCGGGCCTTGATCAGCTCGCTGATTTCGGAAGGATTGAGTTGCATGACTCGGTATTCCTCTTAAATACGTAATATTTAGCATCATCATCCCCTCTCCCGCGCGCGGGAGAGGGGATTGCATCTAACGATTCAGTGCGACCGCCAGTTTGGTCAGCTTGCCGCGCGCCGAACCGTCGATCACCAGATCGCCGGCGCGGATGATGGCGCCGCCGAGCAGGCTCGCATCGGTGCGGACGGTCAATGTCACTTCGCGATTCAAGCGTGTCTTGAGGGCGGCGGTGATCTGGGCGCGCTGCGCATCGCTGACCGGCTGTGCCGAGACCATTTCCGCTTCCAGCACGCCCTCAGCCTCGGCACGCAGCACCTGAAACAAGGCGGCGATTTCGGTCAGCACATCGAGGCGGCGATTATCCGCCAGCAAGCGGATGAAATTCTGGCCCTGGGCAGTGAGGTGTGTGCCGCAGACGCCAACGAACAAGTCGGCGATCTGGCTGCGCGTAAGACGCGGGCTGCCGAGCAGTGCGGCCAACTGCGCGTCATGCGCCACGGCAGCGGCGAGATTCAGCATCTCCGACCACACCGGCAGAGCGTTCTCGGCGCGCGCCAGCTCGAAGGCGGCCTGCGCGTAGGGTCGTGCGATTGTCGTAGTCTCAGCCATAGTATTGTTGCGTTACTCTTTGAACCGCCAAGGACGCCAAGAGCGCCAAAAAGACCTTGTTCGAAATAATTTGCTGACCCCTTCTCACCAACTCACACCCACCACACAAGCGAGTGGCGGTCCGTACACCAATCTTTAACTTGGCGTCCTTGGCGGTTCAATATCTATTCAAATCTGCCCGGCCAATTCGTTGAGCATGCCCGCATGGGCCTGGGCGTCGATTTCGCGACCCAGCACCTTTTCGGCGCCGCTGACCACGATGATCGCCACCTGCGCGCGCAGCTGCTCCTTGGCACGGTTCACTTCCTGCTCGATCTCGGCACGCGCGGCCGTCAGCAGTCGTTCGCCTTCGGCGCGAGCGTCGCCCTTGGCTTCTTCGACGATTTCGTTAGCGCGCTTCTGCGCCAGGTTGATGATCTCCACCGACTGACCCTTGGCCTCGACCAGAATGTCCTTGGCACGCTTTTCCGCCAGCTCCTGTTCGTGCATGCCGCGCTCGCCGGCCGCGAGGCCGTCGGCGATGCGCTTCTGGCGCGCGCTCAGTGCCTGCATGATCGGTGGCCAGATAAACTTCATACAGAACCACACGAACACGAAGAATGTGATGAATTGTCCGATCAGGGTTGCATTGATATTCATTACCCGTACCTCTTTGCCGATTCCGTTTGCGTCGCGATCACCGAAGAACGCGGCCGCAACACTAGCCGCCGACCACCGCAAACAGGATGTACATGGAGATACCGACCGCGATCATCGGCACGGCGTCGACCAGGCCCATGACGATAAAGAATTGGGTGCGCAGCATCGGGATCAGTTCCGGCTGGCGCGCGGCACCCTCCAGAAAACGACCGCCCAGGATGCCGATACCGACCGCGGCGCCCAAGGCACCCAAGCCCATCATCAGTGCGCCGGCGATGTACAACAGTGCTTGTGACATTTCCATGATTGTGTCCCCGTATTAAAGATAAAAAGTAAGCTGTAGAAAATCAGTGGTGCTCCTGATGCGCCATGTCCAGATACACGATGGTCAGTACCATGAAGATGAACGCTTGCAGGGTGATGATCAGAACATGGAAGATGGCCCAACCAAGTTGCAGCAGACCGGCAACGGGGGCGTATACCGCACCCGCGCTGTACATTACCGCAATCAGGATGAAAAGCATCTCGCCGGCGTACATGTTGCCGAACAGTCGCAACGATAGCGAAATGGGCTTGGAGATCAGGTTGACTGTTTCAAGAAACAGATTGATCGGCAGGAACACGAGCTTTAACCACCATGCCTTGGCCTCGAATGGCTGCATCGTCAGCTCACCGATGAATCCGCCCACGCCTTTTATCTTGACGCTGTAGTAAATCACCATCACGAATACCGCGATGGACATGCCGAAGGTCACGTTCGGATCAGTGCTGGGCACCACCTTAAGAAAGGGCAGATGCACCAGATGGGCAAGCTGCGGGAACATATCGATAGCCAGGAGGTCCATGAAGTTCATCAGGAAGACCCAGATGAAGATCGTCAAGGCCAGCGGTGCAACCACATCGTTCTTGCCGCTGAAGGAACCGCGTACGTTGTCGTCGATGAAATCGACGATCCATTCGATGAAATTCTGGAACCCACCGGGGACGCCGGTGGTGGGGTTGCGGGCGACTTTATGAAACAGCGCCAGAAACAGCACGCCGAGTACGATGGAAAAACCCAGGGTGTCGACGTTGAGCGCCCAAAAGCCCATGGCCTTGGCGTCGGCGGCGCTGTGGGCGAGGCCCAGGCTGCCGTCCGGCAGCTGGCCGAAGGTCAGGTTCTGCAGATGGTGCTTGATGTACTCCGATGATGTGAGTGCTTCGGCGGACATGACTCAATACTTCCTGCTCAGTGTTCCTGCAACTATCCAGGCCAATTGGCCGGCGACGAACGACATCAACAGTGCTGCGGGCATCAGCTTTAACACGCCGAGCCCCAGAGCAAGCAGCGCACCGACCACCAGTAGGCGCTCGATGGCGGAAAAATAAATCTGACGCAGATGCCGCTGTGGGTCGGCATGTTGCGACCGCTTGCCTTGCTGCATGCGCCAACTCAACAACAGGACGTTGATGAACGCGACCATGGCCCCGAATCCGGCCGCCTGCGCGCTACTTCCGCCGCGCCACAGATAACCCGACAACGTGGCGACAATGACGACGAAAGCTTGTGTAATCAATACACTACGCATACGTTCGCCAAGGGTTCACGGTATTCAAGGCACCCGTCATCCACGGCGGCCCCAGTCGCGGAGCGCGCAGTATAAAGACTAGTCTGGGGAGGGTCAACGCGGGAAAGCAGTGCATCCGGGAAAGCGCGATGGGAACGACAGCAGTGATTATCCTGATCGATACGCCTTTCCCTTGTCTCTCATTTGAAAAATTCCAGGATCCCTTCCAACTGCTCGAAGTTGCCGTATTCGATGATCAGCTTGCCCTTGCCTTTGGCAGTGTATTCAATCGCCACGCGTGCGCCGAGCTTCTCGCACAGATCATCCTGCAGACGACGCACATCGGGGTCGACGGTCTTTTTGGCAGGCGCTTTTTTTCCATGCTGTAGAAGCCGCACCAGTTGCTCGGTCTCGCGCACCGACAGGCCACGTTCCACCACGCGCTGTGCCGCCTCGCGCTGCGCGGCGCCACTCAGGGCCAGCAGCGCTCTGGCATGGCCCATTTCCAGTTTGCCGTGTTCGACCAGCAGCTTGACTTCGTTTTCCAGATCCAGCAGGCGCAGCAGATTGCTGACTGCTGTACGTGAGCGGCCCACGGCCTCGGCGGCAGCCTGATGCGTCATGTCGAATTCATCGATCAGGCGCTGCAGGGCCTGCGCCTCCTCCAAGGCATTGAGGTCCTCGCGCTGGATGTTCTCGATCAGCGCCATGGCGATGGCAGCCTGATCGGTGACATCGCGCACCACGGCCGGAATGTCCTGCAGACCGGCGAGTTGCACGGCGCGCCAACGCCGCTCGCCGGCGATGATCTCGTAGCCGCCGCCAGCCAGGGGTCGCACCACGATGGGCTGGATCACGCCCTGCACCCGGATCGAATCAGCCAGCTCTTGCAGGGCCTGCGGATCCATGTGCGTGCGGGGCTGGTACTTGCCGCGCTGAATCAGATCGACGGGCAGGGTCTTGAGTGCATCCCGGACCGTCTCGGTCGCCATGCTGGTCATCGCAGTGTCGACCGGTGCCGTGATTTCGCGCAGCGGTACCGCGCTGCCCAACAGGGCGTCGAGCCCACGTCCCAAACCGCGTTTTTTTGTCGCCATGGAGTTACTGCCGTTCCTGCTCGAGCGCCGGATCGGGCGCCGCGTTGGTTGGGTGATTGGCCTCGCGGCGCAGGATCTCGCCGGCCAAGGCCAGATAAGCGAGCGCACCGTTGGAACTCTTATCATACAGCAACACCGGCAGGCCATGGCTGGGCGCCTCGGCCAGGCGCACATTGCGCGGGATCACGGTGCGGTAGACCTTATCGCCGAAGTGCTGCAGCAATTGCGCCGACACCTGGTTGGTGAGGTTATTGCGGGAATCGTAGAGCGTGCGCAGCAGACCTTCTATCTGCAAGCCGGGATTCACCGATTCCTGCAGTTTACCAATAGTCTGCACCAGGGCCGACAGGCCTTCCAGGGCATAGTATTCGCATTGCACCGGAATCAGCACCCCTTGCGCGGCGGCCAGCGCGTTGACCGTGAGCATGTTCAGTGAGGGCGGGCAGTCGATGATGATGTAGTCGAAGTCATTGCGTATGCGCTGCAGGGCGAAGCGCAGCCGGTGTTCGCGCGGCTTGGCATCCATCAGGCCGACTTCGGCGGCGGTCAGATCGCTGTTGCCGGGCAGCAGCGTGAAGCCGCATTCCTCCAACGGCAGCAGCGCCCCTGCAATGTCGGCATCGCCGAGCAGCACGTCGCAGCTGCTATAGGCCACTTCATTCTTGTTGACGCCGCAACCCATGGTAGCGTTGCCCTGCGGGTCGAGATCGACGAGCAGCACACGGCGTTTGGTGGCCGCCAGCGAGGCGGCCAGATTGACGCAGGTGGTGGTCGTGCCGACCCCGCCCTTCTGATTGGTTACCGCAATGATTTTAGCCATGGCTGGCGCGTCAGGCGCGCTGTCTCATATTAAAGTGTAGAGCCGCCAAGCGTAACCCAGCCCAATTCATCCGCGCAACGCGCCCGCTCACCCGCATGGCCGGATCACCAGTACATGGCGCTCGGCATCGAGACCGGGGACCTGCAGGCGGACTGCCTCACGCAGGCGGTAAGCGGGTGGCAAGGCTTCGAGTTCCGTTATCGGGTAGGCGCCTTTCATGAGCAGCAGCTGGCCCTGTGGCGCGCACAAACGGCCGGCGCCGGCGATCACCTCGGCGACCGTCGCGAAGGCGCGGGTGATGACCGTGTCGAACGGGGCCGGTACCTGATAGTCCTCGATACGGCTCTGCACCACGCTGACATTGGCCAGGCCCAACTCCGCCACCGCCTGGTTCATGAATCGGGTTTTCTTGCCGTTGCTGTCGAGCAGCGTGAAGTGCAGATCCGGCCGGGCCAAGGCTAGCGGAATGCCGGGCAGGCCCGCGCCACTACCCACATCGAGCACCCGCGGACCTTGCAGATGGGGCAATACCGCCAGACTGTCGAGCAGATGGCGGTCCAGCATCGCGGCCGGTTCGCGCACTGCGGTGAGATTGTAGGCGCGGTTCCACTTGGCGAGCAGCGCCACGTACTGCAACAGCCTGGCCTGGACCGTGGCGGACAGGTCCAGGCCGAGCTGCGTCACGCCCCGGGTCAGGGTCGGGGCGAGATCGACGCTGCGCTCAGTCCTGCGCAAGCTGCACCGGACGTAAATCGGCCTTGTCGGCAGCGAGGGAGGACCACAATTCTGCAAAGCGGCGACCCAATACCGGGTGGCGGACGTCTCCCGCGATTTCCGCGAGCGGGCCGAGCACGAAGGCGTAACGGGCTATCTCACCGCGCGGCAGTTGCAGGCCGACCTCGTTCAGCACCAGATCGTCGTACAGCAGCAGATCGATATCCAGCGTCCGCGACGCGAATTTGCCGCCGTTGCGCAGCCGACCGTGCGCGGCCTCGATGGCATGCAGCGTGGCCACGACCGCATGGACCGTATCATCACTGTCGAAGCCGGCCACCAGATTGTAAAAATCCTCGCCCTCGAAACCGACTGAACGGGTTTGATAAACCGTGGATACTGTCAAGGCACCGAAGCGCGCCCGCAGGGCGGTGAGTGCGGCACGGATGTGCTTGTCGCGCTCGATGTTGCTGCCGATACTGACGTAGATCCGGGCCATGTTCCAAGTAGCGAGTGACGAGTAGCGAGTGACGAATAAATGGATTACTCGAAACTTGGTACGTGCTACTCGCCACCTCCTTTGCGCACACCGCGTTCGATGACGATGCCGACATCGCGTGCACCGCGCACCGCGCCGGTCTTGTTCACTGTCAGGCGCAGCCACGGCACAGTGAATTCTCCCAACACCAGCTCGGCGATGCGCTCGGCCAGGGTCTCGACCAGCTGGTATTCGCTGGCGCCGACGAACTCGATCAGTCGCTTGGCGACGGCTTTATAGTTGAGTGTATCGTCGATGTGATCGCTGGCGGCGGCCTTGCGGATATCCGCGCCCATCTCCAGATCCAGGCTCACGGTCTGCTTGATGCGCCGCTCCCAGTCGTAAATGCCGATGATGGTTTCGATGCGCAGATCGCGCAGAAAAATGATATCCATGGGGACAAGATACAAGGGGAAAGATAAAAGGGCAAAGGGAGATGGGCGAGATATGTGGATAGGTTGCCACGTCCTGCAGTTTTGCGCTTTACCCTTTTATCTTTCCTCTTTCACCCTTCTCTTTTATCTTTGCCCTTTTATCTTTCCCCTTGTATCGTGCGCGCCATGCTGACCGATATCACCTGCGTTGTCCTCGCCTACCTGATGGGCTCGATCTCCAGCGCCATCCTGGTAGCGCGCCTGCTGGGCCTGCCCGACCCCCGCTCGCAAGGCTCCGGCAATCCCGGTGCGACCAACATGCTGCGCCTCGGCGGCAAGCGCGCGGCCATCGTCACCTTGATCGGTGACATGCTAAAAGGTGTGTTGCCGCTACTGCTGGCGCGCGCATTGGGTGCATCCGATGTTGCCCTGGCCGGTACCGCGGCGGCGGCCTTCCTCGGCCATCTCTATCCGGCGTTCTTCGGATTTCAGGGCGGCAAGGGGGTGGCCACCTTGTTCGGTACCCTGCTGGGACTTAACTGGCTGGTCGGCTTCATGGTACTCGGCACCTGGTTGCTCATGGCAATCCTGTTTCGCTACTCCTCACTGGCAGCCTTGATCGCGAGCGCGTTGGCGCCGGCCTATCTGGCTTGGCTGCAGCCGGTGCCGGCCTTCATTCTCGCTGTGTGCGGCATGGTCGTACTGCTGTTCTGGCGGCACCGCAGCAATATTTCCAAGCTGATAGCGGGTACCGAGGGGAAGATCGGAGGAAAATAAGCGCTGCCACCTTACCGCGTTAAGGAAAATCTGATCTATTTCTTGAACCACCAAGGACGCCAAGAGCGCCAAGAAAATAGGCACTGAATATCATGAGAAAAAATCTTGGCGTCCTTGGCGGTTGATGGTTTTTTCAGGCCTTCTTTAACAGATCAACACTGCTCGACACCAGCCAAGCCACTCAAAGACCAACGCGGCTGCGCAGTGATCGCCAGCGGCTCGCACTGCCCCGCCTGCAAACGTCGATACCCCGCATAAGCGATCATCGCCCCGTTGTCGGTGCAAAATTCCGGGCGAGGATAGAACACCTGCCCGCCAGCCTGCGCCGCGTTTTCCAGCAAGGTCGCACGCAATTGACGGTTGGCGCCGACACCACCGGCGACGATCAGGCGTGATAGACCGGTCTGCTCCAGGGCACGGCGACATTTGATCGCCAGAGTCTCGACCACGGCATCCTGGAAACAGCGGGCGATATCGGCGTGGGTCTGTGCATCGTCGCCGCTGTTGCGCAGGGCATTGAGCGCCGCTGTCTTCAGGCCGCTGAAGCTGAAATCCAGGCCGGGCCGGTCGGTCATCGGGCGGGGGAATTTGAAGCGGCGCGGGTCACCCTGCTCGGCCAGTTGCGCCAGGGCCGGGCCGCCGGGATAGGGCAGGCCGAGCAGTTTGGCGGTTTTGTCGAAAGCCTCGCCGGCGGCATCGTCCAGCGATTCGCCCAGGATCTCGTAGCGGCCGACCCCCTCGACCCGGATCAATTGGGTGTGCCCACCCGATACCAGCAGTGCGATGAAGGGGAACTCGGGCGCAGGTTCTTCCAGCATCGGCGCCAGCAGATGCCCTTCCATATGATGTACGCCGATGGCCGGGACACCCCAGGCATAGGCCAGGCTGCGGCCGATCGAGGCGCCAACCAACAAGGCGCCGATCAGGCCGGGGCCGGCGGTATAGGCAATGCCATCAATCTGTTGCGGCGTCGTCCGGCACTGCGCCAGGACCTCGCGGAGCAGTGGCAGGGTCTTGCGGATGTGGTCGCGCGAGGCCAGCTCGGGGACTACACCGCCATACCGGGCGTGCAGGGCGATCTGGCTGTGCAGCACGTGGGCCAGCAGCCCGTCACGGCCGTCGTAGACGGCCACACCGGTCTCGTCGCAGGAGCTTTCAATACCCAGGATGCGCATGGCGGCATTCTCACCGCCCCCCGACGCCCCGACAAGTAGTTTTGCCTTTTGCCGGTCGCGGGTTTAGAATTGCCGGCCTTTCAACAGTTGGGAAGCCCCACTGTCCTCGTTCAGCTTTGTTCAGGGTGAGATTAGATGCCATCAGTACGTGTAAAAGATAATGAACCGTTCGAAGTCGCCATCCGCCGCTTCAAGCGCGCCTGTGAAAAGGCCGGCCTGATGTCGGAAGTACGTCGCCGCGAGTTCTACGAAAAGCCCACCGCCGAGCGCAAGCGCAAAGCTGCCGCTGCCGTGAAGCGTCACCTCAAGAAACTGTCTCGCGACACCACGCGTCGCGAACGTCTGTACTAAATAAATCAGTGGCGAGTAGCGAGTTACTAGAAACTACTCGACACTAGCTACTAGTTACTAGCTACTTCTTGATGACTTCCGCCACCCTCAAAGCGCGCATTACAGAGGACATGAAGTCCTGCATGCGCAGTGGCGACAAACAACGCCTCGGCATCATCCGGCTGATCCTCGCCGCCATCAAACAACGTGAAGTCGACGAGCGCATCGAGCTCGACGACACCCAGGTGCTGGTGACGCTGGACAAAATGCTTAAGCAGCGCCGCGAATCCATCAGCCAATTCCAGAACGCCAATCGTCAGGATCTGGTCGATCAGGAAACATTCGAGGTTGGCATCATCCAGGTCTATATGCCCGAGCAACTCGGCGACGCCGAAGTCGATGCTCTGATCCAGGCAGCGATGACCGCCACCGGCGCGACCACCATCAAGGACATGGGCAAGGTCATGGGCCAACTCAAAACCAAACTGCAGGGCCGTGCAGACATGGGCGCGGTGGGCGCGAAGATCAAGACACGTCTGGGCGGCTGAGTTTTTTATTTCTGAACCCAGGACGCCGAAAGCGTCCAGTGGTCCAAAAATAATCCAATACCTGACGATAAAAGTCTGTGCGCGTTGCACCAGTCAGCACGATTTCACTCGAAAAAATACCGATTTTTCCTGGCGCTCTTGGCGTCCTTGGCGGTTCCAACAGCGGTTACTCTTTTTTTGCTTGGCGCACCTGCCAAGCTATAACTACACTGCATCATGGCCGGCAAGATTCCCCAGCAGTTCATCGATGAGCTCATGACCCGCATCGACATCGTCGATGTGATAGATGCGCGCGTACCTTTGAAAAAGGCCGGCCGCGATTACATGGCCTGCTGCCCGTTCCACAACGAAAAGACCCCGTCATTCAGCGTTAGCCAGACCAAGCAGTTCTATCACTGTTTCGGTTGCGGCGCGCACGGCACGGCAATCGGCTTCCTGATGGAATACGATCATCTGGGCTTTGTCGATGCGGTGCAGGAACTGGCCGGTCGTGTCGGTCTGACCGTGCCACGCGAGGCGCTCGCGGCGGCCGACGACAGCGGCAATCAGGAACTCTACGAAATCCTCGAACAGACCGCCGCGTATTACCGGCGCCAGTTGCGCGAGCACAGTGGGGCGGCGCGCGCCGTGGAGTATCTGAAAAAGCGCGGACTGAGCGGCGAGATCGCTGCGACCTACGCCATCGGTTACGCGCCGCCGGGCTGGGACAATGTCCTCAAGGCATTGGGCGGCGATGCGCAACGCGAGTTGTTGCTGCTCCGCGCGGGACTGCTCATCGACAAGCCGGAAGGCGGGCGCTACGACCGCTTCCGCGACCGCATTATGTTTCCGATCCACGACCGGCGCGGCCGTATCATCGGTTTCGGCGGCCGCGTGCTCGACGATGGCACGCCTAAATATCTCAACTCTCCCGAGACGCCCGTGTTCCACAAAGGCCGCGAACTGTACGGTCTTTACCTGGCGCGCAACCGTGTGCGCCACCTCACCCGTCTGCTGGTGGTGGAAGGCTATATGGACGTGGTCGCCCTCGGCCAGTACGACATCAATTACGCGGTTGCCACACTGGGCACGGCCACCACCGGCGATCACCTCGAACAGCTGTACCGCGCCACACCGGAAGTGGTGTTCTGCTTCGACGGCGACCGTGCCGGCCGTGCCGCCGCCTGGCGTGCCCTGGAAACGGCGTTGCCGATCCTGCGTGAAGGCCGGCAGGCGCGTTTCCTGTTCCTGCCTGACGGCGAAGATCCGGACAGCATGGTGCGCCAGGAGGGCAAGGAAGACTTCGAGGCCCGCCTTACCGCAGCCACGCCTTTATCCACATTTTTCTTTGATGAATTGGCCAAGCAGGTCGATGTCGGCAGTGTCGATGGCCGCGCCCGGCTGGCGGAACTTGCCAAACCGCTGTTGTCCAAGCTACCTGAGGGCGTTTTCCGTGCCATGATGCTGGAGCAACTCGGCAGTATCGTGCACTTGGGCGCGGAAAAGTTGACTATGCTTATGGGTACGGGAAGCCCGGGCGAAAACAGGGTGCCGGTCCAGCGTACCGCGCGCAAGGCCTTCCAATCCACGGCAACCAAATCACCGGTGCAACGCGCCATTGCCTTGCTCCTGCACCAACCCGCCTTGGCGCAGCGGGCAGGCGATTCGCGCCGTTTGGCGGATCTGGAGGTGCCCGGCATGACATTGTTGGTCCGGCTGCTTGAATTAATGCAGGCGCAGCCGCATCTCAGTAGTGGAGCGGTACTCGAGCACTGGCGTGGCAGCCCGGAGTCCGAACCGCTCATGAAACTCGCCACCCGGCCGCTGCAAGTCCCCGAGGAAGGCATGGCCGCCGAATTTGCCGGCACCCTGGAGCGACTGGAATCACGCCTGCACGATCAACGTGTTGAACAGCTTTTAAGCAAGGGAATGAATGCCTTAAGCGCAGAGGACAAGGCCGAACTGGAAAGCCTGAGGATATCCCGCAATGCGCGCGACCGGACCGGCAAGCTGTAATTCAACTGGAATGCATTGAGCGCGTTGACTATACTGGCTGATTAAATTTGCTGCCGACCCCGACGCGGCCCACCACCGCAAGAGTCACTATGAACCAAGATCAAGAGTCACAGTTGAAGTTGTTGATTGCCAAAGGCAAGGAACAAGGCTATTTGACCTATTCCGAAGTCAACGATCATCTTCCCGACGATATCGTCGACCCCGAGCAGATCGAAGACATCATCAGCATGATCAACGATATGGGTATCACGGTGCACGAGATCGCACCGGATGCCGACACGTTGATCCTGACCGATGCCGCCGCGGTCACCGATGACGATGCCGCCGAGGAAGCCGCCGCCGCACTCGCCACCGTCAACAGCGAATTCGGCCGTACCACCGATCCGGTACGCATGTACATGCGCGAGATGGGCACGGTGGAACTACTGACACGCGAAGGCGAGATCGAAATCGCCAAGCGCATCGAGGACGGCCTTGGACAGGTACTGTCCGCGCTCGCCACTTATCCCGAAACCGTTGGCGAACTGCTGCGCGAATACGCCAAGGTCGAGCGCACAGAGATCCGCCTGTCGGATGTCATCAGCGGCTTTATCGATGCCGAGACCGCCGAAGCCGAAGCACCCGCTCCAGTGGTTGTGAGCGAGAGCGCCACAACTGCCAAAGCAGACGGTGACAGCGACGACGACAGCGATGACGACGAAGAGAGCAGCGACGACGAGGCCGAGCCGCTCGATACCGGTCCGGACCCGGAAGAAGCCCGCCGTCGCTTCGAAGAGTTGAACACCTTGTTCACCAAAGCTGTGGCCAGCGCCGCCAAACACGGCAAGAGCCATCCGCGCAGCCAGAAACTGTTTGCCGAAAGCACCGAAAGTTTCATGCGCTTCAAGTTGGTGCCGCGTCTGGTTGATCGCCTGACTGTCAACCTGCACGAGATCGTCGCACGCATCCGTACCCACGAGCGCGTCATCATGGACATCTGCGTCGGCAAGGCGCACATGCCACGCAAGGACTTCATCACTTCGTTCCCCGACAACGAAACTGATCTTGGCTGGCTGACCAAGCAGATCAAGGCCGGCAAACCCTACTCCAGTGTGCTGGCACAGTACGAGGATGAAATCCTGCGCGCCCAGAACAAGCTGGTGCAGGTCCAGGAAGAAAGCGGCCTGTCGATCGGCGGCATCAAGGAAATCAACCGTCGCATGTCCATCGGCCAGGCCAAGGCGCGCCGCGCCAAGAAGGAAATGGTCGAGGCCAACCTGCGTCTGGTAATCTCCATCGCCAAGAAGTACACCAACCGCGGCCTGCAATTCCTCGACCTGATCCAGGAAGGCAACATCGGCCTGATGAAGGCTGTAGACAAATTCGAATACCGGCGCGGCTACAAGTTCTCGACCTATGCCACCTGGTGGATCCGCCAAGCAATCACGCGCTCGATCGCCGACCAGGCACGCACCATACGCATTCCCGTGCACATGATCGAAACCATCAACAAGCTGAATCGCATCAGCCGGCAGATGCTGCAGGAGATGGGTCGCGAACCGACGCCGGAAGAACTGTCGATACGCATGGAGATGCCGGAAGACAAGGTTCGCAAGGTGCTGAAGATCGCCAAGGAGCCGATCTCCATGGAAACGCCGATTGGTGATGATGAAGATTCACATCTTGGCGATTTCATCGAGGACACCAGCATCCTGTCCCCGACCGACGCCGCCGCGATGGAAGGCCTGCGCGAAGCCACACAGGCCGTACTCTCCGGACTCACGCCGCGCGAAGCGAAAGTGCTGCGCATGCGTTTCGGCATCGACATGAATACCGACCACACGCTCGAAGAGGTTGGCAAGCAGTTCGACGTCACCCGCGAACGCATCCGCCAGATCGAAGCCAAGGCATTGCGCAAGCTGCGTCACCCGACCCGCTCGGAAACACTGCGCAGCTTCCTCGATATGGAGTAAGACCGACAACCTGTAGAACACGCAACGGTCGCAGCAAGCGGCCGTTGTCGTTTGGTGGTGGACATGATCGAAACGATCTGCCAACGCAGGTTCCACAGCTGCCCCTGAACACCCTATAATGCGCTCCAAGCTACGGGCCTGTAGCTCAGTTGGTTAGAGCAGGGGACTCATAATCCCTTGGTCGTAGGTTCGAGTCCTACCGGGCCCACCATTCAATTTCCCTTGGTTAGAATACCGGTCCGCTCCGCCAAAGATGTGCGATGTGTAAACTCACCAGTCATTCTCAAACGCGCTTACTCTCACAATCCTTCCGACACGGATCAACGACATGGCACTGATCGTACTGCGAAGTGTCTGCCTGAGTTACGGCGCAGCGCCGCTGCTCGACGGCGTGGAACTGTCCATCGAACGCGGCGAGCGCGTCTGCCTGGTGGGGCGCAATGGTGCCGGCAAGTCCAGCTTGATGAAGCTGATCGCCGGCGAGCAGCCGCCCGACAGCGGCGAAATCGTGCGCCAACAGGGTCTGCGCTGCGCGCGACTGGCGCAAGAGGTTCCCGTCGCTGACGCCACCAGCGTCTTCGATGTGGTGGCCGCCGCACTGGGCCACGAAGGTGAACTGCTGGCCCGCTACCATCACATCAGCCATCAGATGAGCGAGGACCACAGTCCGGCGCTGATGGCTGCGCTGGAACGTGTGCAGCACGAGGTCGACGCCTGCAACGCCTGGCAGGTGCGGCCGCGCATCGAGGCCGTGCTGTCACGCCTGCAATTGCCGGAAGAAACACCTTTCAACGCTCTGTCGGGCGGCTTGAAACGCCGCGTCCTGCTGGCACAAGCACTGGTACGCGATCCCGATCTGTTGCTGCTCGACGAGCCGACCAACCACCTCGACATCGAATCGATTCAGTGGCTGGAAAATTTTCTGCTCGGTTACAGCGGTACCGTACTGTTCGTCACTCATGACCGCCAATTACTGCAGAACCTCGCGACCCGCATCATCGACCTCGATCGCGGCCGGCTCACCAGCTGGCCCGGTGATTACTCCACCTATCTGCAACGCAAGCAGGAACAGCTGGATGTGGAAGCGACTCACAATGCCCTGTTCGACAAGAAGCTCGCACAGGAGGAAGTCTGGATACGTCAGGGCATCAAGGCACGCCGCACCCGTAACGAAGGCCGCGTGCGTGCCCTGCTGGACCTGCGCAACGAACGCAGCGAACGCCGCGAAATCAGCGGTCGGGTACGTCTCTCGCAACAGGCCGGCGCGGCCTCCGGCAAAATCGTCATCGAGGCGGAAGAGGTGAGCTTTGCCTTCGATGGCCACACTATCGTGCGCGATTTTTCCACGACACTGCTACGTGGCGACAAGATCGGCATCATCGGCCCCAATGGCGCCGGCAAGACCACGCTGATCCGTTTGCTGCTTGGCGAGCTGGCGCCGGACCGGGGCACCATCAAACAAGGCACACGCCTGCAAATCGCCTATTATGACCAATTGCGCGCCAAGCTCGACCTGGAACAGAGTGTCCAGGAAAACATCAGTCCCGGCAGCGAACAGATCGAAATCAACGGCAAGTCGCGTCACGTGCTGAGTTATTTGCAGGATTTTCTGTTCACACCGGCGCGCGCGCGCACACCGGTAAAGGCCCTGTCCGGCGGCGAACGCAACCGCTTGCTGCTGGCGCGGCTGTTCGCGCAACCGTCGAATCTGCTG
>JBBQDK010000034.1:0-21797 GCA_038319625.1 Gammaproteobacteria bacterium
CGCGGTCACGGCGGCAAGCCACTGATGTGGAAAACCGGTCACTCACTCATCAAGGCCAAGATGCGCGAGACCGGTGCCCTGCTGGCCGGCGAGATGAGCGGTCATACTTTCTTCAAGGAGCGCTGGTTCGGATTCGACGACGGCCTCTATACCGCCGCGCGCTTGCTGGAGGTGCTGTCCAACGATCCGCGCAGCACCCACAAGATTTTCGCGGCCTTGCCGGACAGCATCAACACGCCCGAATTGAACGTGCGCATGGCGGAAGGGGAACATCACCGTTTCATGGCGCGCCTGCTGGAGCAGGCACACTTCGACAAGGCGCGCATATCGACCATCGATGGCATGCGCGCCGACTTCGAGGACGGTTGGGGTCTGGTACGTGCCTCTAATACCACGCCCAGTCTGGTGCTGCGATTCGAGGCCGATGATGAAATAGCGCTACGGCGTATTCAGGAGCAGTTCCGCGCGCTGCTGTTGGGCCTGGAGCCGGGGCTGAAGCTGCCGTTTTAAACCAGTGACAAGATGAAAGCACAACAAGGGATAGCAGGCCCCTGTCAATTGTTCTTTGCGCTTTCAGCTTTTCTCTTTTATCTTATCCACCCATGTCCCTGACCCCAGACGCCGCAAAAAACGTCGCTCACGTTCTCAGTGAGGCCTTGCCGTATATCCGGCGATTCGCCGGCAAAACCCTGGTGATCAAATACGGCGGCAACGCCATGGTCGAAGAGTCGCTCAAGCAGGGTTTTGCGCGCGACATCGTGCTGATGAAGCTGGTCGGCATCAATCCGGTAGTGGTACATGGAGGCGGTCCGCAGATTGGCGAGCACCTCAAGCGTATCGGCAAGCAGAGTGAATTCGTGCAGGGCATGCGCGTCACCGACAACGAAACCATGGACGTGGTGGAGATGGTACTGGGTGGACTGGTAAACAAAGAGATCGTCAATCTCATCAATCGTCACGGCGGCATGGCAGTCGGCCTCACCGGCAAGGACGGCGGCTTGATACATGCCCGCAAGCTGACGCTGACCCGCAGCAGTCCGGAGCTGGAAGTGCCGGAAATCATCGATATCGGCCATGTCGGCACAGTGGCGAGCATTGATCCCGCGGTCATCGACATGCTCACGCATGGCAATTTCATTCCCGTGATCGCGCCGATCGGCGTCGGTCCCGAGGGGCATTCCTACAATATCAACGCCGATCTGGTGGCCGGCAAACTCGCCGAAGTGCTGTGTGCCGAGAAGCTGATGCTGCTCACCAATATTCAAGGATTACTGGACAAGGACGGCAAGCTATTGTCGGGTCTTTCCGCGCAGCAGGTGGATGCGCTGATCGCGGATGGCACCATCCATGGTGGCATGCTGCCGAAGATCCGCTGTGCGCTGGAGGCCGTGCAGGCCGGCGTGAAGGCGGCCCATATCATCGATGGCCGGGTCGCGCATGCGGTATTGCTGGAACTGTTTACCGACGAGGGCGTAGGTACGTTGATCCGGGGTTGACTTCGTCACTACGGATTCGTGGAAGTTTCGTTGCCGGTCTTTTCTAAGACATTTTGTTGCGCGGCCTTTAGTTCGCGGAAGCGTTCCAGGTCGGCCTCGAATTGTGTGCGCAATTGTTCCTGTTCCCGTTGCTTGGAGGCGATATAGCTCAGGTTGTCCTTGATCTGGGTATGCATGGCTGCGATCTCCTGGCGCAGCTTGTTGGGAACGACCTGACCGTTGCGTTCACGTTCCGCCGCCGTGGCGCGCATCGCCGTCAGACTTTTCTGCAGACTCTGATTGCGGTTCTTGGTAGCGTTGATCATGGCGTCGATGGACGCAACCTTGCCGTTACGCGTCATGACCAGGTCGTCTTCACTGCTGAAGGTACTGAGCAGCATACGGTCATGGGCTCTTTTGTCGCTGGCGATGTGCTCCTGCTCGGCCTTGAGCTTTTCCTGGCGCTGTTGTTCGGCACGTTGCGCCGGGGTCGGCGGCGGCGCATTGGTCTTGACGACGACGCCTTGCTCGCTGATCTCTTTGCTGCCTTGCGCGGCGTATTCCGGTGGGATCTTGTCGCCGTAATAGACGTTGCCTTGCTTGTCGACCCAGCGGTAGGTCTTTGGTGTTACAGCGTTGGCGCCGGATGCGGCCAGCAGGGCGATGCCGGACAGCAGTACGATGACAAATTGTATGAGACGAAGCTTCATGCGAGTGACTGCGCGCGTGGCGCAGCTCCTGTGTGGACGAATGTGAATGTCTGGCACGTCAGGGACTTTGCAATCCCGATCCGTTGCGGGATGATACGATCACCCGTGCCCGCCGATATGATGACCTTTTGAATCCTGCCGAACAAGTTCTGCTGTTCCTGGTGTCGTTGTCCGCGAATGTGTTTTCCGCTTTCGCCGGAGGCGGAGCCGGGTTGCTGCAACTGCCGGCGCTGATCTTCCTCGGGCTGCCCTTCGGTATCGCGCTGGCCACCCACAAGGTAGCCACTGTCGCACTGGGTATCGGCGCGACCCTGCGGCACTTAAGGGAAGATGCCCTTGAACGACGCTTCACCTTGTTCATCCTGGGCACCGGTGTGCCGGGCGTGGTGCTGGGGGCGAGCGTGATACTGCAGGTCCCGGATCGCAGCGCACAACTGGCGCTGGGTGTACTGACCACCGGCCTGGGCATATATTCCTGGCTGAATCCCGGCCTTGGCCAGACTCATGTGCCGCAACACCGTGACCGGGGCGGTTATCTATGCGGCGGTGTGGTGCTGTTTCTGATCGGTGTGCTGAACGGTTCGCTGACCTCGGGCACCGGCCTGTTCGTCACCCTGTGGCTGATCCGCTGGTTCGGGCTCGACTATCGCCGCGCCGTTGCCTATACCCTGGTGCTGGTCGGCATGTTCTGGAACGGCGCCGGCGCCGTCACGCTCGGTCTGCTCGGCACCATACAGTGGTCGTGGCTGCCGGCATTGCTGCTCGGGTCGCTGTTCGGCGGTTATCTGGGGGCGCATTTAGCCATCGTCAAGGGCAATCGCTGGGTAAAGCGCGGTTTTGAGATTGTCACGCTACTGCTCGGGATCAAGCTGATACTGGGATAAGCCAAGTGTCAGCCGCACACCCCGTATTGTTCGCGATAAGCGCGGATATCCATCAGTGCCTGCGCCATATCATCCCGTTGCGCCAGATAGTCCACCAGTTCTGCGAGTCCCACGATGCTCGCGACCTGGATGCCATGATCCTGTTCGACCTCTTGAATGGCTGAACGTTCACCCTTGCCACGCTCCTGGCGGTCGAGCGAGATCACCACGCCGGCCGCGGTCGCACCGGCGCCACGCAGAATATCGAAGGATTCACGCACTGCGGTGCCGGCGGTAATGACGTCGTCGATGATCAGCACACGGCCGCGCAGGGCGCTGCCGACGATGTTGCCGCCTTCGCCATGATCCTTGACCTCCTTGCGGTTGAAGGCGTAGGGCAGGTCCATGTCGTGGTGTTCAGCCAGTGCGATGGCCACGGCGGAGACCAGCGGGATGCCCTTATAGGCCGGGCCGAACAGCATATCGAAGCCAATGCCGGATGCAACGATAGCCTGTGCGTAATAGCGGCCGAGCCGCGCCAGTCGTGCACCCGTGTTGAATAGGCCGCTATTGAAAAAGTAAGGGCTGGTGCGTCCCGACTTGAGCGTAAAACTGCCGAAGCGCAGCACACCGGCACTGATGGCGAAATCGAGGAACTCGCGTTGGTAATTTTTCATATGTCAGGGAAAAGATAAAAAAAGGGGAAAGATAACAGGACCTGAGACGGCCCGGGCTTTGCCCTTTTATCTTTTCCCTTTACTCTGTCATGTATCATACACGCCGACCTGTTTCGGACCAACCGCATGCGCATCATAACTCTCAACGTCAACGGTATCCGCTCCGCCGCTGGCAAAGGCTGTCTCGATTGGCTGACGACGCAGCGTGCGGATGTGGTGTGTCTGCAGGAGACCAAGGCGCAGGAGCACCAGCTCAGCAACGACCTGCACATCCCGAAGGGCTATCACTGCTATTTTCACGATGCGCAGAAAAAGGGTTACAGCGGTGTAGCGCTGTTCTGCAAGCACGAGCCGGACCGGGTCACTTATGGGCTGGGTTGGCCGGACATGGATGCCGAGGGACGTTTTATCCAGGCCGATTTCGGCAAGCTCTCGATCATCTCGCTGTACCTGCCCTCCGGCTCATCGAGCGAAGAGCGGCAGGCGGTGAAATTCGATTTCCTGGCACGCTTTCTGCCGGTGCTCAAGTCGCTGCGCAAGAAGCGCCGCGAGTACATCATCTGCGGCGACTGGAATATCGCGCACAAGAATATCGATCTGAAGAACTGGCGCTCCAATCAGAAGAACTCCGGTTTTCTGCCCGAGGAACGTGCTTGGCTGGACGAAGTCTTCGGACCGACCGGTTTCGTCGATGCCTTCCGGGCAGTCAATCAGGAGCCTGATCAGTATACTTGGTGGTCGAACCGCGGCCAGGCCTGGGCCAAGAACGTAGGTTGGCGCATCGATTATCAGGTGATCACGCCGGGGCTGGCCGACAAGGTACGCAAGGCCGCCATCTATAAAGCGCAGCGCTTTTCGGATCATGCGCCACTGATCATCGATTACGATCTCGATGCCTAGGTCGCGAACGTGACTACTGCAACGGTGCGCGACTGGTGGCAGCTGTTTTCCAACCGCCGCATCGCCGCCACCTTGTTGCTGGGCTTTTCCTCCGGTCTGCCGCTGGCACTGGTCGGCGGCACGCTGCAGGCCTGGTTCGCACAATCCGGCGTCGACATCGTCACCATCGGATTTCTCAGTCTGATCGGTCAGCCTTATGTCTACAAATTCCTCTGGGCGCCGTTCATGGATCGCTATGTGCCGCCGCTGCTCGGCCGGCGGCGCGGTTGGCTGCTGCTTGCGCAGTTGCTGTTGAGCGCGGCCATTGCCGCGATGGCACTGTTCGACCCCGCCGCCACACCTGGCGAACTCGGTTTTGTGGCACTCATTGCCGCATTTCTTTCCGCCTCGCAGGATATTGCTGTGGATGCCTATCGCGCCGATGTGCTGCGGCCACGCGAGCGCGGCATCGGTGCCGCGGCGTCGGTCGGCGGCTATCGTCTGGCAATGCTGGTGTCGGGCGGGCTGGCGCTGATTCTCGCAGACCGCGTCGGTTGGTCGTCCATGTATCTGTTGATGGCCGCGACCATGGCGGTCGGTGTGTTGGGCACGCTGCTCGGTCCCGAACCCGAGACGCCGGCCAGTACGCCGCACAGCTTGGGTGATGCGGTAGTCAAACCGTTCCTTGAATTCATGACACGACCGGCGGCCGTGTTGTTGCTGCTGTTGATCGTGCTCTACAAACTCGGCGACGCCTTTGCCGGCTCGCTGATCATGGCCTTTCTGCTCAAGGGTCCCGGATTCACGCTCACTGAAATTGGCGTCGTCTACAAGACCCTGAGCATCGTGACGACGATCATCGGTGCCATTTTCGGTGGCACCCTGCTGGCGGGGCTGGGCCTGTACCGCTCCCTGCTGTTATTCGGGATTTTGCAGGCGGTGTCCAATCTCGGGTTCATGCTGCTCGCCACGGCGGGCAAGAACATGCCGCTGATGATAGGTGCGGTGGCATTCGAAAATTTCACCGGCGGCATGGGCACGGCGGCTTTCGTCGCATTCCTGATGGCCTTGTGCGATCACCGTTACACGGCCACGCAATATGCCTTGCTGTCAGCCTTGTCTGCGATAGGCCGGGTCTTCGTGGGACCGGTGGCGGGCCTAATGGTCGAACGCTTGGGCTGGCAGCAATTCTTTTTCGACACATTCATTTTTGCGCTGCCCAGTCTGGGATTGTTGTGGATGCTGCGGGTGCAGGTGCAAGGCTTGGAGCAAAAGATTTGATGCGGTGAATGAAATGATTCAGTGGTGATCAAGTGTTGCCCCACTCTTGAGATGAAATCCCTGCTCCCTCGGGATGAGGGAGGCAGGGGCTTACTCGCAATCCATAATTCAGTGTGTGAAGAACTGTTGCTGGAACTCGATGTGTGCGGTATGACTATCCCCGGTTGGTGTGACATCGATGCTGAAATCCATGGTCTCCTGGTCGCTGACGTTGATCTCGGCAAGATAATAAATCGCATTGCTTTCATTTACTTCGCGGGGGTCCAGCGTCTGCATCTGGCGATTCATATTGGTGGCTGTGGCCTTGACAGTGGCGGTCACCGGCTGGCCCGTGGTACCGAGCATTTTTTTCAGTACCGTCACATTGAGCAGTGCCCGGTTCTTGCTGCGCGTGATGCCGTAGACTTTGGCGATGGTGGGCGTCAACTCGGAAGTGGCAAAGGCGTTGTAGTGAATTACGTAATCGCCGAATGCCTGTGATTGCTCGGCATAAGCGGCGAACGGTGTGATGGTCAGCAGCAAGGTGAGTAATGCGCTGGTCAGGCGAGACGTTATGGTCATGAGACATGCTCCTTCTGTGGGGATATTGTCTTAACTATAGACCATGTCCCGAGGCGGGTGCAGCCGCTGGTTGTCGGCGGCGGATGCGGGTAGACTGATGCAGTCTTCCCTGCAACAGCCACTCCGGGGCGGCCGTTTGTTCCGGTCAGCGCCCAGCGAGGTTTGTCCCATGCTGGATACTGCCAAGCCTGAATTGCGTGTCACCGTATTCTCGGATTATATCTGCCCGTTCTGCTATATCGGCAGTGTGCGTCTGGCGCGGCTCGGGGAAGAATATGATCTCAAAGTGAATTGGTGTCTGTTGGAAATCCATCCGGAGACTCCCGCGCAAGGCCGGCCGGTGGAAGAACTCGGATACCCGCCGGAGCAATGGAATGCAATGATGGGTGAACTGGGCGCCATGGCGCAAGCCGAGGCCATCGTTATCCGACCGCACACCTTTACTACTAATTCACATCAGGCCCTGCTGCTTGCGGAGGCTGCCAAGGAACAAGGTCGCGGCGTGTTCTACGCCTTGCACAATCGCCTGTTCACGGCCTACTTCGGTGATGGCCTGAACATCGGCGACCCCGACGTGCTGCGACAGCTGGCGGCGGACAGCGGGGTGACGTCCGAAACAGTGGAACGCGCCTGGACCGACCCACAATATCCCACTCGTCTGCATCATAATCTGAAAGCGGCGCAGGAACTGGAAGTTACGGGTACACCGACTTTTTTTATTGGCACGCGCAAACTTACCGGCGCACTGAGCGTGGAGACGTTGCGGCATGCCGCATGCGAGGCGGTGCCGTTGGTGTGATCGTGTTTTACAGGGATGACAGTATCTCGACTACCTTTCAGCACTGTGCGCCCATCTGTCTCTCACCCCGCCGCGCGCAGCGGCGTGACATTGCCGATGCCCGACGGCTGACTGCGCGGCGGTGGCTGATGCAATGCTGCGCGGAGTGACTGCAAGGTATCGAGTTGTTCCTGTAAGTTCAGTCGCTGGCGTTCCAGTTCGCGCAGTTTCAGTTCCAGGGTGTCGCGTGACTGGCTGATCTTGCGCAAAGTCTCCAGGCGCCCCTCCATCATTTGTTCATGCTCGCGGATCTGTGCCTGCAGCGGGTTCAGTGCCGCACCGAGCCAACTTTGCGCGGACTGGTGTGCACGCTGGAATATTTCCCGGACCTCGTAGACCATTGTGGTAAAGAATTTCTCGATCACGAAGCCCTGCTCAGTCATGGTGGTCAAGGTGCTGCCGCGGTACTCCTCGGCGTCCTGATAGAGTTCATCGAGATCGATGAAGTGACGGTCTAGTGCCAGTGTTTGCGGATGCAGTTGCACCAGACCGTGCTCCTCGTGGAAGCGCCGGTAGCTGTTCTGCACGATGCGCTGCAATTGTTCGGCCTGACTTAGCGCTTCCTGCAGGGTAGTGTGTGTGGTTTCGAAAAAGTTCGCCATGGCGTGCTGCAGACCCAGCGTTGTCCAACTGTCCACCATCGATTGACGGGTCTGTGCGCTCAACTGGTCGAGAGCCGCCGGATCGAGGATGTCGAGCAATTGCCGGCCTTGTCCATTAACCAGATTGCGGCTGGTCTGAAAATTTTCCACGCTCTTGAGGTAGCGAGTCTGTTGCGTGCGCGTCTCGGCCATCAGCTTCAGGACGGCATCGGCGCTCTGACCGCGCAGGGTGCGCAATTCGTCGCCATGCCGGTCGAGCTGCTGAATTCGGCCGTTGAGCAGGTCACGTACCGCCTGACTGCGCGTATCCACCGAACTCAGCATGGTCTCGTGCACGATCTGCTGCCGTGCCGGGATGATCTGCTCACACAGATAGCGCTCCAGTTCCGGCAGACGGCTGTGCGCCAGCAACTCTGTATCGCCACGGACCTTGGCAACCAGTGCTTTCTGTGCAGAGACCGGAAATACACAGGCAGTGTCGATGCCGAGTCGCTCGGCGCAACTGTGTTGCTGTGCGGTGATAGCCGCCATGGTGCTGACCGGGTCGGTGAGCTCGTCCCACAATGTATCGATTTTGTTGAGGGCGACTATCATGCCGCACTGGCCCTGGCGCTGCCCTTTGTACAGCTGCCGCCACATGGCGAGGTCGCTGCGTGTCACGCCGGTGTCGGCACCCAGCACGAACAGTACGGCCTGAGCGGCGGGCAGCATGTGCAAAGTCAGTTCCGGCTCGCTGCCGAGCGCGTTGAGTCCCGGTGTGTCAAGTACCACCAGGCCCTGTTTGAGGAGTGGATGCGGGAAATTGATCAGCGCATGACGCCAGTGCGGAATTTCCACCTGGCCCGAGGACAGCACGACGGTCTCGTCATTGTAGAGACCGAGTCGTTTTGCTTCATCGATGCTTACCTGCTTGACGCGCAGCACTTCACGCAGCGAATTCACCATCTGGTCGGGCGATTTGAGATTGAGTGGCAGGCTGTTCCAGTTCAACGGCTGGAGCTTGTGCTCGGCGATACTCCTGGTCGAGGCGCGCGACTCGATGGGCAGCAGTCGGATGTAAGCGCCGCTCGTCTGCGGATCGTAGAAAAGCTCGGTGGGGCACATGGTGGTGCGGCCGGCATCGGTAGGCAGCAGGCGGCGGCCCTGATCGGCGAAGAAGATGGCGTTGATCAGCTCGCTCTTGCCGCGCGAAAACTCGCCCATGAAGGCGATAGTGAGACGATCGGCGCGCAGCGATTGCAATGCCTCGTAAAGTGGCAGCGCGTCGTGCGGTGAGCCCAGCTGCTGTTCATCGAGCCAGCTCTGAAACTGTTCGATGCCTTGCGACAGCGTGGTCTTCCAGGTTTCGTAGGCGTGGATGTGCTGCTGAAAAGTGTCTTCTTGCATGGACGTCCCCTCGTCGGCGCGTAGCGGCCTGCATCGCAATACCGTTGCTATGTAAAAGACTCTAGACAAGGGATAACACGGAAAACGGGATCGCCATCACACTCTGTGCGGGGGATTCAGCCGAGCGCCTGTCCCCAGGTAAGCAGTGGGGGCAATAACAGCATCTTTACCAGTTGCAGAGCGAGCAAGACCACCATCGGCGACAGATCCAGTCCGGACAGCGGCGGGATCAGGCGACGTGCCGGTGCCAGCAGCGGTTCATTGAGGCTGTGGATGAGGCTGACGGCGGGATTGTAGCTGCCGGGATTGATCCAGCTGAGTATCACCTGGATAAGGATGCTGAACAGGTAGATGTTGAACAGCAGACTGAGCAGTTCGGCGATAGACCAGAGCAATAGACCGGCCGGGTGCAGGGACACGCCGCGCAGCAGCGTGATCAGCGTCAAGGCCAGCATCTGCAGTGCCAGCATCAACAGCAGCGAGGCAATGTCAATGCCGCCGAAACCCGGAATGATCCGCCGTAAGGGCTTGAGTGCGGGGTTGGTGACCTTGACCAGTATCTGGGTCAACGGATTGTAAAAATCAGCGCGCACCATGGCCAGCATAAAACGCAGCATCAAGGCGGTGATGTACAGGCCAATCAGCGTGTTGATAAGAAATTCCAGCGGATTGGTGAAGTAGCTGCCGCCCATTATGATTTACCCAGCAGCGTGGCCAGTTCCCGTGAACGCTCACTGGCAGCGACGATGGCCTGGTCGAGCAACCTCGCCAGTCCGCCTGCTTCCAGTACCTTGACCGCTTGTTCTGTGGTGCCTCCCTTCGAGGTGACGCGCGCGCGCAGCGCGCCGGCATCCTCCTGGCTTTCCAGTGCCATCTTAGCGGCGCCGAATGCCGTCTGCAAAGTCAACAACCGTGCATCGGCTGCATCCAGGCCAAGGCGTACACCGGCCGCTTCGAGCGCTTCCATGATCAGAAAAAAGTACGCCGGTCCGCTGCCGGACAGTGCGGTGACGACGTCCATCCGGTCTTCGTCGTTCAGCCACAATGTCATACCGACGGCACGCAGAATGGATTCGGCGCGATTGCGTTGCTCGGCCGTGACCACGGCATTGGCATACAGTGCCGTGGCGCCGCTTTGTACCAGGGCCGGGGTGTTGGGCATGGCGCGCACGATGGCCAGTCCGCCGCCCAGCCAGCGCTGCAGATCGGGCTCGCGCACGCCGGCCGCGATGCTGATGATCAACGGGCGGCGCGCCTGGACAGCAGTCGCCAGATTGGTGGCGACCAAGTGCAGACCTTGGGGCTTAACCGCCAACACCAGCACATCGGCGGCCTGCACCGTTGGCAGATTGTCCGTTGAGGTATTCAACTGGAAGCGGCTGTTCAATAGGGCGAGTTGCTGCGGGTCGGGGTCGGAGGCGTAGATATGCTTGGCGGTAAAGCCGTCGGCAATCAGCCCGCCGATCAGGCTGCGCGCCATATTGCCGCCGCCGATAAAACCAATCTCGATGTTTTTCATGGCCGCAAGGATAACAAATTACGCGGGGGCGGGGAGTGGCTGGCGGTTATTCATTCCGGAAGGGTTTTCGCCGGCCGCGCACCGAATATCGCCGTGCCGACCCGCACCAGCGTTGCGCCCGCCGCAATGGCGGCTTCCAGGTCGTCGGACATACCCATGGACAAGGTGTCGAGGACGTGGCCGCGGGCGCGCAACTCATCATAGAGCGCCCGTAGACGTTGGAACCCGGCGAGTTGCGTGGCGTATTCACGGGCCGGTGCCGGCAGTGCCATCAGGCCGCGCAGCCGCAGCCGTGGTAAAGCGGCGACCGTGGCGGCAAGTGCCGGTAACGCTGTGGGAGTGACGCCCGACTTGTGGGCTTCGCCGCTGATGTTGACCTCGATGCACACCTGCAGCACGGGCATTTCCGGTGGCCGTTGTGTATGCAGGCGCTCGGCCAGGGCCGGGCGGTCCAGGCTCTGAACCCAGTCGAAGTGCGTGGCAACGGCACGGGTTTTATTGCGCTGCAACGGGCCGATGAAATGCCATTCCGGAGCGCAGTCGGTCAGTGCGGCGATCTTGTCCAGCGCCTCCCGGGCATAGCTTTCTCCGAAGCAACGCTGGTCGGCGGCGCATGCTTCCCGCAATGCCGGCAACAATTGGCCCTTACTGACCGCCAGCAATTGCACACTGCCCGGAGCACGTTCAAAACGAGCTTCTGCGGCGGCGATGCGCTGTCGGACGGCCAGCAAGTGGGCTGTGATGCGGGTCATGGACGGACCTAAGCGGTTGTTATACTGTAGCCTCTGTGGTGTAAGCTAAAGTATGAATCGATTGCGACGCTATTACGGTGCACCAAGAATGATAGGGGATATGCATGGACATTGCTGAACTGCTGGCCTTCGGAGTGAAAAACAACGCGTCGGATCTGCACTTGTCGGCCGGTTTGCCGCCCATGATACGGGTCGACGGCGACATCCGCCGCATCAATGTCCCGCCGCTGGATCACAAGACCGTGCACGGTCTGATCTACGACATCATGAACGACAAGCAGCGCAAGGACTATGAGGAATTCTACGAGACGGACTTTTCCTTTGAGATTCCCGGCTTGGCGCGCTTCCGCGTCAATGCCTATAACCAGCAGCGCGGGGCTTCGGCGGCGTTTCGGACCATTCCCACCAATATCCTGACACTGGAAGAGTTGGGCTGCCCGGCGGTGTTCAAAGAGATCGCCGACGTACCCCGCGGCCTGGTACTGGTGACCGGTCCGACCGGTTCCGGCAAGTCCACGACGCTGGCCGCGATCATGAACTACAAGAATGAAAACGAATTCGCCCACATCCTCACCATCGAGGACCCGATCGAATTCGTGCACGAGAGTAAAAAGTGCCTGCTCAACCAGCGCGAAGTGCACCGCGATACGCTAGGCTTCAATGAAGCCCTGCGTTCGGCGCTACGCGAAGACCCGGACATCATCCTGGTCGGCGAAATGCGCGACCTGGAAACCATCCGCCTGGCGCTAACCGCCGCGGAAACCGGCCATCTGGTATTCGGCACGCTGCATACCAGTTCCGCCGCCAAGACCATCGATCGGGTCATTGACGTGTTCCCGGCCGGCGAGAAATCCATGGTGCGTTCCATGCTCTCGGAATCGTTGCGCGCGGTGATCTCGCAGACCCTGCTGAAAAAGGTCGGCGGCGGGCGCACGGCGGCCTGGGAGATCATGATCGGCAACCCGGCGATCCGCAACCTGATCCGCGAGGACAAGGTGGCACAGATGTATTCGGCGATCCAGACCGGCCAGGCGGTCGGCATGCAGACGCTGGACCAGCACCTGCAGGAACTGGTGCGTCGCAACGTGATCACACGTCTCGACGCGCGCATCCGCGCAGTCAACAAGGAACTGTTCCGCTAATGCCGCATCCGTTCACTTATTGAGTATCGCATGATCGTATTGCATGGTTGCATCGATGTCGGAACTTCTCCATCCTCTCACGCCGCTCTCCCGCCAGTCCGGAGAGAGGCGTGAGAGTGTCAGCTAAATTGGTAATGCTCAATAATTCGGCCAAGCACGCAGGAGGGTAGATCATGGAATTCTCCGCACTACTCAAGATCATGGTGCAGAAAGGCGCCTCGGACTTGTTCATCACGGCAGGTTTGCCGCCGAGCATGAAGATCAACGGCCGCATCGGTCCGGTCGACGAGGTCTCTCTGACTACCGAGCAGGCACATGCGCTGGTGCTGTCAATCATGGATCAACGCCAGCGCGACGAGTTTGACAAGGATCACGAATGTCAGTTCGCCATCAGCGCGCCGGGTGTCGGCCGCTTCCGCGTCAGTTCCTTCATGCAGCGCAACAATGCCGGTATGGTGCTGCGCCGCATCGAGACACAGATTCCGACACTCGACGATCTGCATCTGCCGCCCATTATCAAGACTCTGGCCATGACCAAGCGTGGCATGGTGATCTTCGTCGGCGCTACCGGCGCCGGCAAATCCACCTCACTGGCTGCCATGATCGGCTACCGCAATCACAACAGCACCGGCCATATTATAAGTATCGAAGACCCGATAGAATTCATGCACCAGCATGCCGGTTGCATCATCACGCAGCGCGAGGTTGGCGTCGATACAGATTCCTTCGAAGTTGCGCTGAAGAACACCTTGCGCCAAGCGCCCGATGTAATCCTGATCGGCGAAGTCCGCAGTCGCGAGACCATGGACTATGCCGTGGCCTTTGCCGAGACCGGCCACCTGTGTCTGGCTACCCTGCACGCCAACAACGCCAACCAGGCACTCGATCGCATCATCAATTTCTTCCCTGAGGATCGGCGCAACCAATTGCTGATGGATCTGTCCCTGAACCTGAAGGCGATTGTGGCACAACAGCTGATTCCAACGCCGGATGGCAAGGGCCGACGGGTAGTCATCGAGGTGTTGACTAACACGCCGTTGATGGCGGACCTGATTCGCAAGGGCGAGGTGCACAAGATCAAGGATCTGATGAAGAAGTCCGCACAGCAGGGCATGAATACCTTCGACCAGGCACTCTACGAACTGTATACCTCCGGTGAAATCACTTACGAGGATGCCATCCAGTACGCCGACTCTGCCAATGAAGTGCGCCTGATGATCAAGCTCGGCAAGGGTGACGTCAGCCAGATGGGTTCTGCGCTGGAGGGGATCGGAATAATGGATGACCGGTTCTGATTGAATTTGGTTCGCAAAGGATTTGGATGGTGTAAAAATATTTTCTTTGCGTTCTCCGTGCAATACCTCACTTTGTCGGGCGCCGGCGGTGGGGCACTGTTAAATGTTCAACGTCGCCACATCGAATACCGGCCCGTCTATGCAGACCCGTTTCATCGCCGGCCCGTTCGGCGTCATCACCTCCACCGTACAGCCGGCGCAGCCGCCCACTGCACAGGCCATGAATTCCTCCAGTGAAACCTGACACGGCAAGGCGAATTCCCGCGCCAGCTGGGCGCAGGCGGCCAACATTGCGTGGGGACCGCAGGCGAATATCATCACCTCGCTACGCGCCTGCGGTGTAAGCGAGTACAACCACGCGCGCGCCAGATCGGTGATGTAGCCCTGATAACAGCCCGGATAGTGCTGCAGGCTGGTCAGCCGCGAAGGGATGCCCCAGTCATCGAGCAAGGGCATGGCCGCGATCACGGCATCGGGCATGCCGGGTAGCAGAATCTGCGAGGGTCTTGCCGTGAACGGGAAGGGCACTTCGGAGCCCATCAGCACCAGCGGTTGCCAATCGGTCTGCGCAGCGCGCAGATGTTCGGCGAGAAACAGTATTGGCGGAATACCGACACCGCCGCCCAGCAACAGGCAGCGCGGTCGTGCGGGATCGGGTGTGAACGGTGTGCCGATCGGACCGAGCAGACTGATGCGTTGTCCCGGGTTGCGCCGTGCCAACAGCCGTGTGCCGTCACCGACGACCTTGTAGAGAAAATCCACCCACCCAGCGCTCGCCGAGGCCCGCATGATCGACAGCGGCCTGCGCATCGGCAGTTGCGGGTCGCATTGCAGGTGCGCGAAGCTGCCCGGCCTGGCCTTGGCAGCGCACTGCGGTGCCTGCACACGCAATACATACTGCTCCGCCGCGTAGGCCTGTTGGCTGAGTATCTCGGCATCTTCTAGGAAGATGGTATTGCGGTGTAGCTTGTTCATGAGGGTAAAGATAAAAGATGAAAGATAAAAGTATAAAGACAATGGGCTGTGAAGTGACTTTTATCTTTTATCTTTCCGCTTTTCTCTGCCCTCTTCATAAACTACCTGCCCACCCATGATGGTCATGACCGCCTTACCCTTGAACTCCCAGCCGGCAAACGGAGTGTTGTGTCCACGACTGTGCAATTGTCGCGGTTCGACGCGCCAGATGCGGGCCGGATCGAACAGACAGAGGTCGGCATGGGCTCCGACCGAGAGCGTGCCGGCGTCGATCCCGAGAGTTTTGGCGGGACCGTGCGTCAGTCGTGCCACGACCTGTGACAGGCTCAGCACACCTTCCTCGACCAAGCGCAGGCTTAACGGTAACAGGGTTTCCAGGCTCGATATGCCGGGTTCGGTGTCGATAAAGGGTGCCAGCTTGGCGTCCGGCTCGTGCGGCTGATGGT
Organism: Gammaproteobacteria bacterium; assembly: GCA_038319625.1. GTDB lineage: Bacteria > Pseudomonadota > Gammaproteobacteria > JBBQDK01 > JBBQDK01 > JBBQDK01. Next base: position 15,402 of record JBBQDK010000034.1, read on the forward strand.
CTGAGCACAGTGATGTGATGATGCCACGCGCCAGTCCGTCGCGCAGGCCGTCGCGGTCGCGCTGTGTGCGCAGCGGCGGCAGTACATGACATTGACTGTTGAATCCCAGGATATCCATTTCAGTGAGGAACAGCTGGTGAGCACTGACATCGGCGCTTACCGGCAGACCATCGAATTGTGCACGACCGATCATTTGCACGGCGCGTGCCGTGGACAAGCGGCAAAAATGCGCGCGCACACCGACCTGCTCGATGATCGCCAGATCACGCGCCACCGCTGCGGTCTCGGCGGCCTGCGGTACTCCCGGCAGACCGAGACGCGTGCTGATGGCGCCTTCGTGCACGCAGCCGTTGTTGCTGAGTGAGGGCTCGTCGGGGTGCAGAAACACGGTCAGATCGTGCGTGACGGCGTACTCCATGGCGCGGCGCAGATTCAGCAGGTTGGTGATCGGCTGTTGGCCATTGCTGACACCGACGCAGCCGGCGGCCTTGAGCGCCGCCATCTCGCTGATCCGTTCGCCTGCGAGGGCCCGGGTGAGGGCGCCGAGTGTGACCACGCGCGCATAACCGGCCTGTTCGGCGCGTAGATGCACCAGTTCGACCACTGCCGGCGTGTCGATCACAGGATCGGTGTCGGGCGGCAGGCACAAGGTAGTGATGCCCGCCGCCGCGGCCGCGCGTGTCTCGCTGGCGATGGTGGCCTTGTGTTCATGCCCCGGCTCGCGCAGACGCGCAGCGAGGTCGACCAGGCCCGGTGCAACGATCAGGCCGTTGGCGTCGATGACGCGCTCCACGGTAAAACCGTCCGGCGCCTTGTCCAGCGCAACGATACACCCATCGGCGATGAAGACATCGGTGATCCTATCGGTAGAGTTGGCCGGGTCGATGACGTGGCCATTCTTGATGTGCAGGCGCAGCGGGGTGGGAGGCGTTGTGCTCATGGACGGCTAATCCTTGTTCTCGCCGCTGGTCACGCGGCTGCTCATCAGCATCGAGATTACCGCCATGCGCACCGCGATGCCGTGTGTGACCTGCTGCAGGATCACCGAGCGCGTGCCGTCGGCGACCTCGGAGTCCATCTCCACCCCGCGATTGATGGGCCCAGGATGCATGACGATGGCATCCGGTTTGGCGCTGGCGAGCTTCTCCTCAGTGAGTCCGTAGAGCTGGAAATATTCGTGCGCGCTGGGCAGCAGGGCGCCGGTCATGCGCTCGTTCTGCAGGCGCAGCATGATGATTACGTCGACATCGCGGATGCCTTCGCGCAAATCGTAGTAGGGATGCACGCCCAGGGTTTCAGGGCGCGCGGGCAGCAAGGTCTTGGGCGCGACTACGCGCACCTCGCTGACACCCAGGGTGTTGAGAGCGTGGATCTCCGAACGTGCCACGCGTGAGTGCAGGACGTCGCCGACGATCGCCACGCGCAACGGTTCGAACGCGCCCTTGTGGCGGCGAATGGTGAACATGTCGAGCATCGCCTGGGTCGGGTGGGCATGCCGGCCGTCACCGCCATTGATAACACTGATGTGCGGCGCGACATGTTTGGCGATGAAATGGGCCGCGCCACTGTCGGCATGACGCACCACGAACATATCACAGTGCATGGCTTCGAGGGTGCGCAGCGTGTCGAGCAGGCTTTCGCCTTTGGTGGTGGCCGATGCCGGGATATTCAGATTCAGGACGTCGGCGGACAGGCGTTTGGCGGCCAGTTCAAAGGTGGTGCGGGTACGCGTGCTGGACTCAAAGAACAGGTTGACGATGGTCTTGCCGCGCAGCAGGGGCACTTTCTTCACAGTCTGCTCAGTGACGCCGCTGAAAGATTCGGCGGTGTCGAGAATATCGGTGAGCAATTGCCGGCTGAGACCTTCGATAGTCAGAAAATGGCGCAGTTGTCCCTTGGGGTCGACCTGTAAATTATTGCTGCTCATACGCTGCGGGCTGTCGTCAGTGCCAATGGTTCGGGGCCGGTGAGCTTGACGTGTTCTTGTGGACCCAGATCCATGTGTCGGCCGACCACATTGGCCTGGATCGGCAGTTCGCGCCCGCTGCGTTCCACCAGTACCGCCAGCATGATCGAGGCGGGGCGGCCGTAATCGAACAATTCATTGAGTGCGGCGCGGATGGTGCGGCCGGTGTGCAGCACGTCATCGACCAGGATGATATGCCGGTCATCGACGTTGAACGGCAGGTTGGACGGTTGCACCTGCGGGTTCATGCCGATGCGGGTGAAGTCATCGCGGTAAAACGAAATATCGAGACTGCCGAGCGGTTGCTCCAGTTCCAGCAGGGCATGCAGGCGCTGCGCGATCCAGACACCGCCGGTGTGAATACCGACCATGCACGCTGCCTCAATGCGCTGCGCCTGCAGCAGCGCCCGTAGCGATTGCGCCATGGTGCCGATCAGAGTGTCGATTTCGCTATCCATGGGCATCCTTGTGTGGCGTCTGCAGCAGCCAGGTTTGCAGAATGATCTGCGCCGCGCGCGCGTCGATCGGGGTGTGCTTGCCGTGCCAGTGTTCCGATTCGATGTGAGCTGCCTCGACCGAGGACAGCAGTTCATCAACTTCATGGACCGGCAGCCGGTAACGGCCGTCCAGTTGGCGGGCGAAACGACGCGCAGCTTTCGTAACGGGATTTTCGCTGCCGTCGTGGCGCAGCGGGATACCGACAATCAGCGCCTCGGGGTGCCACTCCTCGATCAATCGTGTGATCGCGTTCCAGTCCGGTTTGCCGTTGCGCGTGGCCAGTGTTACGACCGGATTGGCGGTGGCGGTGATGCGTTGACCTGCTGCTACGCCGATGCGCTGCGTGCCGAAGTCAAAACCGAGAAAGATTCCGGGTGTGGGAGCGGGCATGGACGGCGCGGCGGTCATGGGCATGACGCGTATTGTAGCAACAATCCTGAGAAAAACATTTGAACCGTCAAGTACGTCAAGGACATTCGGTCCTGGCCGGCACAATGTCGACCGACATTACAAATATAATCCCCTCCGGATAGCTTGCTTTTCTTGGCGTTCTTGGCAGTTCAAATGTGGTAAATAAACGATATCAGGCATGTCCGGTATCGGAGGAGAGCAGACTCATGTCTACTCCCAGCAATTGCGCTGCTGCGGTCCAGCGCTGTCCAACCGGCAGGTCGAACAGGATACGTTCGTCGGCCGGGCCGCTCAGCCAGGCATTCTGTGCCATTTCCTGTTCCAGCTGGCCGGCACCCCAGCCGGCATAGCCGAGCGCGATCAGGCAGTGCTGCGGTCCGGTACCCTCGGCGATCGCCGCGAGAATATCGCGCGACGAGGACACGCCGATGTCATCGGTAATCTTGAGTGTGGCGTCCCACTCGCCCAGCGGCCGATGTACGATAAAGCCACGTTCCGGTTGCACCGGACCCCCCAGATACACAGGCTGCTGTGCGACCGCCGGGGCCTTTGCCTGGATTTCCAGGTGATCGAAGATTTCGCCCAGACGGGTACTCAACGGTCTGTTAATGACGATGCCGAGCGCGCCGTTGCCGTTGTGCTCACAGATGTAGGTAACTGTGTGATGAAAATTCGGGTCAGCCAGACCGGGCATCGCGATCAGAAAATGGTTGGTCAGATACTCGGGATTCAGCATGACCATAGTATCGGTGAGCGGTCGGTGGGGGGCAAGGACTTGTGGGATTACTTGGTCGATAACTGGCTGTTACTGAGGAATTCCCAGGTGCGGATGATGTGCAGGACATCGACCTCGCGGCGGATGTAATCGGGGAAGGGCGCATAGGGCGCCGCCAGGTGCACAATGCGCAAGGCCGCGTCGTCCAGCACGCGATGCCCGGAAGGGCGCAGCACGGCGATATTGTTGATGCTGCCGTCTGCGTTCAGTGCGACATCTAGCAACAGACTGCCGGACAGGTGCTCGCGGCGTGCCTCATCGGGAAAGTTGAGAGTTCCGATGCGTTCGACCTTGGCGATCCAGTCATGCATGTAGCTGGCGTATTTGTATTCCCGGGTGCGGGAATAGATACGTTTCTCACGCGGCCGTTGCGCGTAGCTACGGACCGATTCGCTGAGTTCGGCGCTGAGACTCGCGATCTCCATGGAGCGGTCGATGAGTTGCGTGGCGCTGAGTGGCTGGGTCTCGGGATTGGCTTGATCGCGCGCCTTGCGGTGCAGGGTTTGCTGCTCGCGTGGCGTGACCTGCCGGGTGGGGTCCTGATCGGGTGTAGGTAATTCTATGGTTTGTGTCTGCGGTTCCGGCTTTGGACTCTGTGGCCGGACTCGTTCTTTGACATTGCCGGTGCCATCCTGGTTAGCCTGCGCCAGGTAGTCGGCATCCTTGGGTGCGGTCTTGCTGGACGTCTGCACCAGAGTGATGTCCAGTGTCGGCAGGGTTTGTACGGGGGGCTTGCCGGGATTGAAACCGACGCCAAGTATGACCAGGACGTGCAGCACGGTGGCCAGGAATACGGCCAGCCCGAGTCGGTCGGCTGGCGACGCGCTGGCGGTGCTACGCAGCAGGGACATGGTGTCGAGGTGGCAGGGCTTTGAGCATGGTGCCGGTGATTATACCGCTCAGCACACCGAGCAATAGTGCCGCGCTCATCAATATCGGTAATAAGTGCAGTATGGCGGCGTGAGGTATGAACAACGCGTAGGCCAGGGCGAATTGCCCCGCCATGTGCGCCTGGGCGGCCAATAAGCAGTAGCCGACCGGTCCCAGGCCGTGGCCCGGCCAGCGACTTGCCAGGCCCAGTACGACGATGCTGCATAACGCGCCGCCGGCACTCAACACGAAGGTTGGTGACAAAAAAGTGCCGAGCAGCAGGCTACCGACCAGTACCCGCAACAGTGCCACCCAGGCCGCCGATGTCCAGCCGTAACGGATCAGTACCGCAACGGTGATCACGTTGGCAAGCCCCGGTTTGACGCCCGGTAATGGACTGGGCAGGGCGCTCTCGGCGATGTGTATGACGATCGCCAGCGCCGCCAGCCAGGCGATGCGGTGATCCTCGGGTGTCGGAGTCAGTTGCATGGGGTTTTTGACGGCCTATGTACGATAAACAGTGCTCTGTTGATGCGCAATTTCACGACACATTCATCGTTCTGTCTGCTGCGTTCAGCGTCAGTAGTTGATCGCATCATATTGCGTACCCTGGCCGACCAGTGCCACGCTGATCCGATTTGGCAGGCAGGCCGCGAAATCGCCGGCGCGACTCAGCCAGCCGGCATGAATGCATTGTTTGCCGCGGCATGGTGAGGCACGAAAGCGTATGCGCCCGGCCTGTATTTCCAGCTCGCTGTCGCCGAGCGGCCCGTGCACTTTCAGTAGCCGGTCGTGTCGTAGCGACACGCGCTGCGGTGCCTGTCCCAGTGCGGTGATGACCGCCATGTCCGCCACACCCTGATCGCGCCAGTAATGCCAGTACAGCCAGGGTTGTACGGCAAGCAGACAGACCAGCACAAGCCAGTCGGCGCGGGTCATGGTAACGGGACGACCGTGCTGACCGGGGCCGGCTCGGTTTCAAAGTGCAGGCGCGCCGCCATGGCCGGTGTCAGTTGTACCTTGCCTTGCTGATCGATGCGCATGACTTGATCGACGCCCATGGCGCGGGCGATGCGCGGCCAGTCGTGTGCGCCGGCGATGAACAGGGCAGTGGCGGCGGCATCAGCGGTGGCGCCGTCAGCGGCGATCACCGTGACCGCGGCCGTTCCCTGCGCAGGGTAACCTGTGCGTGGATCGAGCAGGTGATGGTAGCGTTTGCCTTGGAAGGTGAAGTAGCGCTCGTAGTCACCGGAGGTCGAGATGCTTTCACCGCTCTTGAGATCTACCGAGGCGATGATGCCGGGTGCGCGCGGGTGACGGATGCCGATGTGCCAGGGCCGCTTGCCGTGACTGCCCAGCACGTGCAGATCGCCGGCGGCGGCGACGATGGCATTGTTGATGCCCAGGTGCTGCAGATGTTCGATGGCGAGCTGCGCGGCATAGCCTTTGGCGATCGCGCCGAAGTCGAGTCGCAGTTTCGGGTTGTCGCTGCGCACGGTGCTGGCCGTGATGTGCAGATCGGACATGGTTGGCAGTTTGCTGAGCAAGGCCGTGATTTTTTGTTGCGAAGGCGGCGGGCCGGCTGGTTCGTCGCTCTGGAATCCCCACAAGGCGAACAGCTCACCGAGGGCCGGATCGAAAAAGTTGTCGCTGGCCAGCGATAAGCGCCGGGCACGCGTGATCAGGTCGAGAAGAGCCGTGTCGACCGGTGCGGCCTGGCCTTGCGCCAGGCGTGCGTTCAGTATCGTCAGCGCGCTTTTGTGCCAGGCATGCCAGTCGTGGTCCATGCGTAGAAAATCTTTTTCGATGGCGGCATCGGCCTGTTGTGCGACGGCATCGTCCACGCCGTAAGTGGTGATCTCGATCAGGGTGCCGA
>JBBQDK010000035.1:0-21754 GCA_038319625.1 Gammaproteobacteria bacterium
GTTGAGTACGGCTCACTCGTCCAAGCAGGAGAGGCATCGTATTTTAACTTCCCTCTCACCGTCCGGGAGAAGGGGACGCTCCATCGAGAGCAACCGATAATCTGAGGGGTTGACTATGTCTGAAACAATGCTCGGCCTGTACGTGTTCGTGCTGGCCTGCTTCGTCGGCTACTGGGTGATCTGGGGCGTGACGCCATCGCTGCACACGCCGCTGATCTCGCTCACCAACGCCATCTCCGGCATCATCATCGTCGGCGCGTTACTGGTGGCGGGTTTCGACGGCGGCGGTTTCGCTGCCGAACTGATCGGCTTTTTCGCCGTCACGCTCGCCGCTATCAATATCTTCGGCGGCTTCATCGTCACCCAGCGCATGCTCGGCATGTTCCGCAAAAAAGACTAAGGCGCATCACATGCACCTCGACTCCAACAGCCTCGCGCTCGCCTACTTGATCTCGGCGGCCTTGTTCATCATCGCCCTGAAGGGCATGTCACACCCGACTACGGCGCGACGCGGCAACTACTACGCCATCTTCGGCATGGCGTTGGCGATTCTCGCCACCTTGCTTAATCCGGCGGTCAAATCCTTCGGCTTCATCGTCGCGGGTATTGCGGTCGGCGGCACTATCGGCGCGATTATCGCGCTGCGTATCAAGATGACGGCTATGCCGCAACTGGTCGCTGCGTTGCATTCCTTCGTCGGTCTGGCGGCTGTGCTGGTGGCGGTCGGTACCTACATTACCCATGCGCGCGCCGGCACTCTCAGCCAGGAGCTGATGTTCGAGATCTTCATCGGCTCCTTCATCGGCGCGGTGACCTTCACCGGATCGCTGGTGGCGTTCGCCAAGTTGCAAGGCCTGATGAGCGGCAAACCGTTGGTGTTCAAGGGCCAGCATTGGCTCAATCTGGCGCTGGCGCTGGTCATCGTCGGCTTCGGCACGGACTTCTTTCTGCATCAACACCTTGCTTCGCTGCTGAATCTGATCGTCCTCGCCTTCCTGCTCGGCTTCCTGCTGATCGTGCCGATCGGCGGTGCCGATATGCCGGTGGTGGTGTCGATGCTGAACTCCTACTCCGGCTGGACCGCCGCGGCCACCGGCTTCACCTTGCAGAACAATCTGCTGATCATCACCGGTGCGCTGGTCGGATTCTCCGGTGCGATTCTGTCTTTCATCATGTCCAAGGCCATGAACCGTTCCATCATCAGCATCATCCTCGGCGGTTTCGGCGGCGGTGGTGGTGGCGGTCCCTCGGTAGCCGGCGCGGCGGCCGACAAAGGCATCCGGACCGGTTCCGTCGAAGACGCGGTGTTCCTTATGGAAAACGCCTCGAAAGTCATCATCGTGCCTGGCTACGGCATGGCCGTGGCGCAGGCGCAGCATGCCCTGAAGGAACTGATGGAGATCATCATCGCCCGCGGCGTAGAAGTGAAGTTCGCGATTCATCCGGTGGCCGGCCGCATGCCGGGCCACATGAATGTGCTGCTCGCCGAATCCGATGTGCCTTACGACCACGTCTTCGAGATGGATGAGATCAATCCGGAATTTTCCACCGCGGACGTCGCCTTGGTGGTCGGCGCCAACGATGTCACCAACCCCGCCGCCAAGACCGACGCCTCCAGTCCAATCTTTGGCATGCCGATCCTCGATGTTTACAAAGCGCGGCACATCTTTTTTATCAAGCGCAGCATGAACCCTGGATACGCCGGAGTCGACAATCTGTTGTTCACCCAGGACAACTGCTCGCTGATCTTCGGCGACGCAAAGCAGGTCTGTGAAAAAATGGTCGCTGAGCTCAAGGTCAGTGGCTGATCGTTGTCGTGGCCTGGATTTCATTGATACTCAACCCAAGCTGAATATTTAAGAGAAAAGAACGATGATCTCCGCACGAGAAGCGCTCGCTCGCCTGCAAGAGGGAAACCGCCGCTTTGCTTCCGGCACACGCAACCGTGATAGGTTCGCAGAGCGTGCGCGACCCAACGACCTGGTCGGTGGTCAGGCACCGTTCGCCGTCATACTCGGTTGTTCCGATTCGCGGGTGCCGGTGGAAATCATCTTCGACCAGGATCTTGGTGACCTGTTTGTCATTCGCGTTGCCGGCAATATCGTCGCGCCCTCACTGGTCGGCAGCGTCGAGTTCGCTGCGGAACGCTTTGGCACGCGACTGGTGGTGGTTCTTGGCCATTCCCAGTGCGGGGCCGTTCAGGCCACGCTGGAAGAACTGCAAAGCTCAACCGGAAGCGATTCACGCAATCAGCGTGCGATCGTCATGCGTATCAGTCCATCCGTATCGGAGCTGCTGAAAACGGAGCTCAGGCACAATCCGGACGCTTTATTGCACCACTCCGTGCGGGCCAACGTCCGGGCCTCGGTGAACCAGCTGCGACATGGTTCGGAGATTCTCGAGCAGCTGATCGAAAAGGAAAGACTGCTGGTGGTCGGTGCCGAGTACTCACTCGAGACCGGGATGGTCGATTTTTTCCATGGAATGTCGGAGGTCGACTGAGTACAAGATCGGCGGACTGACGGATAGCGGCAAGAACTGGTTGCGCAGTTTTGAGCGTCGAAGTGTTTGAGCAGACTGAAGGAGCCTTCAGACTTTATCGGCGTATCGGTGCTGCCGTCGCGAGTTCCTTGAAGACGTAACTGTCGCGGGCAGATTCAATAGTGTGGCGGTATCTCAGCCTCGGCTGTTTGCGCCGGTAACGCGGCGCTGACTGCCTCGAGCCGCTGCATCAGCGTGTCGATCCGCACCTGCAGTCGCTCAATCTGACGCTGTTGATCGGTGAGCGCTTCGTTGAGTTGATACACGGTATGATCCTGAAAGGACAGGCGCGTTTCCAGTTCATCCAGGCGTTGTTCAGGGTTCAAGCGGATTATCGCTGTGGTTTTAATGAGGTTTTGCGGCCGTATCGTGCTGATCGGTCGTCGGATCGAGTTCTGTCTGCGGGAAACTCCCGGCGAATTTGCTGATCCATTCCAGCGCGGCATCCTGGCCGCTCAATCGGCGACCCTGCGTGCGCAACACCATTTGTTTGTAATGCTCGATGTAGCAGAGTTGCTCGACCATGCGGGCATGGAACAGCTCACCCGGATCGAGCAGTGCGGCGCCGATGTAGTAGCCCGTCTCGGCCGGGCGACACCAGGCCACGCGTGCGCGTGCCTGATATACCGGCTGATGCAACGCGATTCGGATCTGTATCAACATGCCGACTCCCAAAGCAATCTGCGAACGGAATGCAAGACCCCCTTGGCTGATGTTGGCCAGTGTCTCTAGATGCCTGGACGATTGTTCGTCCTGTTGTTGAAACTCGATGGGAATGTCGACGGGATGTCGGATAAATTCACGCATGTCTACCTCTGCCATCATTACGTCGTACGGTGAATAAATAGAGCCTAGTTCGCCCGGCGTGAATGTCAAAGCCGGTTCTTTGGCGCATCATCTGAAATCAGGCGGCGGGCTGGTGACGGCCCAGCGTTGCTTTGCCGCATCGTAGCGCCAGTGCTGCCGCAGGGTCAGTGTTTTTTCGCGCATGTAATCAACATTGTAATATTTGATCTCGACCACCTGGTCCGCGCTGTTCTGATCATTGGCGACGCCGCGTGACAGTACGTGATAGCTGGTGACCTGGTAGTTGCCGAGCCGTGGCGACGGTGTTGGCACGGAACCATCCGCGTTGCGGTGCATGGCAAAGGCGCTGTCGAAATGACCCCAGCGCACGGCGCTTTCATAGTTGCGCTGGGCCTGTTCAAGCAGGTCATCGCGATCTTTAAGCGAGGCACACGCGGTGAGCAGTGTGCAGATCAACAGCAGCGTAGTGTTGCGCAGGAATGTCGTTTGCATGGCGCCCCCTCGGTTGTGCCTGCCGATACATCGCTTCAGGTCCGGATGCCGTAGCCTCGTTCCAACAGGTAGAGACTGGCGCCCACAAGCAGTGCGATGGCCGCCAGTATGATGGCATACGAGGTTGTCAGACCGATATCCGATACGCCCAGGATGCCGTAACGGAAGGCATTGATCATGTACAGGATCGGATTGATCAGTGACAGCTTATGCCAGAACGGCGGTAGCATGTTGATGGAGTAGAAGATGCCGCCAAGATAAGTGAGCGGTGTGAGTACGAAGGTCGGGACGATGGAGATGTCGTCGAAGCTTTTCGCGAACACGCCGTTGATGAAGCCGCCCAGCGAGAACACGATCGCAGTCAGGAAAATGACCGAGATAGTTACGGCAAGATTGTGTATGTGCAGATTGCTGAAGAACAGTGACACGGCGGTGACGGCGATGCCGACCGCGAGGCCGCGCGCCACACCGCCGCCGATGAAGCCGGCCAATATCAGATAATTGGGTACTGGCGAGACCAGTAGTTCTTCGATATTGTGCTGGAATTTCGAACCGTAGAACGAGGACACCACGTTCGCGTAGGAGTTGGTGATCACCGCCATCAGGATTAGTCCGGGGACGATGTAATCGATGTAGCGAAAGCCTTCCATGGGTCCGATCTGTGCGCCGATCAGTTGGCCGAAGATGATGAAGTACAGCGCTGTGGTGATCATCGGCGGCAGAATAGTCTGGATCCAGATGCGTGCGAAGCGCAGCACTTCCTTGATAAGCAGTGTCTTGAAGGCGGTGTATTTCTGGCGCAGATTCATGCCGCGTGATTCGCGCTGTTGACCAGATGCACGAACAGCTGTTCCAGGCGATTGGTCTTGTTACGCATGCTGAGTACCTCGATGCCGTGAGCCGACAGATCGGCGAACAGCATGTTGACCGGCTGATTGCGTGATACCTGCACTTCCAGCGTGTGGTCGTCGATGAGTTGTAGGCTGTGCGCGGGCAGTTCCGGCAGCACCAGAATCGGATGCAGCAAGTCGAGCACGAAGGTCTCCATGTTGAGGGTCTTGAGCAGGGTCTTCATGCTGGTGTTCTCCACCAGCCGGCCCTCATCGATGATGGCGATATTGCGACAGAGGTTTTCGGCCTCTTCCAGATAATGGGTGGTGAGGATGATGGTCGTGCCGTTGGCGTTAATACCGCGGATGAACTCCCACATCGAACGGCGGATCTCGATGTCGACGCCTGCGGTCGGCTCATCGAGGATCAGCAGTTTCGGTTCATGCACCAGGGCGCGCGCGATCATCAGCCGGCGCTTCATGCCGCCGGACAGGGTGCGTGCCTGGTCGTGGCGCTTGTCCCAGAGACTGAGCTGCTTGAGGTAACGCTCGGCGCGGGCGTAGGCCTCTTTGCGTTCGATGCCGTAATAACCGGCCTGATTCACCACGATTTCGATCGGCTGTTCGAAGATGTTGAGATTAATCTCCTGCGGCACCAGGCCGATGCAACTCTTGGCGGCGGCGAAGTCCTGATCGATATCGATCCCGCAGACACGCACTTTGCCGCCGCTCTTGTTGATCAGCGAGCTGATGATGCCGATGGTGGTGGATTTACCGGCGCCGTTGGGACCGAGCAAGGCGAAGAAGTCGCCCTGCTGCACGTCCAGGTCGATGCCCTTCAGCGCCGTGAAGCCGTTGGCGTAAGTCTTGGAGAGGGCGCGGATCGAGAGTGCGGGTGTCATGTCCGTGGCGGTTCTTGGTATCGCGCGGCGCAATGCGGCGCATGGAGGGATTCTAACACAGGCCCATGGACAGGCCGCGATCCGGCGTTATCGACTATACTTACATGGCATCATCGGCTAGTGGTTTCCCGAGATGGCATGCGGGAGCATGAGGCGTGAGGCATTTATGCCTTTTTTACCGCTGCGCGTAAGGCTGTGAGTTGCACCGGAACAGGGCAACAGGATCTCGCCGGCGGCATCGTCGCAGGCGTCAGGCAGACGCTGCGGAAATAGCACAACAACCGCGTACAACACGGCGCGTATCAATCACAGAGGAGTTCGACACATGAATGCATTGCGGAGTTTGCTGGTCGGTATCGTCATGGTAAGTTTGATCAGTTGTGCTACCGATGATCCCAATCGCCGCGCCAAGACCGGTGCCGCCATCGGTGCCGTGACCGGCGCGATTCTGGGTCATCAGGTCAGCAACAAGAATGGTGCTGTGATCGGCGCAGTGGCGGGTGCACTCGGCGGAGCCGCGGTGGGCAACTATATGGATAATCAGCAGCGTGATTTTGACAGTGCCCTGGTCCAGGAGCAGCGCCAGAACGATATCCAGATGGAACGCCTAAAGGATGACACGCTCAAGCTGACCATGAACAGCGAGGTATCCTTCGATTACGACAGCGCGACCATCAAGCCGGCCTTCCGCAATACCCTCGACAAGCTCGCCGACCTGTTGCGCAAATATGACCGCACGGTGGTGCACGTGGTCGGCCATACCGACAGTCGCGGCAGTGAGGCCTACAATCAGTCGCTGTCCGAGCGTCGCGCCCGCTCCGTTGTAGATTACCTGATCAGTCGCGGTGTGCCAGCCGACCGCCTGCGCAGCGAAGGCCGCGGCGAGCATGAACCGCGCGATACCAATGCCACCGAGGCCGGCCGTCAGCTCAATCGTCGCGTCGAGGTTTACGTGAAGCCGATCATCGCAGGCCAGGAACAGAAGGCCTACGAGTCGCCGCATTACAGTACTCCGTATCGGGGCAATTAATCCGTACCACACATTAAAGTCACGAATACCGGCCCCCTTGGCTTTGGGAGAGGGGGCCTCACTGTGACAATCAGTTCTAGTTGGCGCTGGTAAGTCTTGAAGGTGTCTGCCCCGCTTGCGTGGGAATGACAGAGAAAATCAGATATTTCTAGGTAAATAGCGTACAGAGATAAAAAAAGGCCGGGTTATCCCCGGCTTTTTTTTGTCACGCGGTAGCAGTGCTGGCTTACGCGCCCAGTGCCTTGAAGATGTTGGCGCGGATCGAATCCATCGAGCCGACGCCCACCACCTTGCGGTACTGCGGCGATTTGGCGGCGCCGCTGTTGGCCCAGTCAGAGTAGAACTTGACCAGTGGTTCGGTCTGCTGATGGTAGACATCGAGCCGCTTGCGCACGGTTTCTTCCTTGTCGTCGTCGCGCTGTACCAGCGGTTCACCGGTGACGTCGTCCTTGCCTTCCACCTTGGGCGGGTTGAAGATCACGTGGTAGGTGCGGCCCGAGGCCAGGTGCGCGCGTCGACCACTCATGCGCTTGATGATCTCGGCATCGTCCACGTCGATCTCGACCACGTAGTCGACGTCGATGCCCATGGCCTTCATGCCTTCGGCCTGTGGGATGGTGCGCGGGAAGCCGTCGAGCAGGTAGCCCTTGGTGCAATCCGGCTGGGTCAGGCGTTCCTTGACCAGGCCGAGGATAATTTCATCGGACACCAGACCGCCGGCATCCATGATTTTCTTGGCTTCCAGGCCCAGCGGGGTGCCGGCCTTGACAGCAGCGCGCAGCATGTCGCCGGTGGAAATCTGCGGAATGCCGAATTTCTCTTTGATAAAAGTTGCCTGGGTGCCCTTGCCTGCGCCGGGTCCACCTAATAAGATCAGTCGCATAACGATGCCTCTCTGCTGGGTGCGTATGTTTGCGGGAAAACCGCTATTATGACGCTTGGGGCAGGCCGGTGGCCAGCGCAGACCTTCGATGGGCCGATAGACTGTACTCATGAAGCCGAAAACCGCAGCGCCCAAGGCGCAGAAGCCGAAAAAAGATGTTCTAGAACCCTGCCCCTGCGGTTCTGGCAAGGACTTTGCCGCCTGCTGTGGGCTTTATCTGCACGGCACCGGTCCCGCACCCACCGCCCAGGCGCTGATGCGCTCGCGCTACACCGCCTTCGTGCACAAAGATTTCGACTATGTACTGCGTACCTGGCATGCCCGCACCCGCCCGCCCTCCATCGATCTGAAATCGGCCGGCGCCATCGTCTGGACCCGTCTGGAGATTATCGCCAGCCGCGCCGGTGGCCGTACGGCCAAGGAAGGTACGGTCGAGTTTATTGCCCATTGCAGCATCGACGGTCGTCCCGAGCAGTTGCATGAGGTGAGCCGCTTCGTGCGCGAGAATGGGCAATGGTATTACGTCGACGGGGAAATCAAGCAGGCGCGGCTGGCCGCGGGCGCGCCTACGTAGCGGGTGGCGGGCGGCAGAAACTATCAGATTTCATTCTCTGTTTCGTGTTCTTGACAGCCTGTACATCGCTTACAACTGCAGCAGGCACTGTTCCAGCATGGCCGCATCGATCGGATAGGCGAAGGTGGCATGCAGGGGGAAGCGTGAACTGACCCGCTCCAATTGTTGGCAATACTCTTTCTCATAGAATACGATCAGGCGGGTGTCGGGCATGCGCTGCAGCACGGCGAGCAGGGTATCCAGTCTGCTGGTGCGGTCGCGGAAATCGGACTGAAAATTCAATTCCGCCACGATCACTGCCGGTGCCATGGTTTTCAGCAGGGCCACGGCCTTGCGCATCGACGTGGCGCTCTCTACCTGGAAACCGGCGCGCGCATACAGCGGTGCAAAATTTGGGTAGCCGCCGAGCTCGACGATCGACAGCAGGGTGCGCGGGTTTGCGCTGGGGACTTCATTCATAGGGACGTCTTCAATGTTGTCGGCAGTCATTGCCGGACACCAGCTTAACAAGCCAATCATCGGGCGTCACGACGCAGGTTCTGCCATGGCCAAGACGATCGAGTTGCAATGTGCGCCACCACTCACCGACATCGTCGTGCTTGCGTTGCGCAACTACATCGAAGTGTCGTATCCGGCGGGTAGCGCCGACTGCGCCATGGTGGCGCGCGAATCGCTGACCGACTCGTTGCACGTGCTGGAAGAACAACGCCGTACCGGCGCGTCGTGTCATTACAACCGTTATCTGCGCGCCATGCTCAAGGAGGCGGTAAAGCTGCATTACAGCGTGCAGGCTAGCGATGAGGGACATGACTGTGCGCATCAGTGCGCGGTGCTGCTGGATGTCTGTCAGGGCCTGCCCAGGACCGAAGCGGAATTGCAGGCGGCGCGGGATTTGGATGCCGGATAAGATTCAACAAGGCCCGCTCAGTTCAGTGCATTGTTCGGCAACGTGCGATAGTACTGACTGAGATCGTGGTCCCGGCCGAGCAGGGCGAAGATAGCGGTCATGCCGCAGGGGACCGCACCTACCGCACAGTACCAGGGAATTTGCTCAATTATTAACAACCTGTGCATTACTGTGGGATTCATGCAAGATTCTCGCTAAAATTGTTAGCGCGTGCGCATTTACAACGCGCAGACTGTCCTATACTTTCAGCAGTGGTGGAAATTACTCATTCACCGCCTAGACCAAATAAGTTACACAGCGGTTTCTGGAGGAAAGTGCGATGTCTGATATCGGTAAAATCATTGTCAGTAACGAGTCCACCGATCCTGAAGTGGTCGATCGTCTCAACGAGCTTAGCGAGTGGAGCGATGAGGTGGCGCGTAATACAGCCAAGTCGGAAAAGTTGGAGATGACAGCTGATCGTTGGGAGGTGGTGCGTTTTCTGCGCGCCTACTATCTGCAGCACGGCAAGATCGACAGTGCCCGGAAATGGACCGAGGTGCTGGACAAGAAGTTCGCCGCGCACGGCGGTCGCAAATATTTGTACACACTGTTCCCGAAAGGCCCCGTCGCGCAGGGCAGCCGCATCGCCGGCCTGCCGGTGCCCGGTGACGCCGAGAACGTTTCGTTTGGTTCGGTGCACTGATCGACCGACGATAGTAGCAGTAAATATCGTGCCGGGCCCCTGCGGGTCCCGGCAATCACGGAGCGCGGTACGGTCACGGACAGCAGGCTAGTAATCAAGCCTCATTGTTGCTTGTGGCCAGATTTTCGTCATCGTGAGCTGAGCACCGCACTCAAGTTTCGCTTGATCATGTCCGCGTCTCGACTCCGATTATGGCAGTGAGTGTGTGTTCGTCACCCGGTGCCAGTTGACGGGCATCGTCCGCGGCGTTGGTATTTTCCACGCAGAGCATGTGCCGGTAGCCGTCCGGGCCGAGGTCGCCCATCTTCGTCGCCTTTTCTATCCAGGGATTCCACACCACCGTCGAATGGCTGCCCTCGTGCGCAATGCGGATGCGGCGTCGCAGTCCGGGATCGTCGATCACGCTGTCGGCATCGGTCAGCAGATAGATGCGGTCCACTTCGCCATTGATCCCGATCGGTCCTTGCTGCAGCTTGCGCAGGCCGCCATCGACCTTGTCGATGTACTCACAACCTGCCAGCCCCAGTACTTGCACTGCCGCGATATCGCTGACGGTAAAATAGGTATGCAATGCCTGACTGAGCGGGACACCGACCGTGCCGGTATTGCGAGTGGTTAGCGCAACGCGCAATTGCGCGCCGACGCTAACGGTCAACTCCACGTCGAGATCGGCCGCATGCGGAAAGAGGGTTGTATATTCCGGACGCAGCGGCAGCCCCAGCACCAATTGCGTGATGGCATCGGTGGTCGCGCTGTGGCGCACCTCCCAGGGCGCGGCACGCACATAGCCATGTGCAGGTTTGCCGGCGTCCGGATGTGGGCCGAACCAGGGCCAGCACACCGGAATACCGCCACGAATGGTTTTGCCCGGCAGACAGCGCGCCGCCGTGCTCAACCACAGCACCGGTGCGGCACCGGCGGGTTGATACTGCAACACCTGCGCACCCTGCAGTGCGATCTCGGCCGTGGCGTGGCGGTTGCGGATATCGGCCAGCAGCACGCCATCAGTATGAGCGCGGAAACGCAATTGATCGGACAGGGCGAAGCGGGCGTTCAGGTCGTCGAGTTCGGTGGCACTGGCCATAAGGCCTCCATGAGGTCTAACCAAGCCACCATACTAATCGCACTCCACAGGCCTGGGTAGCCGTCAGTCCAGTACCAGTATCCCGCAACAGCGCAGATAACCGAGCAGTGGTTCGACGTCGTCACCGCGGGATTGCGCAAACAGTGCCTGCACGGACACACGCCGTACCGCCGCCACGGCGGCTACATCGCCTTGCGAAAGATTGCGCGCTGCCGCCGCGCAAGGCCTGCCGTCGTCGTGTACTTTGCCAAGCGGGATGGTGGTAGTCCGCGTGTAGCTGCCGAGTGCGATCTCGACATGCAGTTCCACGGCGCTTGAGGTGAGGTGCGGGTTCGATTTGACGATCAGGCTCCAGTTACGCGGCTGTCCATCCCAATGTCGACAGACGGCGTACACCATCTCCTCAATCTCGGCTTTGCGATACTCGATCACGCGGCGCCATCCCGCAATCGGTCGTCGGTGGGCCGGTGCTGTGGTGACCAGACGCGGGGCTCATCCAGCAACTGCGCGAGTGACGCGCGGGATGTGTCGGTACGCAGCCGGTTGAGGGCCTGTTCCTCGATCTGCCGGATACGCTCGCGGCTCAGACCGAGTTGCCGGCCGATGGCATCCAGCGTATGCGGCTCGTCGACACCGATGCCGTAGCGCAGACGCAGCACCAGTGCTTGACGTTCCGGCAGTCGGGTCAGTGCACCCTGCAACTGCTGGCGCAGATCCGCTTGCATCAGAATGTCGGCGGGATCGGTTTGCCCGCTGTCGTGCAGGGTGTTGATCGGCGCCGAGTCGTCACCCGCCTCGCCGTGCAAGGACATCACTGGCAGGCAGGCAGCATAGGCCGCGCGCAGATCCGGCGCGGCCATCGCTTCATGCCGGGCCAGCTCATCCATGCTCGGCGCGGGCTCTCCCAGCAACAACTGCTGTGCCGTGCGCCGTTGCGCGCGATGCGCCGCCTGCAAGGCATAGGCGGGCACACTCAGCGCGGAGCGCTGCAAGGTTATCGCCAGCACCATGGCACGCTGAATCCACCAGATGGCATAGGTGGAAAACTTGCAGCCGCGCCGGTAATCGAATTTCTCCGCCGCGCGCAACAGACCCAAGTTACCTTCCTGAAGCAGATCCACCTGTGCCATTTCACAATACCGGTAACGCCGGGCGACGCTGGCGACCAGGCGCAGATTGGCGGTTACCAGATGTTGTTTGTCATCATCCAGGACGCGTCGCGCTGCCGCAATGCGCGCACGCAGGCGGGCGTACGGCACCGCGGTTTGCGTCGAGGGATCGGTTTCGGTCAGTACCAATAAGCGGTGCAGATAATGCTCGTGCAGACGCAGGCCGCACAGCCGCGCTGCCATGGCCTTGCGTCGCAGCCGGGTCTGGGCGTGTTCCCAGCCATTGACGGCTAGGCTGTTCAGGTGCAGCCGGTGCGCCTCGTCTAGCTCCGCCAGTTGAGTCGCGATGCGTGCTGTCGAGACAGTAAAAGCGGGAATCTCCGGGTGGTCGTCCTGCAGGCCGGTAATGATGCGTTGGCGCTGACGAGCGGTGGCGCCCGCCGCGGCATAGTTGGTCAGGAGATCGGGAATGCAGCACGGCCAGACGGCCAGTGCGGCAAGCAGGCGGCGCCGGCCGGTGTCGATGCGGCGCGCCAGCTGCCGTTCCTGTGCGGCGCTGAGCAGGGGCGTGGCGTTGGCTTCATGCAAAAAACGACGGTACAGGGTGATGCGTTGGTCCCTCGCGTTATAGGTTTTCACAGTCTCCTCCCGTGAATGGTTTTGTCTGCTTGTCTGACGGAAGTTCCGGCCATGTGCCCCTCAGCGCCGGTTGCGGCCCAAGCGGCGGTGTTATGCTTAACCTTCTTTACATGGCAAGAGAGCGGACGCTTGCTGCCGGCGGCTTTGACGTGTCGCCGGGCATATCGTTCCGGCCAGATATCCCGGGGTTCCATCTCCAATTTGGCGGCGATGGCCCGCTCCATGCGCGGGTAAGCACTGACCAGGGTCTGGCCCAACGCCTGACGTGACACACCCAGCTCGCGCGCGATAGCGCTGAGCGTTATCCCGCGCAGACGGAGCTGGAACTTGATCCATTCACGTCGCAGAAGGGGATGCGCTGGGATGTCGCCGCCGTCCATGGTGTGGCTGAACATAGCAGAAATGCGTGACATGTCA
This sequence comes from Gammaproteobacteria bacterium, assembly GCA_038319625.1. Lineage (GTDB taxonomy): Bacteria > Pseudomonadota > Gammaproteobacteria > JBBQDK01 > JBBQDK01 > JBBQDK01. Next base: position 12,901 of record JBBQDK010000035.1, read on the forward strand.
ACTGCCCAGAGTAGCGGGTTTTATGGATGAGGCCGGTGCGGCCTCCCGGATGTGCAGGAATAGCATTGAATAATATTAAGAAAACATCTGACACTGATAAAGTCCCGAGTTACCTGGCAGCGCTCGGCGAGCGTATCGGTCATATCGCACATCTGCTTGGCGGCAAGCGCGCCCTGGCGCAGCGACTGGGCATTCACGAGTCGATGCTGTATCGCTATATAAAGGGAGAAAACGCCCTCAGCGCACCCCTGCTGCTGGCCATCGCCGAGGCGGGTGGGGTGAGCTTGGACTGGCTCGCGGCAGGCAAGGGGATTGCGCCGGCGACCGTGCTGTGCGAGCCGGCACTCGGGGCTTATGGCGCTACGCAGCGGGTGCATGCGTACACACCGGTGCGCAATGTTGATCAGGGAGCGCCGACGCTGGCCTTCGACGCGGCTTGGCTGACGCAGTTGTGCGGTTCGAGTGGCGACGAGCTGAGCATCCTCGAAATGCGCGGCGATGCCATGGAGCCAACGCTACGCGCCGGTGACCTGCTGCTGATCGATGGCCGCGTCAGACGGATCGCCGAGGATGGTCTGTACGCGCTGCAGCTGGCGCAAGGGACCGAGATCAAGCGCATCCAAAAACAAACGGCGGGCAATGTGCTGTTGAGTGCGGACAACCCACGTTTTCAGGGCATCACGCTGGCGCGTGCGGCGGCACAAAACCTCAAACTGCTGGGCCGAGTACTGTGGTTTGGGCGGCGGCTCTGATGTGGTGTGGCCGGTCAGTGCGATGTGGCTTCCTGCCGGTCGATGGAATCCTTGAGATGCTGCGCGTCCTGCTGCACGGTCTGTTCAACGCCCTTGGCCTTTTCGAGCGCTTGCAGTTGCGCATCGAAAACGGTTTTGTCCCGCTGCGGAGACGGGACGGCGGTCCGGGCTTGCTCGGATTTCGAACAGGCGCCTAGCGCAGCGCAGAGGATCAGAGCCAGGGATGTCGTGTGGATGCGCATAGTCAACTCCTGGTTCACTGTGAAAGGGCAGCCCGCCTGTGGCGGTTGCCAAAGCCGCAAGCCGGTATTATCCCTACCTGACGGCTGCGCTGTCTACATCGTCCAACCGCTCGTGCACTGTCAGCCATTGGTGATTAACACTCGTGGCGGTATCATGGCCGCCGGCCGATAGCTCTTGCGCGCAGCCCTCCAGCAGCCAAACAATGCCAAAACTTCTGAATGTCTTTCTCAAGATCTGCCTGCTGCGCGCCGGACCGCAGGACATCCCGGCGGCCAGTGTGGTGTTGGTACTCACGACCGGAACGTATCTGTGTATCGGCATGCTGATTGCGCTGACCAGCTACAATTTTGGCCAGGCGCTGTTCTGGTCGGCGCTCGACACCTTGCTGCTGGCCGTGGTGGCGCAGCTCGGCTTGCGCTGGTGCGGCCACCCGCGCCGCTTTCAACAGACTTTCAGCGCCCTGACCGGCAGCGGTGCCTTGCTTAGTCTGGTGAGCTGGCCTTTCATGCTGTTGTTGCTGCGACTGCCGGAGGGCGATGTCAACGCGGCCCTGCCATCGTTGCTGATCGTTGTGCTGATGCTCTGGAGTATCGCGGTGATCGCACACATTTTGCGCCATGCACTGTCATCCAGCTACGCCGTCGGTGTGCTGTTCGCATTGTTGTACGCGATCCTTTCATGGAATCTCGGTGCCACGCTGTTCCCACAGGTCACCTGACATGCATATCCATATCCTTGGCATCGGCGGCACTTTCATGGGCGGCATGGCACTGCTGGCACGCGCCGCCGGTCACACGGTGAGTGGCTCCGATACCAAGCTCTATCCGCCCATGAGTACACAGCTTGCGGAACAGGGCATCACAGTATGTGAAGGCTACGACCCCGCACATCTCGATCCCGCGCCGGATGTCGTGGTGGTCGGCAACGTCATGACGCGCGGCAATCCGGCGGTCGAATATATGCTCGACCGCGGTCTGCCCTACACCTCCGGTCCGCAATGGCTGGCCGAACATGTACTGCAAGACCGCTGGGTGCTGGCCGTCGCCGGCACGCACGGCAAGACCACGACGGCCAGCATGCTGGCCTGGATTCTCGAGCATGCAGGGCTACAACCGGGCTTTCTGATCGGCGGCGTGCCGGAAAATTTCGGGATTTCGGCCAGACTCGGTGCCGCGCCGTTCTTCATCGTCGAAGCCGATGAGTACGACACGGCCTTTTTCGACAAGCGTTCCAAGTTCGTGCATTACCGGCCGCGCACGCTGATTCTGAACAATCTTGAATTCGATCATGCCGACATCTTTCCTGACCTCGCCGCCATTCAGCGCCAGTTCCATCATCTGGTGCGCACTGTGCCCGGCAACGGACTGATCGTTGCCAACGGCGCCGACCCGGCGCTGGCCGCCACGCTTGAACAGGGCTGCTGGACGCCGGTGGAACATTTCGCCAGCGCCGAGAGCTTGTGGCGGGTGCAATCGCTGACCCCGGACGACAGCCGGTTTACGGTCATCTGTGGCGAACGGCAAATCGGTGAGGTGCACTGGGATCTGCTTGGCGCGCACAACAGCGCCAATGCCCTGGCCGCCATCGCCGCGGCACGGCACGCCGGCGTGCCGCCGGCTGTGGCCATCGAAGCGCTGGCCCTGTTCCGCAATGTGAAGCGTCGCTTGCAGGTGCGCGGCACAGTCAGGGGCATCACCGTCTACGACGATTTCGCCCATCATCCCACCGCCATCACCACGACACTGGCGGGCCTGCGCGGCCGCGTCGGCGCGGCGCGCATCATCGCGCTGCTGGAACCGCGTTCCAACACCATGCGCCTGGGCGTGCACAAGGATCATCTTGGCCCGGCGCTCGCCGCTGCCGACCTGGTGCTGTTGTATCAGCCGGACGATCTGGGCTGGGATCTGCACGACGTGGCAACTGCACTCGGCACCAAGGCTGAGGTGCACAGCACTATCGACTCATTGATTGCGGCGGTCCTGTCAGAGGCGCAAGCGGGTGATCATGTGCTGATCATGAGCAACGGCGCCTTTGGTGGTATCCATGAGAAATTGTTGGCCGCGCTGGCCGGTCACTCAGCACCAGCGGCCAAGCTCTGACATTGTCTTGGGCCAGCGCCCTAAAATAAATCGCACCCGGATTTTTCTGCACCCTGGCGGTGCGTCATCTCTAGACCCGACACAGCAAAAAACCGAAAGGATTCGATTAAGTTACTGTTAGTCGTTGTGATTAAGCATGTGGCATGGGCCGTGCAAAGCTCAGAGTCAGGATCCGCACATCTGCGATCTGAACGTACAGCTACTCTGAAACGGGAGAAAACCATGACCATGAAAACCCCTCGCTCGGCCAGGCGTCTTACCGCACTTGCCGCTGTTTGTGCGCTCGCACCGCTGGGACTGACTGTTGCGCACGCCGACGACTGGTCGGTGACCGGCAATGTGGGATTGACCACTGACTACGTGTTCCGGGGTATTTCCCAGACCGACGAGAGCCCGGCCATTCAAGGTGGCATCGATGTCAGCCACGCCAGCGGTTTTTACGCCGGTACCTGGGGCTCTAATGTGAATTTCAATGATGGCGACCAAGCCAGCGTCGAACTCGATTATTACACCGGCTTCAAGGGCGAGATAACCAAGGAGCTGAGTTGGGATGTCGGTGCGCTGTATTACAGCTATCCGGGCGCCTCCAGTTCGCTGGATTACAACTATTGGGAAGGCAAGTTCGCGCTGGGTTACACGCCCAGTGGCGTCGCCATGGCCCCGACCTTCGGCCTGTCCGTCTTTTATTCGCCGGAATTTTTCGGCCATGTCGGTCCAGCGACTTATGTCAATGGTTCGGTGTCTGTGCAGTTGGCTCAGGCAGTGAGCCTGAACGCCAGCATCGGTAATCAGCAGTTTTCCGACAGCGGCGCACCGGTTGACTACATGGATTGGAAAGTGGGATTGCACACCGAATATGCCGGCGTGGGCTTTGAACTGGGTTACACCGACACGGATATGAGCAAGGCGGAGTGCTTCAACAGTACCTTATGTGATGGCCGCGTGCTGTTTACTGTTTCCAAGAGTCTCTGACACAGGTCGCAACCACTCGTGAGTCGCGCTATCCCGCAAAGGGTGTGCACTGATCCTGTTGACAGAGTCTGTGCACACACTTTTTAAAAAACCGCTGCCGGTCAAGACGCCAGTCAGTGGCTGATTATTGCTTTTCCAGCGGCACCCACGCCAGGTGCATGCCGATCATCATTGCGAGGCCGACGGCGCTCAGGCCATACATCAGGGGCTCGGAGTTGATGAGGTAGTAGGCAGCGATCATGACCAGACTGCCCGGAGTCGCTGCCAACAACCAGGGCTTGAAGCGTACCTTTACGGGTTCGCCGCAGGATTTGCAGATCATTTGGGAACCGGGGCCCAACATGGCCTTTTGCAAGGCAGTGATGCCGGGCTTTTTGCAGTTAGGACAAGTGAACATCAAAAAACTCCGAATATAGAATCGGTGCTAAATGGCACTTATTTAAGCTCAAAGGGTGGGTTAGCGCTTGTTGCGTAACCCACCAGGCGTCGCGAAGCAACACAAAACATTGTTCAGGGTGTGCCTTACGGCGCAAACAATGCACCTAACCGATCGTACATCAGGTTATATCCATCTAAGTAAGTGCCACCCGGGTCAGTACTCTGCTTTTTCGTTATGCGCAGATAGAAAACGTGTCCGGATTCTACCGTTTATTTTTGCAAAGTGCACCCTGTGGTGCACGGGGATTTACGCCGAACGTGCCACGCCACTTTTCTTTTTGATGTGCACCAGTAACAGTGAAATCGCCGCCGGCGTCATGCCGGGGATGCGCGTCGCCTGACCGAGTGTCAGAGGACGGTGGTCGCAGAGCTTCTGGCGTACCTCATTGGACAGGCCGACCACATTGGCATAATCGAAATCATCCGGCAGGCGCAGTTCCTCATGACGTTGTGTGCGAGCGATTTCGAACTGTTGACGGTCGATGTAACCGGCATACTTTATCTGAATCTCAACTTGCTCGGCGACATCGGCAGCGATCGGATCCATGCCGGCATCCGGCAGCGACAGTAAGGCTGCGTAGTTGACCTCTGGGCGGCGCAGCAGATCCAGCAATGAATATTCCCGCGTCAGTGGTACGCCGATACGTTGTTCGAGTAGTTGCGCCGCCGTTGTGTCCGGGTGCACGAAGGTTTCGCGCAGACGCCGTTGTTCGCGTTCGATGGCCTCCAGCTTGACGGTGAATGTCCGCCAGCGCTGTTCATCCACTACGCCGAGTTCGCGGCCCTTGGCGGTGAGGCGCAGGTCGGCATTGTCCTCACGCAGCAGCAGCCGGTATTCGGCGCGGCTGGTGAACATGCGATACGGCTCGCTGGTGCCACGTGTGATCAGATCGTCGATGAGCACGCCGATGTAGGCCTCGTCGCGTCGCGGGCACCACGGCTCCTGTTCCTTCACAAGCAAGGCGGCATTTAACCCGGCGATCAGACCCTGTGCGGCCGCTTCCTCGTAACCGGTGGTGCCGTTGATCTGGCCAGCGAAGAACAGCCCGGCGATGTGGCGCGTTTCCAGGGAGTAATTGAGATCGCGCGGATCGAAGAAATCGTACTCGATGGCGTAACCCGGCCGCGTTATGTGCGCGTTCTCGAAACCCTTGATGGATCGCACCAGATCGAACTGCACATCGAAGGGCAGGCTGGTGGAGATGCCGTTGGGGTAGACTTCGTGAGTAGTCAGCCCTTCGGGCTCGATGAAAATCTGATGCGAAAGCTTGTCGGCGAAGCGCATTACTTTGTCTTCGACCGACGGACAGTAACGCGGGCCGACGCCTTCGATCACGCCGGTATACATCGGTGAGCGGTCCAGGCCGGCACGGATGATGTCGTGGGTACGTTCATTGGTATGGGTGATGTGACAACTCACCTGCCGGGGATGTTCGGCCGCGTTGCCAAGGTAGGAGAACACCGGCACTGGCTCATCGCCGCGCTGTTCGGCCAGCTGCGAGTAATCGATGCTGCGTCCGTCGATGCGCGGTGGCGTGCCGGTCTTGAGGCGCTCGACGCGCAGCGGCAGTTCGCGCAGCCGTGCGGCCAATGCATTGGCCGGCGGATCACCGGCGCGACCGCCTTCGTAATTGGCCAGTCCGATATGTATTTTCCCGCCGAGAAAGGTACCGACCGTCAGTACCACCGCGAGCGCGGAAAATTTCAGGCCCATCTGCGTCACCACACCGGTAACACGTCCGTCCGCCACGATCAGATCGCTGACTGCCTGTTGAAAGATTTGCAGGTTGTCCTGTGATTCCAGCGCAGCGCGCACAGCCTGCTTGTACAGCACGCGATCAGCCTGCGCACGCGTCGCGCGCACCGCCGGACCCTTGCTGGCATTGAGTATGCGGAATTGAATGCCGGCGCGATCCGTTGCCTTCGCCATCACGCCGCCGAGTGCATCGATCTCCTTGACAAGGTGCCCCTTGCCGATGCCGCCGATAGCCGGATTGCAGCTCATCTGACCGAGCGTCTCGACATTGTGCGTGAGCAGCAGCGTACGGCAGCCGCGCCGCGCGGAGGCGAGCGCCGCCTCGGTGCCGGCATGACCGCCACCGATCACGATGACGTCGTATTTGTCCTGGTAGAACATGGGAGAGACCGCAGAAGAACCGGTCATATTCTAGCCTGACGTGGCCATGCTATCCACCGGAATGCGGGCCGGGACCTGAATAGCCATGGTCCAGCGGGCTGCGGACACCACGGCCACCCCTGTTAAGCACATGGGTATAGATCATAGTGGTGCTCAGGTCCTTGTGTCCCAGTAGCTCCTGGATCGTGCGGATATCGTAACCGTCTTCAAGCAGATGGGTGGCGAAGCAGTGCCGCAAGGTGTGACTGCTGACAGGCTTGCCAAAGTGGCAGCGAGACACCGCTTGATGAATGTGTCGTTGCAGATTCTTCTCGTCCAGATGATGGCGCCGCAACACGGTATCGCCGCGCGCGGTGGATAAATTGCCCGATGGGAATACATACTGCCATCCCCACTCGCGATCCGCATGGGGGTACTTGCGGGCGAGCGAGAACGGCAAGGCAACGGATCCCTTGTCCTGAGCAAGGTCGGATTGATGCAATGCGCGCACCTTTTCCAAATGGGATTTGAGCTGTTCTATGAGCGAAGCGGGCAGCACCGTAACCCTATCCTTATTGCCCTTCCCTTCGCGGATTACCAATTGCTGCTTGAGAAAATCCAGGTCTTTGACGCGCAGGCGCAGTGCTTCCATCAAGCGCATGCCGGTGCCGTACATCAACCGGGCGATGAGTTGGGGAATGCCATCGAGCGCGCTCAGAAGCTTGTGGACCTCATCGCGGGTCAGGACAGTAGGCAAGCGCCTGGGCCGTTTCGCCCTGACCACATCCTCAAGCCACTCCAGCTTCAGACAAAGAACCTTCTGGTAAAGGAACAAAATGGCTGATAACGCTTGATTTTGCGTGGCTGCTGCGACATTCTTCGTGACAGCGAGATCAGAAAGAAAGGCAGTGATCTCGCGCTCCCCCATCTCAGAAGGGTGACGTTTGCCATGGAAAAGAATAAACCGACGAATCCAATGAACGTAACTGTCCTCGGTGCGCCTGCTGTAATGCCGTACGCGGATTGCCGCGCGGACCTGATCGAGAAGTTTCGGTGTAATCATGCGAGCCTCCATGCTCCATTTGTATTTCCATATAGGCTCCGTATGTGGAACCCAAGCCATTGAATATAAGCAACCCAAAATGATTATGGAGCCCAATTGCGCCGTTTGCAACGGAGCATTTAGGCTCCCTAATTGTAGTTGGGCTTCTGGAACCTTCACACATCATGATTAAGGATTGGTAGACAACCATGACGCGGGATGAACTTATTGATGCCGTACTTGAAGAAATGGAGCGTGTTTGGGGCGAGGACGGATTCGGAGGCGAAGCGGATGCCTATGCCTGGCTTCTGAAAACCTATGGCATTACCGAGGAGGAGGACGTTTCCTGGCAACTGATTCTACAAGACAGCATGGATGATCTTCCTGAAGAAGAGCTTGAGGACGCCGAGCTAATAGATTTTCTGGAGGATGAAGATGCAGTAGTCCAGTTCTTACAGACGCTGCTTGCCAAGTATCAAAGCGCCTCCGAGATTTACCTACCGCATGGTTAAGGTGTATCAGCCCAACCATGCGCTCCAGCCGACCGGCTACAGCAAGCTTCGCTTGCTTCCGCCGTCGGCTGAGCTTGAACGTTGGGCTTCTTGAAAAGCCACCGCACAACACATTGACAGCATGTAGCCGCCTGGCTACACTTGGTTCATGATCGAAATCCGCAAGACGGATGTCTATGTTCAGTGGCTCGATGGCCTGCACGACATCCATGTGCGGGCTCGCGTTCTTGCGCGGGTTGAACGCTTGGCAGCCGGGAATCCAGGAGACGTTAAGCCCGTAGGTGAAGGCGTCTCGGAGATGCGGATCGATTTCGGCCCCGGTTACCGGGTGTATTACAAGAAGCATGGACGCGAGGTGGTAATTCTGCTTGCTGGTGGTGATAAACGAAGCCAGGCCAGCGACATCAAAACTGCCTTGCGCCTCGCACGCAATCTGTAGGAGTACATTATGACTAAGACCCGGACCACTCGTTACGATGTTGCCGAGCACCTTCGCACACCGGAGGAGATGGCGGCCTATCTGGAGGCTTGCCTAGAAGAGGCCCATGGAGACGCCGCTTTCATCGCCAAAGCGCTGGGCAACATCGCGCGCGCCAAGGGCATGTCGCAGGTAGCACGTGACACTGGTCTTTCCCGCGAAAGCTTGTATAAGGCGCTCTCTGGTGAACGAAGCCCGGGCT
>JBBQDK010000036.1:0-21447 GCA_038319625.1 Gammaproteobacteria bacterium
GATGGTGTCTGCCCCAACGGCTGGATGGAAATCGTGCCATCAGCGCCGATTTCCAGTTTCTGATAGGGCGGCACAGTGATAGGGCCGCCATCGCCCAGTACCGGCAGGCCGGCACCGTTCTGCAGCAGTCCAGTACTGTCGACCTTGAGATCGCCGGCGCGTGTATAGGCCTCCTGCCCGTCCGCACCCTGCACGGCCAGCAAGCCATCACCATTGATCGCGACATCGAGGTCGTTTCCCGTCATGGAAAGCGGGCCCGGCGTCAGATCCACGCCGGGAGTGCCGGCCTCTGCATAGGCACGGCTGTCATAACCCGGCCCGTACACTGGCAGACTTTGAAAAGCCGCAAGGTCGGCACGAAAACCCGTGGTACTGGCATTGGCCAGATTGTTGGTATTCGCCGCCTGCGCCAGCAGGATCTGCTTGGCGCCGGTCATCGCGATGTACATCATATGGTCCATAACACTCGACCTCTCGCTAGCCGTTAGTTACCGTTTAACCGATCTTGTTAATGAGCGTTTGCGTAATCTGGTTGGCCGTGGAAATCACCTGCGCGTTTGCCTGGTAATTGCGCTGTGCGTTGATCATGCTGACCAGGGCCTGGGATATATCGACGTTGGATTGCTCTAGCGCACCCGACTGCAGTGACCCCAGACTGGACGACCCCGGAGCGCCGGTCAGCGCCGCGCCGGAATTGAACGATTCCGCCCAGGTGGTATCGCCGAGCTGGCGCAGCCCCTGTGGATTGACGAAGTTGGACAGCACCACCTGACCCAGGGCATTGGACTGACCGTTGGTATAACGCGCGAAGATAATGCCGGTATCGCTGATGTCGACACCGCTGACACGACCTGTGGTAAACCCGTTCTGGGTCAGTGAATTCACGCTGAAACCGCTGCCGTACTGAGTCAGGCCACCGTAGTTCATCGTCAAGGTGAGCGGTGCCGAGCCATTGGACGGTGTGTAGGTGCCGGTGGTCAACGTATTCGGCGGTACGGCCGTCGCATTGATGGTGCTCAGCTTGCCGCCGCTGCCGAAGACCAGCTTGTCCGGAGCACCAGCGACACCACCAGCATTGCTGATATTGGAGCCATCGACGTACGTATAGGCATTCCAGGCGCCCGGACCGGTCTTTACGTAGTACGTGCTCATCAGGTGCGAGCTGCCGAACGAATCGTAAATGCTGGTCGATGTCGAGTGATTGAAACTGGTCGGATCGGTGATATCGAAACCGGTCGTTGGTGCAGTCTGCGAGGCGTCGATATTCAGGCCCAACGCTACTGTGGTCGTAGCAGTAGGCGGAATGTCAGCGCTGGACAGCTGCACATCACCGATGGCGCCGGAGATGTTGCCAGACGAATCTGCGGTATAGGCAGTCAGGTGCTGGCCATTGCTGTTGACCATGTAGCCGCTGTTATCGACTTGGAATTGCCCGGCACGCGAATACACGATGTTGCCGTTGTCGTTGAGACGGAAGAAACCCTGACCGTTGATGGCCAAATCGAGATTGTTCTGCGTGATGGCTACACTGCCCTGGCTGAACTGCTGCGCAACGGACGCCAGACGCACACCGCTACCGATGGCCATCGAACTCGTACCCAGATTGGTGGAGGCATAGATATCTGCAAACTCCGCACGCGATACCTTGAATCCGGTGGTACTGGCATTGGCAATATTGTTGGAAATCACATTGAGATCGGACGATGCCGCGTTGAGTCCTGTTAATGCTGTTTCGAAACCCATGAACTGTCTCCTCGAAAATTAGACTTACATGATTTCCCGGACGGCGGAGAAGTCCACCGACCCGAGTCCGGATAGATTTAATGTCAAGCCAGAACCATTTGCGCCGATGTTGACGCTGTTGACCTTATCCGCGACCAGTGTATTGACCGCCTGTTCCTTGCCGTTCATCAGTGCGCTGGCGCTGATGATATAGACGCCGGGCGTCGCTGCGGCGCCTGTGTCCGTAAGACCATCCCATTGGAAACCGGTCAAGCCCGTCGGCTGCGTACCCAATGGCATACGCCGTATCACCTGGCCACTGGTATCGTAAATACTCACCGTGACCTCGCTGGCACTGGCCGGCAGATCGACGGCGCCATTGATGCCGCCGCCGGCATTGAGCATGGCGCTGCCTCCCGGCGCCAGCACCGTATGACCGACCAGTGACGCTGCCTGCAGCGACTGATTGGAATTCATCGATGACGCGAAACCGGAGAACGACTTCTGCAGGTCGCTGATGCCCGATACCGCGCTGAACTGCGCCAACTGACCGAGGAAGGCACTGCTGTCCATCGGCTTGGTCGGGTCCTGGTTCTTCAATTGAGCCATCATGAGATTGAGAAAATCCTGCTGTCCCAAGGCACTCATCGCATTGTTGTTCGTGCTTGACGCGGCGGTGGCCGAATCGAGCGCCGCGTAAGGATTGTTTGCAGATACGCTGGTCATAGTGTGAACTCCGTTGATTCTCGATTCGTCATGCTATCGATCACTGGCCCAGCTTCAGGGTGCTGAGCATGAGTTGCTTAGAGGTGTTCAACACCTCGACATTGTTCTGATAGGAGCGCGACGCCGAAATCATATTGGCCATCTCCTCCACCGGATTGACGTTGGTCGTATAAACATAGCCCGTGGCATCGGCGAGCGGATTGCCGGGTTGGTACTGTTTGTTGATGGGCGCCTGACTCTCGGTCACGCCCTGCACCTTCACACCCACCGACTCGGCATTACGGCCCATGCCCTGCATCACCGCGGAGAACACCGGGTTCCTGGCGCGATAAGCTGTATCGGGCGTGGTGGCGACGCTGTCGGCATTGGCCAGATTACTCGCGACAGTATTGAGGCGCACCGACTGGGCGCTCATGGCGGAGCCGGCAATATCGAAGATGTTGGAAAGCGGCATGATTAGTCTCCCTTGATCGCGGTCAGCAAGCTGCGGATACGGCCACCGAGGATGGTCAGGCTGGTCTGATAATCGACGGCATTGCGCGCGAACGCGGCCTGTTCGACCTGTACGTCTACGGTATTACCATCGAGAGAGGGTTGCAGCGGATTGCGGAAACCGACGTGCACGTTGCCGATAGGATTGGCCGCACCCGGTTGGATATGATCCGGCTGCGTGGTCGTAAGCGTCTCGGCATGGCTACGCGCGGCGCCGAGCACCTGCTTGAAATCGATGTCGCGCGCCTTGTATCCCGGCGTGTCGGCATTGGCGAGATTCTCCGCCAACAGCTCGGCGCGGCGCGAACGCAGCTGCAGTGCCTGGGCGTGTATCCCAAACGCGGAATCGAGATCTATCGGCATCACCCACCTCAAACTTGAATCTGTGTGAGCAAAGGCGAAGCAATGGCTGTGCCACCGCCAATAAACTCCCGGTGAACAGGACGTTAGAATTTCAGGCGGAAACGGAGGGGTGAACAGGTGGCAATAAATTGCCGCGGGAGGCAAGTAATGGCAATGATGAAATATGAATGATGAACGATGAGTTAAAAATGGCAGGCCTCAGCGTTCATCATTCATCGTTCAGAAGCTCCCCTTCAACTTGTAGACCACTCCCGGATTGCAACGCACCATGTCATAGGCATCCGAATAATTAGTGATGGATTCGGAAGCGCCCAGAAGCAAGTGACCACCGGGATTCAGTGTCTTGCCCATGCGGGCCATGATGTCGGACTTCGATTCGCTGGAGAAATAGATCAGCACGTTGCGGCAGAAGATGATGTCGAAACGACCGAGCAGGGCGTAACTTTGCAGCAGATTGAGCGACAGGAAGCGCACCCGGGTGCGGATCTCGGGGCGCACCTCCCACTGCTTGCCGACCGGCGTGAAGAAACGCTGTTTGCGCTCGGAGACGATGCCGCGGGCCAGGGTCATATCGTCATAGCGGGCATCCTTGGCTTCCTTGAGGATGGCCGGAGAAATATCCGTGGCGACAATCTGCACGTCGCCGAGGGCGCCGGGATTGGCAGCCAAGTATTCCTGAACCGTCATACTTATAGAATAGGGCTCCTGCCCCGAGGAACAGGCCGCCGACCAGATACGCACACTGCGCGGGCGCTTCTTGGCCAATTCCGGCAACAATTTCTGCTTCAGAACATCATAGGGATAGCCGTCGCGGAACCACAGCGTTTCGTTGGTGGTCATCGCCTCGATGATGCTCTCGCGCAGCCGGGGAGTGCGCGTCTTGTTGATATCGTCGATCAGGGCGCCCAGCGATTTCAGCTTATGATCGGCCATCACCCGACTGAGCCTACTGGTGACCAGATAGTGCTTGTTGTCACCCAATACAATGCCGCAGGCCTTTTCCAGAAAGACCCTGAAATCTTCATATTCCTGTGCTGTAAAGGACCCTTCGGCCAAACTGCTCACCCGATCTATTTGGTTGGATACTGCATTCGCACTATGCACACTATCACCCTGCCCTGCCACAGCAGTATAACCACATTGTCGGGAATGAATGAACTGCTATGCCACCGCGCTGCGCGCCTGTTCGATCTGCGTCGTGGCATCGAGTACAGCCTGTGCCAGGTAATCGGCCTGGAACTTGGCAATGAATTTATTGGCACCGACCTTCTCGACCATGGCATTGTTGAAAACACCGCTGAGTGATGTATGCAGCAATACGTACAGGCCCGACAGGCGCGGATCCTTGCGGATCTCCGTGGTGAGTGTATAGCCGTCCATCTCGGGCATCTCGACATCGGAGATCACCAGCGAGACGGTCTCATGAATGTCACCTTCTTCAGCCCACTTGATGAGTTGATCGAGTCCCCGGCGACCATCGTTGGCCAGTGTGATCTCATAACCGATCTTTTCCAGGCAGCGCTTGATCTGATTGCGCGCCACCGAGGAATCGTCCACCACCAGCACATGCCTGCGGACCTGCTCACGGTTCTGAGCACTGTCCAGAATGCTCTGTGAAATATCGTCGACTACACCGATGACCTCGGACAGCACCTTTTCCACGTCGATGATCTCAACCAGTTCGTTGTCAACCTTGGTGACCGCAGTCAGATAACTGGTGATTCCCGCGCCCGACGGCGGCGGCACGATATCTTCCCATTTCATATTTATAATGCGGTCCACCGAACTGACCAGGAAACCCTGAATGGTGCGGTTGTATTCGGTAATGATCACGTAGCTGTTTTCGAAATCATCGACTGGCGCCATACCGACGGCCATGGACAAATCCATCACCGGGATGGTCTTGCCACGCATATTGGCAATGCCGCGCACGACCGGATTGGCATGCGGCACTCGTGTGAGCTTGGGGCACTGAATCACTTCCTGCACCTTGAACACATTGATACCGAAGCGCTGCTTGGTACCGAGCCGGAACAGCAAGAGTTCCAGACGGTTGTGGCCAGCCAGCTTGGTGCGCTGATCGACGGTCGCCAAAACACTGGACATGCGGGTTCTCCTCAACAATAAATCGTCGTGACACTACGTCATCCAGTAGCGGCGCGCGCCCGCCAATCTTGATGTAACAATAACCGCGGCACAGCTCTTGCTAAGTTAAAGCTGTGCAGGCCTGTGCCGTTAGCTTTCACGTCGCCCCGTAGGGGGGACATCCCTATGAAAGCTGCACCCACCAAGAGGTTACTATGTCGATGCCGTTTATGATGACGCGTCAAGCGCTGGATATTCTGAATGCGGCCGTCTCCGCAGATGACGCACTCATTCAGGATCACCTGAAACGCCATAAATCCAGCGCCGAATCTCTGGCGCCTGTCACCAGCGTCATCGTTTCCTGGCATCGTCGCCTGCGCGAGGTCACCCAGGAAGGCCTGCAACTGCTGGAGCAGTCGGTCGGCGTGCTCGACGAGACCAAGGCCTTCCATCGCGGCATCAACTCCATTAAAGACCATGTGCGCACCGTCGCGGCGGCCGTGGAGGAAATGGCGGCAGCGGCTTCCGAAATCTCCTCGCATGCCCAGCAGACCGCCGAAAAAGCCGACGACGGCGAAACCAAGACCAACGAGGGCAACGTCTGCTGCGCCTCGCTGATCGGCGACCTCGACATGCTGGAAACCGCCATCAAGGATATGGCCAACAGCCTGTCGCAATTCGTCACTTTCACTCACGAGATCAACAAACTCACCGGCACGGTCAAGGGCATCGCCCACCAGACCAACCTGCTGGCGTTGAACGCCGCGATCGAAGCGGCGCGTGCCGGCGAGGCGGGCCGCGGGTTCGCGGTGGTCGCCGACGAGGTCAAGCAACTTGCAGACAAGACCGCACAGGCCACCACCGAAATCGAAGCCGTCACCTCCACCATGAACCAGTTATCACGTAACGTCAGCAGTTCGGTGGATAACAGCCTGCAGCGACTGACCAAAAGCACCGACGCGATGGAAAACGTGGTCATGTCATTGTCCGATATCCACACCGTGGTCAGCGACGTCAGCGAACGCGCTCAGCAGATCGCGACCGCCTCCGCCGAGCAACAGAAGGTGTCGCACGAAATGGCCAACAATCTCGCCACGATTTCTGGCTCTCTGGATGATGAAGAGCGTCATATCATGCTCATCACCCAGCATGCACGCGCCGCCTCCGAGGCCAGCGCCAGCCAGCTCAACAAATTCGCCGACTGGCAGGATGAGCGCATTTTGCTGCGTGCCGTGAAAGGCGGTCACCTGCTGTGGAAGATTCATCTGGAACAGGCGCTGTTCGAGGGTGAACGCATCGACATGGCCACCTGCCGAGATCACCATCAATGCCGCCTCGGCAAGTGGATCGATGGCACCGGCAAGGCACATTTCGGTAGCCAGAATGCTTTCCAGAAAATGACAGCCGCCCACCAGCGCATCCACGACATCGGCATTCAGATCGCCACACTGATGAACGACAACAATCACGAGACCGCCCAGGAAAAACTTACCGATCTGGAGGTCGCCATGACCCACACCTTCCAGGGCCTGGACGAGCTGATCCGGTCATTGGAGCACTGACATGCCACACCGCACGGCCATGGTTCTGCTTGCGCTGCTGACGACACCGGCGTTCGCGGACAATGGCCCGGCATTGCAGGACCTGGACACTATCCGTACGGTAGCCACGCAATTTCTCCAGGCACAACCGCACGACGCCGGCATCAGCACGCAAGTTCAGGCCGGCAACCTCGACGGGCGTCTACGCCTGCCGCACTGCGCGCAGCAACTGCAAGCCTTTCAACCGGCCGGCGCACGTAGCGTCGGCAATACCACGGTCGGCGTACGCTGCACCAGTGGAGCGACCTGGAGCCTCTACGTACCGATGCATGTCTCGGCCAGCGCCGAGGTTATGATCATCAACCGGCCCTTGCCGCGCGGTACCATAGTGCATGCGGCTGATTTACGCAGTGAGCGGCGCGATCTTGCCGCCTTGGCCTACGGTTATGTATTGCATGCCAAGCAGGCGGACGGTCAGCGTGTGACACGCAGTCTCAGCGAGGGCACGGTTCTGACACCAAATGTTCTGGCAGCACCGAAATGGGTCAAACGCGGCGAACGCGTGACCGTCGTGGCCCAGTCCGGCGGTATGGAAATCCGCATGACCGGCGAGGCCCTGATGGACGGTACCGAGGGCGCGTTGGTGCGGGTACGCAATATCAATTCGGCACGGGTGGTAGAAGGCACGGTTATTGCTCAAGGTGTGATACAAGTCAGATTATGAACATCGGGACACCCACTCAGGTCTTCATGAGGGAAAACCGGCGCCGTTAACCAGTACAGCAGAGGTCACCCTACCGGCCTCGGGAGTAAGTAGCATGACTATCGAAATACATGGTTCGAACCAGGCCGCGCAGGCACTGACCAGTAGCGTCACGAGCAACGCCAACGGCAATGCACCGGCGCACAATGAGCCGAACAACGTCGCCACCGATACCGGCAGCGATACCGTCAGTCTGACCGGTACCGCACAGCATCTGCGCAATCTTGAACAGGGCCTGGCTTCACAGCCGGTGGTCGACACACAGCGCGTCGCCGCCACCCGTCAGGCCATCGAAGACGGCAACTATCAGATCGATCCCCATCGCATTGCGAGCAAGATGATCAGTCTGGAACGCGCCCTCGGCGGAGCCCACTAAACCATGAACCGCCTGGAATACCGCCAGCGACTCGCCGATCTGTTGCAACAGGAACAGATCGCAACCCGTAGTCTGCTCTCGGAACTGGAGCGGCAACAGCAATGCCTGGCCGGCGCTCAACCGGAACTGATCGAGGCTGGTGCCCATGCCTCGCAACAACACCTGCAGGCACTCGAAGCACTGGAAAAAAAGCGCCATGCACTGGCGGCACGACTCGGTTACAGCGGCGACAACAACGGTATGGAACAGCTGATCCGCTGGTGCGACTACGACAGTACGCTGGCCCAGCTCTGGCGCAAACTGCTGGAAATGGCGCGACGCTGCCGCGACTGCAACCAGATCAACGGCACAGTGGTGGACATCAACCTGCGTCGGGTACGGCAAGCACTCGGCATTCTGCGCGGCCAGTTCTCGGAAGCCGAACTCTACGGACGCTCCGGCCAGACCGCCACCAACACCCTATCGCGCCCGCTCGCCAAGGCCTGAAACACTCCACAGCCTGACAGCGTCAGTGGTGTGGCCGCGGTATTGGTCTGGTACGACTACGACATCGAAGTCTGTTACAACCGCAAAGACGACCGACACAAAAAATTCCATCTCGACGCGCGCTTCATCAACCTGGACCGCACCCGCAGACATCCTTGCAGCACCTCGTCGCCGATACGAAACGGGAGTTGATGCACTGTAAGCCGAAGGCATGAGCAGACAGTAACAGGAAGGTTTGAAAAAAAACCCATCAACCGCCAAGTGCGTCAAGATATTTCCTTTTAAATTTCAAAACAGATTTTCTTGGCGTCCTTGGCGGTTCAAGTAATAGATCAGGGTTTCCTTATGTGAATAATCCTGACACGTTTGTCATTTTCCTGAGATCGGCCGGCGTATCGACATCACCCAGCGCCGGCAACTCCACGCACTTCAGTTGCATTCGATGCAAGCGCCGACGTGTCTGCCCCAGCACACGGTTGCTGCCCCACGCCATGCCTTGAAACATGCGCGCCGCCGCGCGACGCACACCGACCAATACATAACCGCCGTCCAGCGCGGGCACCAACACCACATCGGTCCCGTCGTGCAATGCAGCGAACGCACTCCGTAACACGGCCGGCGTGAAGCCCGGACAATCGCTACCAATCAACACCGCAAAACTACTATCGCGCAAGGCATGCGCCAGCGCATGCTGCATGCGTCGGCCGAGATCGCTACCGTGCTGGCGATGCAGCGTGAGCGGGAAATCGCGCCGGCACGCGGCGAAGAAGGCATGCGCGCTGTCAGGCGCACACCATAACTGCAAGGGCGCGAGGTGCGCGCGCAAGCCCGTGCTCACTGTCTGCCGTGTCAGGCGCGCCTGCAGTCGCGCCGCGCCACGCGCGCCGAGTTTACCGGCCAGTCGAGTCTTGCAGCGACCGGGGATCGGCGCCTTGGCGAACACCAGCAGTCGCGACTGCGGGTATAAATAGCACGCGGCAACAGCCGCAGCGCCGGCTGGCAGCCTTGCCCGCTCGTGCCTGGCGTCACTGCGCACTAACGGTACCACCGCACCAGCCGTGCCGGCGACACGCCCAGTGCGTAAGCCAAACGCAGACTCCACATCAGCAGTATGGTGCGCGTGATGCCACGCCCTTGCCAACGCCGGCTGGAACTTAGCAATGGCGTATCGAGACACAACGGTGGCCCAAGACGTTTCAGGGCACGACTCATGGCAATATCCTCCATCAACTCGATAGCGGGAAATCCGCCCAGCCGCTCGAACACCGAACGCCGCACGAATATGCCCTGATCACCAGTGGCGATAGCTGTCATTCGCGAGCGCAGATTCATGAACCATTCCACAACACGTAGCAAGGCCTGGTCGCCCGTGAGTCGCACATCGAAGCGCCCCCAGCTACGCCCGCTAAGCGCCAGACCCGCCAGTATCAGCTCGTCGGCCTGCGGTGGCGGCAGGCTGTCGGCATGCAGGAACCACAGCACGTCTCCCCGCGCCACACGGGCCCCGGCGTTCATCTGCAGGGCCCGCCCGCACGGCGCCTCCATCAACTGGTCGACATGAGCTGCCGCCGTTTGCGTCGTCCCGTCTGCACTGCCCCCGTCCACCAGGATCAGTTCGCAACCCGCAGCCCGCAGCGGCTGCAAGGCCGCCAGCGTGGCGCCGATCACGGCGACCTCGTTGAGCGTGGGAACTATGATAGACAAAGTGGTCATGACGGAGCTCGGTAGTGGCTCGGATAGCTGGCGGGCCGGGTGACTGCGATGCTAGAATACCGTCCTGCCGAACAGCAGGCCAGATAGCCTGCGGCATATGGGGCGGTAGCTCAGCTGGGAGAGCGCTGCGTTCGCAATGCAGAGGTCGGGAGTTCGATCCTCCTCCGCTCCACCAATAACCCCAGAGGCTTACACTAGTAGGCCTTCTGTTTTTTCTGACTACACGCACAAGTTGCTCCACTTTTGCTCCACTGACATGACAAAGTGTCAGGGAGAATCGTGGCTACAATACAACTTCGTGGCAGCATGTGGCACGTACGCATTCGTCGAAAGAGCTTCAAGACTCAGACGCCTATCATCTCATTAAAAGCAAGGCGCCAATGGCCCCCAGCACGACTGTCGCCCAGCCTAGGCGATCGATGTAACGGTGCAGCACCGCCTCCATACGCGCACCGCCCCAGGCCATCAGGCCGGCGACCAGAAAAAAGCGCAGGCCGCGACCGATCAGCGATGCCAGGGCGAACGGCAGCAGCGCCATCGCGACTACGCCGGCGGCGATGGTGAATACCTTATACGGAATCGGTGAAAAACCGGCGATGAAGATCGTCCAGAATCCCCAGCGACCGAACCAGCCCACCGCCACTTGGTATGCATCCCAGTAATGGCTGTCATGCAGATAAGGCTCGACGGTATCGAAAGCGAAATAGCCGATGCCGTAGCCGAACATGCCGCCGAGAACCGAGGCCAGCGTGGTCAGAAATGCGAATCGCCAGGCCCGTGACGGACTGGCCATACACATCGGCGCGAGCATTACATCCGGCGGGATCGGAAAGAATGACGACTCCGCGAAACTCATCACACCCAGATACAACGGCGCGTTTGGATGTCGCGACCATGCCAATGCACGCCGATAGAGCGGAGAAAAGAGTCGCATGGCGGTCAGGAAAAAACGGAGCAATACACGTTTGACCGAGAGGCCGGCACCGTCGCAGTACACAGTCGCATCAGCATGACACTTCCCCGATGGCGAATTTTCATGTCCGTGTCTTCCTTTGACGCGTGACGATCAGGCTAACCGCCACCGAGGCCGTGAGAATGATGGCCACCACAGCCAATGAGACCGGCGTTGGCATGTGATACCAGGGCGCAATGAGCATCTTCGCGCCGATGAAGGTGAGCACCATGGCCAGGCCATACTTCAACAAATGGAAACGGTCGGCCATATCCGCCAGCAGGAAATACAGCGCGCGCAGCCCCATGATGGCGAAGATATTCGAGGTGAATACAATAAATGCGTCGGTGGTGATGGCGAAGATGGCCGGGATCGAGTCCACGGCGAACACGACATCAGAGGCCTCGACGAGAATCAACACCAGAAACAACGGAGTGAAGTAACGCACGCCATTCTTTTTCACGGTAAATCGTTCGCCGTAATGGCCCTGCGCAATGCGCAAGTGCCGGCGCGCGAATACCAGCACCGGATTATTTTCGAGGTCCGGCGCCTTCTCCGCCATGATCAGCATGCGTAGGCCGGTGAACACCAGGAACGCGCCAAAGATATACAGCACCCAGTGGAATTCGCGCACCACCCAGGCGCCGGCCAGAATCATGATGGCGCGCAGGACGATGGCGCCAAGCACACCATAAAGCAGCACCCGCCGCTGATACTCGGGCTGCACATGAAAGGCGCTGAAAATCATCAGGAACACGAACACGTTGTCCACTGAAAGCGACTTTTCGATGATGTAGCCGGTGAAGAATTCCACGGCCTTCTGATCGGCGATTTCCGTACCGAGCGTGCCGCGCAAATGCCACCACAACAAGGCATTAAAGAGCAGCGCCAGGGATACCCAGACCAGCGACCAGGTCGCCGCCTCCCTGACATTGACCTTGTGCACTTTTCGTCCGCCAAAGACGAACAGATCCAGCGCGAGCATGGCCAGAACAAAGGCAATAAAACCGGCCCACAAGGGGCCGGTTGCGTAGTTCTCGATGTTGCTCACAATGTCATTCCAGCGGCGCAGCCGGGATCCCGGGACTGCCGCACTTTATCCAAGGGACAACGCACTCAGCACTGAACTTGTTGCCGCATCACTCCTCGCTATTCATAAATCCCAACAGTTGCAACAGACTGGTGAAGAGGTTGAAGATAGAGACGAACAGCGTCACGGTCGCCATCACATAGTTGGTTTCGCCGCCGTTGATGATACTCGAAGTCTGGTACAGGATGAGTCCTGACATGAGCAAGACGAAGGCGGCAGCGACGGTCAGCGACAGCGCCGGGATCTCGAAGAAGATCGCCGCCAGCCCTGCGAAGAAGGCGAGCACGATACCGACCAGCAGAAATCCGCCCATGAAGCTGAAATCCTTGCGAGTGGTCAGTGCATAGCCGGACAGTCCCAGAAATATCACGGCGGTGCCGCCCATGGCCGTCATGACTGTCTGGCCGCCGTTGGGCAGACCGAGGTAATGACTGACGATCGGGCCGAGTGTGTAACCCATGAAGCCAGTCAAGGCGAACACCGACGCCAAACCCCAGACACTGTTCCTCAACTTTGTAGTGAGGAACAACAGACCAAAGTAACCGACCAGCGTCAGCATCAAACCCGGATGCGCCAGTTTCAGCGCGACCGAGACACCGGCGGTGGCGGCCGCGAACAGCAGAGTCATCGACAGCAGCAGATAGGTATTGCGTATCACCTTGTTGGTGGCGAACACCGACTCGGTGGCGGCATGACGGCTGACGCCCGTCGGCAGTGCGTTATATAAACTCATGATGGACTCCTAAATTTGATTAGCAGGTTTCAACTCTCAGTGACTGCACGCGTGAGGACTTCGCTTGCCTCGGTAACTGCGGTATTGCTCGTCGGAGTGCTGCGCGAACTGTCGTGACGGTGTTGGCGCTGCCGCTTCACCTGGCGCGCCAGCGTGCGGCCGGCGCGCTCGGCGGCCCGATCGATGGCAACATAGAGATCGGACTCGGTATCCTCAATCACCACGTCCGCCGCACCCGGAACGGTAAGTTGTATATGGCAGCGCTTGTCCTCGCCGCCACGTGGCCCATTCAGATCGGAAAGTCGAACGGAAATCCTGCGTACGTGATAATCAGCCCAGTTAAGCGCGAAGTGCACACGCCTTTCGATGTGCTCGCGTAAACCCGCTGTTACAGCAAAGCCTCTGGCCTGGATGATGATCTGCATGGCACGACCCCTCTCAGAATGAAGACACGGCCAGTCTAGAGAAAGACAATACATCCAACAATTCGTATATACTTTGATAACACATCCGTTTATTCGATGTATTGGAACCCGTGGCCACGCTCAACTACAAGCATTTGCGTTATTTCTGGGTAGTCGCCAAATCCGGCGCCATCGCCCGTGGCAGCGAACAGTTGAATCTGACGCCGCAGGCCATCAGCGGACAGTTGCGGGAGTTGGAAGAGTCGCTCGGAGTGAAATTGTTCCGCCGCGTGGGACGCGGCCTGGAAATAACCGACGCCGGCCGACGCATCCTGAGTTACGCGGAGGAGATCTTCACGCTCGGTGACGAACTGCTGAAAGTCGCGCGCGACCAATCGGCGACCAAGAGCCTGCCGTTCACGGTCGGTATCGCCGACTCGGTGCCGAAATCCGTCGCCTATCGACTGGTGGAACCCGCCTTGCTGCTGGCGGAACCGATGCGGCTCATCTGTCGCGAGGGCCGCCTGACCGTTCTGCTCGCGGAACTCGCTGTGCATCACCTCGACATGGTGATCGCGGATCGTCCGATGCCGGCGAATCTGCATGTGCGCGGCTACAGCCATTTGCTTGGCGAGAGCGATCTTACGGTTTACGCCGCACCGGCATTGGCGCGGACACTCAAAGGCGTGTTCCCCACCATGATCGACGCTGCCCCGCTGCTCCTGCCGGGCGTCGACACCGCGATACGGCCGCGACTCGAACAATGGTTGGAGTCGCAGCGCTTGCATCCGCGCATTGTCGGTGAATTCGACGACAGCGCGCTGCTCAATGCCTTCGGCGAGGCCGGGGCCGGCCTGTTCGTTGCGCCAACGGCAATCGACAGCTACGTTCGCGAGCAATATCGCGTCAGCGCCATCGGCCGCATCAAATCAATCAGCGAACAGATTTATGCCATAACCACAGAGCGCCGGCTGACCCACCCCGCCATAGTCGCCATCAGTCAGGTGGCACGCGACGAAGTGTTCGGTAGCATGCCACACAGCCCGCACGCTACGGTTCGAGGAATTAATGGCAAGCTACCACGTAGGACATCCACACCACGCGCAAGCACTCCTGCCAGGACGGGAAAGAAATAAAACTAAAGAAGGTCTGATTTATTCACCGAATCATAATGGAGAGTCCGGCTGCGCTCCACTCCACCCATCCTACAATTGAGCTTAACGTACTGACGCCACAGCAACGACTACCCCCTTACTTACCGGCGATCGCCTTTGTCACCAGCTTCCTGCCTTCGAAACGGATACTCGCATCTGGGTGCATGACGATGCAGTGCATGCCGGCCTTGTCGACAGCGGCGGCGAAGCCGCTCGGGTCCTGGGTCAATATCGGCATGGTGCCGTAGTGGTGCGGGACCACGACCTTGGCCTTGACTGCGATGGCGGCCTTGACGGCCATGTCCGGTTCCATGCCGAAGTGACCGCCGATGTTGATCAAGGCCAGATCGGGTGCGTAGTGCTCGCCTATAAGTTTCATGTCGCTGAAATAGGCGGTGTCGCCCGTGTCATAGATGGTCGGGCCGTTCTTGATGCGGACGACGAAGCCGGCAGCGGTGCCGCCGTAGACGAGGTCCGCCTCGTTCGGGCCGGCGTTGGGGTTGCTCATGCCGCTGGAATGAATGGCAGGAGTCATGGCCACCATGACTTCACCGTCGGCGATGGTGATCTCGCCACCGATGTTCATCAGCGTGTCGTAACCCATCTGTTCCTTGGGATAGCCGAGCAGTTTGGCCATATTGGTACCGAGTTCGAAATTGGTGACCAGGCGCGCGCCGGTCTTCTTGGCGATGGCGACGGCGTCGCCGACGTGATCAAAGTGACCGTGGGTAATCAGGATGTAATCGACCTTGTCGATGCCGGCGATCGGGTCTTTCTTGTCCTTGGCGGCGGGATTGATCGGGTTGCTGAGCCAGGGGTCGATCATCAGCACCTTGCCTTTTGGCGTCGTGATCTGGAACGCGGCATGGCCGAACCATGTCACAATAGTCGGAGCCGCCGCGGCGACAGTGGCCCAGGCGAACAGCACCAGAGCAAGAAGGGTATGGCCAAAGCGTGTCTGCATAAGGATGACTCCTTTATTGATCGTTTGCGTCTCGACACCGGCACGTTTGATCCGGTTCCCGATCGCGGCTGGTTTCCCGGCAAGACCGGCGATAGCACCTGCACCGGGACGGTCGCCGGGATGCACTCCGGGCAGTCCGGCAACTTCCAGGTCTGGCAGAGAATCTGTGCATCGTGTCAACGAGAAGGTGGACTTGGCATGCCGATTCATAGTATCAGTAGTATCATAGAGTGTCATCGGTAAGCTGCTGTGGCTAACAACACCATGTTTCCCAACTATCGTATGCAGGTCCTGCAAACCTTCGGCGCCGTCGCCGCGGTGTTCTGCACGCTGGCGCTGACGGCGTGCGCCTCGCACCCCGTCACCTACACCAAGGAAAGCTTCTCGGTAGACAGCCCCTACCAGAAAAAAGTCGGGGTCGGTGCCGCAACCGCCTGCGAGGGGGCCCGCCGCGCCTTGCTCGGCGATGGTTACGTGATCGACAAAGCCAACAGCGACAACGTCACGGGGCGCAAGGCCTATCACAGTGAAGGGGATCGCAGCACCTTCATCGAGATGAGCGTGGTCTGCGTTCCCGACCCGGCCGGCAGCAGCCTGTACGCCAACGGCCTGCTCAGCACCTATGATGTGAAAAAGTCCGCCGCCTCGGCCAGCGTCGGCGTCAGCGCACTCGGTTCGCTGTCGCTGCCGATCGGACAGAGCGCCGACTCCATGGTGAAGACTTCGGACGAGACCATCAATGACCGAGGTTTTTATCAGCGGTTCTTTACCGCGGTGGACGCGGTTCTGGTGGATATCAAACCCGAAACACCGCCGACAGCGCGGCCGGAAGCCGGCAGGGGCACTACCCCGGAGGTACTTAAGACCAAGGCGCAGGACGCTGTCAAACCGTCGGCAGTCGTCACACCACCCACCGGAACGGAAGCGGCGCAGTTGGCGCCGCTGAGCACGCAAAACGGCACTGCTTCAGGCCCGCCGCCGGTCACACCTCAAAATCCATCGGTGCTGGCCCCGTTGAGTACCGTTCCGCTGCCGGCTGCATCGGCAACCACACCCGCACCATCCACCGTGCCTGCGGCCGGGCAGGCAGTCCCGCCACCGGCCGACGCTGCAACGCAGGCTGCGCAACCTGCGACCACCACGCCAGACCCGCAACCGCCAACGCATCAGACCCCCTTGCCCTGAATGCAGAGTGGCGCCGTTCGGCGATCCCCGGATTGACAGAAATGCCGTTTATCAGCCGTTCGCTGGTCGACGCGTCTTGGCCAGCCTTTCAATGCTTTCATGATGCGCCAGCAGCTCCGTGCGTTCGAGTGCGAAGATCCCCATCTGCCCGACCTTGAATTCGATCCAGGTGAACGGTACGTCCGGCAGTAATCTGACCAGATGCCGCTCGCTCTCGCCGACTTCGCAAATCAGCAGGCCGTGTTCCGACAGATGCGCCGGGGCATCGCGGAGAATTTCCAGCGCAAGATCCAAACCGTCAGCGCCGGCCCGCAGACCCAAGGCCGGTTCGTGCGCATACTCCGCCGGCAAGGCATCCGCTTCGGCATGGGTCACGTACGGCGGGTTGGTGACAATCAGATCGTAGCTGTCACCGGACAAGTCACGAAACAGATCCGACCGCCACAGGCGTACGTTCGGTGTCGCCAGGCGCGTGATGTTTTCCTGCGCCAGCGCCAATGCCGCTGCGGAGATATCCGCCGCATCGACCTGCCAGTCAGGGTTGTAATGCGCCGTGGCGATGCCGATGCATCCCGAACCGGTGCAAAGATCCAGTACACGCCTCACCGACCGATCACGCAGCCAGGGCTCGAAACCGGACACGATCAATTCGGCGATCGGCGATCGCGGCACCAGTGCACGCGCATCGGACTTGAACGATAGGCCAGCGAACCATGCCTCACCGGTGAGATAGCAGGCCGGCACCCGTTCCGCAATACGCCTTTCGAACAAGGCCAGCACCCGCGTCCTTTCTTCGGCCAGCAATACGGTCCGGCCATAGGCCGGATTCAGATCATGCGGCAATCGCAGTACGTGCAGCACCAACTGGGTCGCTTCATCGAGCGCGTTGTCGTGGCTGTGACCGAAGCACAGCCCGGCCGCAGCGAAGCGACTCGCGCCGTAACGGATAAAATCGATGATCGTCGAGAGTTCGCTGCTCATGCCTGTGTGTACCGGGAAAAGTGCGCAGTATAATCGCAGTCGCTCGACATTATGGCCGTGCGCCTCAGGCTCAGAAAATAATGAGGTGCGCCCCACCGCGATTTGGAAGACCACCTGTCAACACGCAGAGTCCAAATAGTGTGCTAAATATAACGATATCGACCGCATCCACACACACCGGGACACGCCTGGCGCTCGTGACGCACGCTGTCTGCCGTGTTAGGATTTGCCACTTGCACGGTCACGATTGCGCGGATAATGCCCGAAATGATTCCGGCTGCGGCAGCGCAATCACTCGACGGATCATCCAAAGCCCCGGTAGCTCAGTTGGATAGAGCATCCCCCTCCTAAGGGGAAGGTCGGACGTTCGAATCGTCTCCGGGGCGCCATCAATATGAAGGAAACCCTGATTTATTACTTGAACCGCCAAGGACACCAAGGACGCCAAGAAAATCTGTTTTGAAATTCAAGAGGAAATATCTTGGCGCTCTTGGCGTCCTTGGCGGTTGATGGGTTTTTCAGACCTTCCTTAATAGTAGTTTATGGATTTTCCCGACGATATTCCCCACCAGACTATTAGCTGGTACTACCTAGGTGCCACCTTATATACAAATTTGCATGTGTGACTCAACAACTGACCCGCATTCCGTCGTTCAGCATTGTTTGCGGTTAAACGCATTTTTACAAAGCACAGCTCCTGAAACCCGCAAACACGTCATTTCTCTCAGGACCATAATAATTGCGCCAGGTATTTCTGATCATGCGTGATCGAGTCGCCCAGGCACCACCGCGTAATACTTTTGTTTGACCGAACAGTGGCTGTGAATAATCCTGGTACATATCAGCGACAAACCCGGGGTAGGGTTCAAAAGTATCTGCGGTCCACTCCCAGACATTGCCTAACATCTGACGGCAACCGTAGGCGCTATCACCCTCCGGTAATGCGCCGACATCGATAGTGCGCATGGCACGAGAATTCATATTGACATGTTTATCACCTGGTTTTTCATCACCCCATGGATAGGTCCGCTTTTCCTTGATGTCTTCAGGAGAGCCGGAAGCCGCCAGTTCCCATTCGGCTTCGGTCGGTAAGCGGCGCCCTGCCCAGCGGCACCATGCACTGGCTTCAAACCAGTTGATATGAATAACAGCAGCATACGGCCGCATCACTTGCCACTGGTCAAACTGTTTGATCAGCCAGTTCCCGTCAGCATCTTTTTTCCATCCATCCGGCGTTTTTAGATTTTTTTTCTGTTGCCACTTCCAGCCTTCTTTATCCCAATACTGCTGATTCTCATAACCGCCATCGTCGACAAAAGCCGCATATTGTTGATAGCTGGTTGCCGCCCTGGCAATTGCGAAAGGTTCAATGCTGACTGGATGTTGCCATTTCTCATTGTCGAAACAGAAATCACTATTTTTTTCGGTACCGAGTAAAAATCGGCCGCCTTTGATTTTGACATCACCATCGAGAGGACCAGCATCATATGTTGCATCCAGTAAAACACTGTCAGCGAACACCGGCGCCGGGTAACTCAATGTACGCCGGCTATAGGTATAAGCTTCGGTATGCATGTCCTCATGGAACACGGCATAACGGGTTAGATACACATCTAACGTTGTCACATCGTGTTTCTTAAGCCGGTAAATTTCAGCATCCAGAACCTGCTGCATATAGGCTTTGGTATCTTCCAGTGATAACAGCGGCAGATCCCAGCGCTCTGCATGAGCGATGTTGATCGAATCATAGAGCTGGTCAGCGTTTTCGAGATATGAATCTGCCCCGTCGAGGTGGCGCAAAGTCCAGAGCTCATGAAAATAAGCGGTATGGCCAATCTCCCATAACAGTGGGTTGACGATATCGAGTTGCGGGCCCACGATCTGCTGCTGATCCAGTCCTGCTACCAGTTCCAGTGTGCGTCTGCGGGTGTCTTTTAAATCCTCGATCAGGGTATGGATCGTCTGCTCTGAAATAATTGTTTCTGGGATATTTGTCTCTGACATAGTTTGGTTAATCTATTATTTGGTTTAACATGTGATCAATGAATATAGGAATAATAACACCTGCTGCGGCTAAATCACTAAGCGGAAATCGGGCAACGGCGTTACGCTGGGCCGGATTTTTACGCCAGCTCGGTCACCGGGTGAGCATCGATGTGGAATGGCATGGCGCAGCGTATGATCTCATGGTGGCATTACATGCCTGGCGCAGCGCTGACTCTATCGCGGCATTTAAACAGCAGTACCCGGAGCATCCCCTGGTGCTCGCGATGACCGGCACAGATTTATACCGTTTTATCGAAAGTCATCCACAGCCTACGCTGGCATCGATCACGTCTGCCGATCGCCTGGTAACCTTGCATGAACTCGCTACCCGAGTACTGCCGGCATCCGCCCATCATAAAGTGCATGTCATCCATCAATCTGCCATTGCGCTGCCGAAACTCGCAAAACGTTCTATCAGATATTTTGACGTCTGTGTGGTCGGACATCTGCGTGAAGAAAAAGATTCTTTGCGGGTGGCTTACGCGGTCAGGGATCTGCCGAAAAATAGCAGGATTCGCGTTTTGCACTATGGCAAAGCGCACAATAAAGAGTGGGCGAAATACGCGCAAGAAGAGATGAAAATCAATCTGCGCTATCACTGGTTCGGTGAAGTTCCGCATGGCAAGATACGACGGGCATACAGCTCCTGCCATCTCATGGTGCTGCCATCGATCATGGAAGGCGGCGCGAATGTGATCTCTGAAGCGATAGTGGCGGGGTTGCCGGTCATCGCCTCTGATATCGATGGCTCGGTGGGTCTGCTGGGCGAAGATTATGCCGGTTATTACCCGGTGCAGGATACCCGAAGATTGCGCGAGCTGTTATTGAAAGCAGAGGCAGAGCCGGATTA
Source organism: Gammaproteobacteria bacterium (assembly GCA_038319625.1). GTDB lineage: Bacteria > Pseudomonadota > Gammaproteobacteria > JBBQDK01 > JBBQDK01 > JBBQDK01. The sequence goes on from JBBQDK010000036.1 coordinate 20,627, forward strand.
CCTGCAGAGACTGGAAAAGCAGTGCAGTAAAAGAGCGGGTCTTTTCACCCGTGAAGCTGAAAAACAGGCGTGGGCGGATTTATTGAAGGATATGGGGTTATGAGTATCCCTGTGTTGCGGAAAAACGTTAACCTGCGATCAGGCTAACACTCTCCAAGCATTCAGTATCATTAGTCACCTTGCCGATAATAACACTTGCTGGATAACCCAGTTCCAATAACTCTGTTAAGCATGCCTGCGCATTCTCTGCCGGAATGGCTGCCAGCAGACCGCCGGAAGTCTGCGGATCAAACAATAAGGGAAAGTGTTTGTTATTTTTCAATTCTCCAGGCTCGCTTATCGCTCGCCGCAGTCGGACATTCTGCTCCTGAAGAGAGCTAAAAATACCTGCTTCGATCATTTGCAATGCACCATCGAGCACCGGCAGAGCGTTTAGATCGAGCTCGACACTTTTTCCTGAAGGCCGCGTCATCTCAACGAGATGCCCGAGTAACCCAAAACCGGTTATATCAGTACATGCAGTGGCGCCATGGCGGTACATACACATGCCGGCTGCCTGGTTGGATAACAGCATGCTCTGTATGGCGGCATCGATCCAGCGACCTTTGGCTTTAAGACGCATGTCAGCAGCAAACAGTGTGCCGGTGCCTAATGCCTTGGTCAGTATCAATACATCATTAACCCGCATGCCCGACTTTTGCATTACCTGATCGCGACTGGCCAGGCCGGTTACCGAGAGCCCAAATGAAAGCTCAGCGCCTTCACTGGTATGACCGCCGACCAGTGCAGTATTGCTGGCATTCAACACCGACAGCGCGCCG
>JBBQDK010000037.1:0-21396 GCA_038319625.1 Gammaproteobacteria bacterium
GTTGTTGCGACGACTCGGGTTGACGCCGAAGCCATCGAGTATGATTAGTACTGTGGGGCGGCGCAGCGGTGGCGGTGGTTGCGTCATGGGCGTGTGGCGAAATCGGTCTTGGGTTGCATTAATCGCATATGATACCCGATCCGGGTGTGCGCCGTCGCGCGGGTGCTGCGTGTAAACTGCCGTAACCATGGTTCTCTAACTGCGTGATACAGCCGGTGACTATGCCGCTTAGCAACTATAGTAAGAAGAGATAGGCGCGACCGCTGTACCGACCTCGCCACATCCCATTGGCATGCGTGGTGAGGGGTTTTCACGCCATGGCTTGATTCGGCGCACACCGAGTGTCGCCCCCCTGTCCCCAAAAAAGGAGTTAAACATGCGTACCTGGACCAGTTTTATCCTATTGCTGACTCTCAGCCTGAGCGTCTACGCGGCCGGGTTGGCGGGCATCTCCAACCAGGAAGCCGGCAGGGGGCTGAAGGAGGCCTTGCTGCAAGGCAGTTCCGCAGCAGTCGCCAAACTCGGCGTGCACGATGGTTTTCTCGGTAATCCCAAAGTCAAGATCCCGCTGCCGGCGTCACTGGACAAGGCGCGGAAGATGATGCGCCTTGTCGGCATGAGCAAGCAGGCGGACGAACTGGTGGTGACCATGAACCGCGCCGCCGAGGCCGCCGTGCCCGAGGCCAAGCCGTTGCTGATCGATGCGGTCAAGCGCATGAGCGTGCAGGACGCCAAAGCCATTCTCACCGGAGGCAACGATTCTGTGACCCGGTATTTCGAGCGCTCGACCTCGGCCGCACTGAGCGCGAAATTTCTACCTATCGTCAAGCACGCTACCGACAAGGTCGGCCTGGCGCAGCAATACAACGCCTTTGTCGGCAAGGGTGTGCGTTACGGCTTGGTCAGAGAGCAAGATGCCAATATCGAGAGCTACGTCACGCAGAAAACCCTGGACGGACTGTTTCTGATGATCGGCGAAGAAGAGCGCGCCATTCGTAGCAACCCGCTCGGTCAGGCCAGTGGATTATTGAAGAAAGTATTTGGCGCGCTGCAGCCGTAAGGCGGCGACAGGCTGCCACAAGCTTGCCGGCCATGACAGGCCGATACCGGTAAGCGTACAGCCTGACGAGCGTCCTTCGCGTCATTGCCCTATTCGGCGCCATCAGCGATGATATCCGCATGACCTCTCTGCAGCTCAATCTGTCGACGCGCGGCGCCGCATCGGACCAGGCACCGGACTTGCGTCCCAAGGTGCTGAAGGCGTGGCTCGGTGAACTGCCGATGGGACACTCCATCGAGGCCGGGCAACAGGTTGTCGAACGGTTGCGCGAGATCAATCAGTCCTTCGTCTCCGCCGCCACGCGTTACGCCGCGCTGGAATTGCTGCATCCCAGCGCGAGCAAGCTCTGCGCGAGCCTGCAACGCAATCACCGCGATGCTTCTTTCCCGTTGCCGGCCGGCCACTGCATGATGACCACGTTATGTCAGCAGTTGTTGGAGGAGATGGCTAACGGCTATAAACAGGTCGTCACTGATCGGCTGCTCGATGACGCCATCACCGCCAGTCTCGAAGCACTCACGCAGGCAAATGTCGACAAGATCCTGCTGGTCAGCCTGTGGCGTGCAATCAATTATCTTAGCGCCCACTTGCTGGAATGCTACCTGATCTACGCGCCCGACCCAGAAGGGGCGTGGCTGGATCTGCATCAGTTGTATCGCTTTGCCGAGCAGCATCTGTTGCATATCTATGAGGTCGATATCACGCCCGACGACCCGCCCGACCCGATGACGGTGGTGGAATGCTACAAGCGCATTCTGTTGTTGTCCCTGTGTAACCCCTATCACCTGATGCCTGACGAGGTCGGCACGCTGTTTCACCAGCTGACTGGTTGGTCGGCGCCGGTCAAGTTGCTGCGCGTCGCTGGCAATCAAATGCTTACCGGCAGCTTCGTCGTCGATCTCGATTGCGATGCGCCGCCGCGGTATGCGCCGCCTAGTAAACCGGTGCTCGCGCCGACTCATGGCCGCCTTATCGATGTGAACACGCTGCTCAGACACCTTGATGAACATGTGCAGGAACTGCGTGACACACTGAAGGACAAACAGCATCGGCGCCAGCCTTGCTTGGCCGAGCGTCGCGACTATGATCTGTACGCCCGCCTCAAACACAGCTGGGAGATGCGTCAGGACCGCCGTTTCGCCCGCAACGCCCAACCAAACAATATCATGATGGTAGCCGGTCTGAGCGCATGTCATTACTTCATCAGTGCAATGGCCCCGTTCACGCCTGAAGATGATGAACTCGCATTACGCGATATCAGCGCGACGGACGACGATGTACCACCGGTGCCTCGGCCGCCCGCAGGCCGACCGGATCAGAGCGACGGCGATGTCTGGGAAAAGGTCTACGCCAAGGCAGCGGGGTCGTCCGCGCAACCTCATTCACCAAAGCACGACTCCGTCCACTACATGACCAATCCCTGGCAGCAACGTAATGCAGGACGCGGCGGCCTGGCAGTATTCTGCGTCAACGATTGCCGGGCCAGCGTGCGGGTCGGCGAATTGGTGACCTATAAACGCAATCCCAACGCCAGCAACGATCACTGGCATGTGGGTGTGATCCGCTGGCTGCGTGCTCCGGACTTCGCCAGCGTCGAACTCGGCATTATGGCACTGACGGAACAGGCGCAGGCAGTGGCGACCCGGGCGTTACAGGGCGCTGGCGCGGGCGGCGATTACGCGCGCAGCCTGCTGCTCCGTCACGTCGATAACGCGGCGCCGGATGACACACTGATCACTCCACCGACTATTTATGATGAGGGTACCTTGCTGCTGGTCAACATGGGAGATCGGTTGTTGCGCGTAAAACTGACGGAGCTGATGGAGGCGACCCGTACCTTCGCGCGTTTCCACTATTCCACAATCTGATCTACAGGCGTATCCGAGTCCGGCTTGCTGTACGTCTCAACTGCGCCTACGATCAGTTGCCGCGGTGAAATGCACAGATGCGTGCGGCACCACGCACAGGTCCATCGCCTATCGAATATTTCGACACCAGTTGTTTCAGACAATCAGGGTGATATGAGTTCCAAAGCGATAGTACAAATTTTGCAACTCGGCGTCCCGGAACGCCGCCCGTCCCCGGACGTGCAGCGCGATCTGCAGCCGGTCGTCTTGCAAAGCTGGCTCCATGGCCTGCCGCTGGCCAACACTCTGCAAGCAGCGCAACAGCTACTCGATAAATTACGGTGCAGCAACCGCACCACGCTGGACGCGCCGCTGCGATACGCCGCCATCGAAATTTTGCGCACACCGATTGATGCGCTCATCGATACCATCAAGCCTCGCTATCTCGGCGCAGTCCTGCCGCTCTCGTCTCGCAACCGCGCTCATGCGACCATGGTGCACGATCTGCTTGAGGAGATGGCGTTCTCCTACAAGATCATCATTATCGATCTGCTCGAAGCCGTGGCGCGCAGTTCTACCGAACACCAGTTCCTGCTCAATGCGCTGCCACGTGCGGTGCATTATCTCGGTCTGTTGGTGCTCGGCAGATACCTGCTGCACGAGGCCGACCCACCTGAAACCTGGGGTGAACTGCACCGCTTGTACCACTATGTGGAGCAGCACCAGGATCCGGACGCGACGGCAGACTTCGATGGTGCCGAGGACAGTGTACAGCGGCTGGTAACTCACGCCTACCTGCGCATCGTCTTGCTGGCCCTCGCCAATCCTTACCATCTGATGCCGGGAGAGGCCGATACCGTTCACCAGGAATTACCGGCATGGAGCAGGCTTTGCACACTGCTCAAACCACCGCCGGGCTGCACACTGACAGGAAAATTCCTGATTGATCTATCCGCTGATGCAGCGCCATTCTATTGCAACAACGACAATTGCGTCACGCCACTCCATGCCCGCATCATCGACCTTCACGAGCTGGTCGCAACGCTGACACGACAGAAAAAAAATATCGTGCCGTTACGCGATCCAGACAGTGGCGTCGAGCTGCCACTGAAACTGTCCGAACGGCTGCGACGCGACCGCCTGCAGCGTCTCGAATTTGCCTGGGGTGGCCGCATCGACCGCAAAATTCCGCGTTCGGCGCGTGAGGCGCGCGTCTATACCTGCATAGGCTTGAGCGCCTGCCATCACTTCATCTCCGGTGAGATCGCCTTTCAACCCGAGCGAGACGAGGTACGTCTGCACCGCGGCGAAAGCCTGTCGAGGGCCGTGCCCTCGACGCTGTCGCTATTGCCCAAGGAAAATCAGCATTGGATGGCACAGGATGAGGGCGAACGTCTGGCACGCAGCGTACATCAACCTCGTGTTTCACAATTCGACGTCGACAGTCCGGAACTGGATATCTGGCACAAAATCCACAGCTCCGTTACCACCGATACGGAAAATGATCGCCACGACACTGCCTACGATACCAAAGTACTGCGCCTGAAGAACCTCGGCGCTGGCGGACTGTGCCTGGTGTGCGACGGACAGTGCAAGGTACAAACCCGCGTCGGTGAATTAGTGGCCTATAAATCCGAGGCAGAGCCGGAATCGGAATGGCGTCTCGGTACGTTGCGCTGGCTGCGCTGTCAGGCCGATGGCTCACAGAATATCGGCATTATGCGAATCTCCGACGATGCAGACGCCGTGGCGGCGCGCGCTATCGCGGGTGTAGGAACGGGCGGCGAGTATTTCCGCGCGCTGATCGCCAGCGGCAGCACCAACCCGGTACCCGAGTCGCTGATCGTTCCTGCCGCGATGTATGACGCCGGCAGCCTTCTGGTCCTCAATACCGGCACCGAGTTGCGCTATGTGCGTCTGACGCAACTGATCGCCACCAGTACATCCTTCTCACGGTTCTGCTTCACGACTGAACTTCCGCCCGACAGTGAGCTGGAGATGATTGCCACGATCAAGAGTGCGCAACCCTGAGGCACGCGACAATTAACCAATTTTCAAACTCTTTCATCCACAACTAAAATAGGTGCAACATGGCCCTGAAACCACCCAACCACGATGATCAGCTCTACCAGTTGCTGCGTGATGGCAATGTCCAGGAATTCAATATGCGCAAAGCCAAGGGCGATCCATGCGATCTCACCTCCAGCGACCTGCGCGGGCTGGATCTTCGCGGACTGGATGCGGCGGGCCTGGATTTCAGCAACAGCTACTTTCGCCAGTGCGACCTGCGCAGCGTGGATTTTTCCGGCAGTTGCCTGGAGGGTGCCAGCATCAATGGCGCGAAAATCTCCGGCACATACTTTCCACATGAACTGACGGCACAGGAAATCACGCTGTCGCTGTTACATGGCACACGCATGCGTTACAAAGCGTTGTAAGACTTACTGACAGTCCCACAACAGACGGTCGCGTGACTCAATGCCGGTATTTCTGCAAACAGTGTTGCTGTTGACGCTTTCGAACGTTTTTATGACATTCGCATGGTACGCACATCTGCGTAATCTTGGCGATCGCCCCTGGTATATCGCCGCCTTCGCCAGTTGGGGCCTTGCACTGTTTGAATATCTCCTGCAGGTGCCCGCCAATCGCATTGGCTATACACAATTCAATTTGGCACAGTTGAAGATTCTGCAGGAAGTGATCACATTATCGGTGTTCGTGCCATTCGCTGTGCTTTACATGCACCAGCCGATAAAGATCGATTACCTGTGGGCGGGGTGCTGCCTGATGGGTGCGGTGTTCTTCATATTCCGCGCGTAGCGTCCGGCTTGGTTGCCGGTGTGGACGCTTATTCGGAGGGGTGCTTGATAGTGGCTTCGGAATCGGCTTCCGGCTCTGCCCGGTTGCGCACGAACAAGCGCGCACTCCACAGTCCTAGCTCGAACAGCAGCCAGATCGGCACGGCCAGCATGGTCTGCGACACCGGGTCTGGCGGCGAGAGAATCGCACCGATAACAAAGGCGGCGACGATGATGTACGAGCGCATCGCCACCAACTTTTCGATCTTGATTATGCCCATCCAGACCAGCAGAAAGGTTGCCACCGGTGTTTCGAAAGCGACACCAAAGGCGACAAACAGGCTGAGCGTGAAATCCAGGTAGTGATTGATATCGGTCATCATCGCTACGCCCTGGGGTACGGTACTGGTGAGAAATTTGAACATCACCGGAAACACGACAAAATAGGCGAATGCGGCGCCGAGATAGAACAACACCGTACTGGTGACGATCAGTGGCAATGCCATGCGCCGCTCGTGCTTGTACAGGCCCGGCGCGATGAAGCCCCAGATCTGGTAGAGCACGTACGGGATGGCAATGAACACGGCAAGCACCGCTGCCAGCTTGAAGGGCGCCATGAACGGCGCACCCACTTCGATGGCGATCATCTGGCCGCCCTTGGGCAGGTGCGAGAGCAACGGTCCGGCCAGCAGCGTGTACAGTGTGTTGGCGAACGGTGACAGTGCCGCGACTAGCACAACGACCACAATCACAATGCGCAACAAGCGTGTGCGCAATTCCAGAAGATGTGAAATAAAAGGCTGTTCATTCCCGGCCTCGGAGCCGGCATTCTCAGGGCTGTCGGTCATTTGTGGTGCTGTCGACAGATGCTGGCGGGGATTGTTCTTGCGTAGGTGTAGTTGTCGTTGCCGGTGCTGACGCCTGTTTCGATGCCGGCGTTACCGCCTTTTCGATCATCTCGAAAGGATCGACACTGTCAGATTGCTGTTTCAACACGCGCTGCAGTTCCTCGGCGGCCAGTTCTCGATCGATTTCGGCCTTGACGCTACGCGCCATGCTGCGTGCCTTGCCCACCCAGCGTCCGACGGTGCGCGCCACTTCCGGCAGGCGCTCGGGTCCGAGCACGATCAGTGCGATGACCATGATCAGCACCAGCTCCCAGATTCCGATCTCGAACATGACGGCGTACCCGGCGAATCCGGCCTGGCTCTCAGCTCTTGACCTTGTCGTTTTGCTTGGTGGTCGCCTCACCTTCGATGACGCGGCCCTCGGGCTTGTCATCAGTGGCCGGTTCGTCCTCGTCTTCGCCTTCCTTCACCGCCTGACGAAAGCCCTTTATGGCGCCGCCCAGGTCGGTGCCGATGCTGCGCAGACGCTTGGCGCCGAATAACACCAGTACGATGATCAGAATAACCACCAGTTCTTTAAAACCGATACCCATGTCTATCTCCTCATGCTATTCATGCGCCAGTCCGACCACGGCGCGATTTCTCTTCGATACCTGACAGACCGAAGCGACGCTGTAATTCCTCCAGCACCGCTTGCGGACCCAGGCCTTGCTGCGCCAGCAGGACCAACGTGTGAAACCACAAATCGGCGGTTTCATAAATAATCTGTTGCGCGTCGCCGCCCTTTGCGGCGATCACTGTTTCGGTGGCTTCCTCGCCGATCTTTTTCAGGATCGCGTCCAACCCCTTGGCGTACAACCCGGCCACATAGGAGCTGTCCGGATCGGCGCCCTTACGCTGCTCCAGGACCTCGGACAGTTGTTGCAAAATATCGTTCATGGTCTTCGCCGCGGTGCCTTATCGGTAAATCTGCTCGGGGTCTTTCAAGACCGGATCAACACTGACCCAGGTATCGTCGCGCAACTGCTTGAAGAAACAGTTGTGCCGGCCAGTGTGGCAAGCGATGCCGCCCTGCTGTTCGACGCGCAGCAGCACAATATCGTTGTCGCAATCAAGGCGGATGTCCTTGATAGTCTGCACATGGCCTGACTCCTCGCCCTTGCGCCACAGCTTGCCGCGCGATCGCGACCAGTAAATGGCGCGTCCTTCGCGGGCGGTGAGTGATAGCGCCTCGCGGTTCATCCAGGCCACCATCAACACAGTGCCGCTGCCAGCCTCCTGGGCGATGGCAGGCACCAAGCCATCGGCGCCCCAGTGAACTTCATCCAACCAATCGGGTTTCGTCATCGATTTTGTACTACCAAGTACGCCAGGGTAATCGGTTTTCAAAGGAGGGGTCGAGCCTACTGGAAAATCGTTGCGCCCTGTCGATCACACGGACATTTCCGGCATGGCAGTAGAATACGCCAATCAAGGAAGCATTTCTCGCACTCTGTTGCTTGGTGTGCCTGGTGGGCATGGTGGTTCAAAATCAAAGCCGTACTTCAATGCCGCGTGCCGCCATGTGGTGTTTGGCCTGGGCGACGGTATACTCGCCGAAGTGGAAGATGCTGGCGGCCAGCACCGCATCGGCTTTGCCCTGCAGGATGCCCTCGGCGAGGTGGTCGAGGTTGCCGACGCCGCCAGAGGCGATCACCGGGATCTCGACGGCCGCGCAGATGGCGCGGGTCAGTGCCAGATCGAAGCCCTCGCGGGTGCCGTCCCGGTCCATGCTGGTGAGCAGCAGTTCGCCGGCACCGTACTCAGCCATGCGCTGCGCCCACTCAATAGCGTCGAGGCCGGTGGCCTTGCGCCCACCGTGTGTGAATATCTCCCAGCGTGCCGGCGCGTCTACGGCACTGACGCGCTTGGCATCGATCGCAACGACGATGCATTGCGAACCGAAACGGGTGGACGCCTCCCTGACGAATTCCGGATTACTTACCGCGGCGGTATTGATACCGACCTTGTCGGCGCCGGCGTTGAGCATGCGGCGGATGTCGGCCACCACGCGGATGCCGCCGCCGACAGTAAGCGGAATGAATACCTGGCTCGCTACCTGTTCGACCACATGCACGATGGTATCGCGTTGATCGGAACTCGCGGTAATATCGAGGAATGTCAGTTCGTCAGCGCCTTCCTCATCGTAGCGGCGCGCAATCTCCACCGGGTCGCCGGCGTCGCGGATGTCGAGGAAACGCACACCTTTGACGACCCGACCTTTGTCGACGTCCAGGCAGGGAATAATGCGTTTGGCTAGGCCCATGGCAGAGTGGCGTTGAATGATGAACGATGAACGATGAACGATGAATGACGGGGCAATGCCTTGCACAATGACACTTTTGTCATCGTTCCACGTTCAGCATACATCGTTCCGCTACGCTCTGTTGAGTTCATCGGCCAGCTTCTGCCCTTCCGAGAGGTCGATCGTGCCCTCATACAGCGCGCGTCCGATGATGGCGCCCATGATGCCCTCACCTGCCACGGCGGACAGATTGCGGATGTCGTCGAGACGCGTCACGCCACCGGAGGCGATTACCGGAATGCTGATGGCGCGTGCCAGCTCGGCGGTGGCCGCTACGTTGGGGCCGGCCATCATGCCGTCACGTCCGATATCGGTGTAGATGATCGCCTCAACACCATCACGTTCAAAACGTTGCGCAACCTCGACGACATTGTGATGTGAAAGCTTGGACCAGCCGTCGATGGCCACCTTGCCTTCACGTGCATCCAGACCAACCAGCACGTGTCCGGGAAACTCCACGCACAGGTCATTGACGAAGTGCGGCGCACTGACGGCCTTGGTACCGATGATGACAAAGCTCACACCCGCATCCAGATAGGCCTGCACAGTTTCTTCGTCGCGGATGCCGCCGCCGACCTGGATGGGCAGATCGGGAAAGGCGGCGGCGATGCGGCGGATCACCTCGGCATTGACCGGTCGCCCGGCAAAAGCGCCGTTCAGGTCGACGATGTGCAGGCGCCGCGCGCCGGCCTCGACCCAACGACCCGCCACCTCGACAGGATCATCGGAGAAGATTGTTTCATCCTCCATGCGCCCCTGACGCAGGCGCACGCATTTACCGTCTTTCAGGTCAATCGCGGGTATCAACAGCATGGAAAATCCTCGGCTGGATCATCGATGTGTGTATCGAGTCGGGCGGGCAGGTGTGGTTGTTTTAGATATGGCATGGCGTTGTCAGCTAATCGTAAATCACAATTCCTGGCGCGCAAAGTATCAGGGCTTGCCGTCCCAGCGTACGAAGTTGGCGAGCAGTGTCAAACCGGCGCGCTGACTCTTCTCGGGATGGAACTGCACCGCGAACAGACTGCCGCTGGCCAGCACCGCAGCGTAGTCGATGCCATAGCGGGTGCGGCCCGCCACGACATCATCCGCCTCCGGCACCACAAAATAACTGTGCACACAATAGAAGCGGCAGTCTTGCTCAATACCCTGCCAGAGCGGGTGCGCACGTGTCTGGTGCACCTGATTCCAGCCCATCTGCGGAACCTTAAGGCGTGCGTCGCCATCGCTCTCGACCGGCGCCGCGAAACGCTGCACCTGGCCGGGTATCAGACCCAGGCAATCGGTGCCGTCATTCTCGTCGCTGTGGTCCATGAGTACCTGAAGACCCATGCAGATACCCAGAAATGGTTTGCTGCGTGCTACTTCGCTGATGACGCTGCCAAGACCGAGGCGGTGGATTTCGGCCATGCATTCACGGGCTGCACCCTGGCCGGGAAACACCACATGCGTGGCCTGACGAATCTCTCCGGCATCATGCGTCAGTACCACGCGCGTGTCGCCCGCGACGTGTTCCAGCGCCTTGGTGACTGAGCGGAGATTGCCCATGCCATAGTCGATGACCGCGATGCTGCTCATGGTAGGAGGACTGGTCGTGGATCCGAAACGCGGGCTGCGCGGCACGCGGCCGCTTACAGACTCCCCTTGGTGGAAGGCACCACGCCCTGCATGCGCAGGTCGATTTCCACTGCCATGCGCAGGGCGCGGCCAAAGGCTTTGAAAATGGTTTCGGCAATATGGTGGGCATTGTCGCCGCGCAGTGCGTCGATGTGCAGGGTCATCTGGGCGTGATTGACCAAGCCCTGGAAGAACTCGTGAAACAGGTCGACGTCAAATTCTCCGATGCGCGCGCGCGGAAACTGCACCTGATAGGTCAGGCCCGGCCGGCCGGAGAAATCGATCACGACTCGCGCCAGTGCTTCATCGAGTGGCACATAGGCATGGCCATAGCGACGAATGCCTTTTTTGTCGATCAGCGCCTTGTTGATGGCCTGTCCCAGCGTTATGCCAACATCTTCCACAGTGTGATGTGCGTCGATATGCAGATCGCCGTGTGCCTCGACGTCGAGATCGATCATGCCATGGCGTGCGACCTGTTCGAGCATGTGTTCCAGGAACGGCACGCCGGTCTGCAGGTTCACGACACCGGCGCCGTCGAGATCGACCGCGGCGGTAATGCGTGTTTCCAGGGTGTTGCGGGTGACGCTGGCTCTGCGTTCGGTCATGGGTATTGCTACTTGCCGTGGACGTGCGCACAGTGTGGCGCGTAATGTCGTCATAGCATACCTGCTCGACAGACAAGTTTGAACAAAATATTGCCGGCGTCAGGCGCTCGCCGGCACTACCTGCAGCCAGAAGGTGGCGGGGCCGTCATTGGTCAGGCTCACCTGCATCGCAGCAGCGAATTGTCCACAGGCTACCTTGGCATGGCAGCGTTGCGCTGCAGCACAGCAATACGCGAACAATTCGCGACCCAGCTCCGGGGCGGCGGCCCGCGTGAAACTCGGCCGCGCTCCCTTGCGCGTATCGGCTGCCAAAGTAAACTGCGGCACAAGCAACAAGCTACCGCCGGTGTCGGTCAGGCTGCGGTTCATGCGTCCGGCGCTGTCGGCGAACACGCGATACCCCAGTAATCGCTCCAACAGGCGCTCGGCCACGCGCTCGGTGTCGCGGCGCTCCACACCGATGAAACACAACAGGCCCGCGCCGATGCCTGCGATGGATACACCCTCGACAACAACTTCCGCCTGCGTGACGCGTTGCAGCAGCGCTATCATGCCAGCTGCGCGGCGAAGCTGTCCGTCGCGCAAATCAGCGCATCGATGATGCCAGGCTCACTGGCGGAATGGCCAGCACCGGTGATTACCTTCAACTCGGCCTGCGGCCAGGCGGCGTGCAATGCAAAGGCCTGATTGACCGGACAGACCATGTCATAGCGGCCGTGCACGATCACGCCCGGTATGTCCGCAAGCCGGTATGCGTCGCGCACGATCTGGTCGGGCTCAAGGAAACTGTCGTGCATGAAGTAATGGCATTCGATGCGCGCCAGACTGAGTGCCGTATGCGGGGCATTGAAGTGCTCGACGACACTGGGCGATGGCTGTAGGGTTGCCGTGCGCCCTTCCCATAAGGACCAGGCTTTGGCTGCGGCCATGCGCGTCACCTCGTCGTCCCCGCAGAGGCGCTGGTAATAGGCGGACACCATGTCACTGCGCTCCGCCTCCGGGATGGGATGCAGGTAATCTTCCCAGTAGTCCGGAAACACATTGCTCGCACCCTCCTGATAAAACCAACGAATATCGCGCGGCCGGCACAGGAAGATGCCGCGCAAGACCAGACCGAGCACGCGTTCTGGATGTGTTTGCGCATAGACCAACGCCAGCGTCGAACCCCAGGAACCACCGAATACCAGCCAACGCTCGATGCCGAGATGCGTCCGGACCCGCTCGATATCGGCGATCAACGCCTGGGTATCATTGCCGACCAGCTCGGCATGGGGCGTGGAACGGCCGCAACCACGCTGGTCGAACAGCACAATCCGGTAACGGAGCGGATCGAAGAAGCGCCGGTGATATGCCTCGCAACCGGCACCCGGGCCGCCGTGCAGAAACACCACCGGAAGGCCTTGAGGATTGCCGCACTCCTCGACATGCAAGGTGTGCATAGCATCGACCGAGAGACTGTGTTTTACGTTGCTGTCGATATCCGGGTAAAGAATTCGCATAAATTGCTCACATTGGCACGGACGGTGGGTATTCGGTTTTCAGAATAATCCTACACAAATTCACAGTCATTCCTTAATGCGGGCAATGAGATAGTCGTGCACTATTCAGCACTCCCAGCCGTCAAGGATGACACAGGCTTGCGCAGGATGCGCGTGCTGGGAACTTGTGCAAGGATTGCACTGGGAAGTATATCTAACAACAGGGAACAGGGAGATCGGCCAGGGATCGCCGACCCAATCACCACCTTCACCAATTTTGGTGAGGCAATCCCCGGCGCCTGCGTCGGGGATTTTTTTATATTCCTGCCGCTAGCATTACAGTCACGTAATCCGACTTTCAGCCTGAATCAACCGGAAAAAAATGGGCGCACTGGCGTGCGCCCATAATAAGCAAAACACTTATCCTCACAGGACGTTGATTGTCGTTGGTAGCCGACAAGCCGACGTTGATCGGACATCACTCACACACAAGCCTGACCAATGAAGCATTGGCCTTCCTGGCGGCAATACCGGTCTCACCAGCAGACAAAACCGGCCTGAATTGAAAGCGGGCTTGCTCGTGCTTCCGCAAATAATGCCGCCAACGATCCTGACCACGTCCGGGCCCGGACGTGGTCTCTCTTTCACAAACTCAGATGAACAGCGTGACGTCGGCTACTTGTGCCACAGGGAGGAAGCTCGCGGCACCGACGTAGTCCTTGACCTCGGGAATAAAGTCATCGTGCGTGAAGCCGAACAATTCGACCGTCATCTGGCAGGCGACGAATTTCACGCCGGCTTCCAGACACAGTTCACGCAGCTCGGTCACCGTAGCGACGCCGCAATTCTTGATGGTTTTCTTCATCAACGCTGTAGCGACCTTTTCGAAGCCGGGTATGCCGGCCATCAGCAGATTCGGCATGTTCCAGTTGATGCCCTGAAACCATTTCGGTCCGAACGGCATTTTCATGGGCATGGCGGGGTTGCCGAGCGGACTGACATTGGAATTGAAATCTTTCTTCAACAGCGCCAAGCCGTAAAAGGTGAAGAATACTTCGACGTCCCAGCCCAACGCGGAAGCGGTGGATGCCAGGATGAATGGGGGGTAGGCCCAGTCCAGCGTGCCCTTGGTGGCGACGATGGCCATTGAAGGGGTTTTAGCTGCATGGATAGCTTCGATCTTTTTCGGCAACAATTCATCGAGCTTGGCGTTCAGCCAGGCGTCGAGGTTACCCTGGCTCATGGTTTCAGCGGATGTTGACATAGAATCCTCCTAATATACTGCCTGTGTGTGAGTGACGATCTGGTGATAAGCCGTTTTGCTTTGTTGGTATGACTGCATCCCCCTGGCACTGCTTACTGTCGAACAATCCGGAGTTGCTGCATCAGCGCTTATCAGCGGGCAAACATACCGGGGGGTTTCCAGCACTATAACGGAATAGTGGTCCGAATAATATCCAAACTGATATGCCGATTAGCACTATACTCAATCGATTCACGCAGCGTCAAGGCAAGGAAACTGCCCTTGACAGGGATCCCCGCGCGCTTCCCGTCAGTAGCCCAGTGACCGTCCACCATCGACGCTAAGTACCTGTCCTGTAATGTACTCCGCATCTCGAATCAAAAATAACACTGCGCCGGCAATGTCCTTCGGCCGTCCCTGACGCTTCAAAGCGGTGCGCGCCAGTATGCTTTTCTGCGCGGCCTCCTCCAGACCCTGCTCCGGCCACAGAATGGCACCCGGGGCGACGGCGTTGACCCGGACGGCGGGTCCGAGCTCACGTGCCAAGGCGCGGGTCATCATCACCAGCCCGGCCTTGGCCATGCAATAGACGGGATACCCCTTGAGCGGTCGGTCGGCATGGATATCGGCTATATTGATGATGCTGCCACCGTTTTTACTCAACTCCGGGGCGGCTGCCTGTGCCAGAAAAAACGGCGCTTTCAGATTGACGTCCATCAGATCGTGCCACTGCGGCTGAGTGACCGCGCCCACGGCCGATGGATAGAACGTCGAGGCATTATTCACCAGCGCGTCCAACCTACCCCAGTGTGCTGTCGCCGCTTCGACCAGCGGTGCCAGGGTTGCCTGGTCCGACAGGTCGGCCTGCAGCAGTGCCGCTGAGCCGTCGCGCAACCGGTTCAGCTCGGCAGCAAGCGCCTTGGCCGCCTGCTGTGAACCCCGGTAATGCAATGCGACCCGCATCCCGGCACCGTGCAGGGTGCGCACGATTTCGGCGCCGATGCGTTGCGCCGCGCCGGTGACCAAGACTACTTTGTCGTTCAACTGTTCGAGAGTATCCTGCACACGCACGCCTTTCACGAAACTTGGCTCACTCTACTCTAAAACACCCCGCCCAAGGTATGTTCACAGGCCGATGAAGCCGAGTCCGCCGTCCTGATGCGTCCCGACAACCTTGAAACAACGCTGCCACCGGCCACGCCGGAGGCACTGGCGCTGAGCCTGCAACTGGGCGACCTGATCCGCGCCCGCATTGCTACGGCGGGTGGTGCACTGAGCTTTTCCAGCTATATGGACCTCGCCCTCTACGCGCCCGGCCTCGGCTATTACAGCGCGGGCAGCAAAAAATTCGGCTTGCAAGGCGATTTCATCACCGCGCCCGAATCCTCGCCGCTGTTCGCGCGCTGTCTGGCGCGTCAGTGCCAGCAAGTGCTGACCGCGCTCGGTAACGGCGCCATTCTGGAATTCGGCGCTGGCAGCGGGGTGTTGGCGGCGGAGTTGCTGCTGGAACTGGAGCGCCTCGACTGTCTGCCCACCATGTATTTCATTCTTGAACTCAGCGCGGAATTGCGCGCGCGGCAGCAGCACTTACTGACACAACGCGTACCGCATCTGCAGAAGCGGATCCACTGGCTGGAACACTTGCCGGCGCAAGGCTGGCGCGGCGTCGTGTTGGCCAATGAGGTCCTCGATGCCATGCCGGTACAACTGTTCGTCCACGCTGCGGGTAGCATCAAGGAGCGTTGCGTTGTCTGGCAGGAGCGGCGTTTTGCATGGCGCGATGTCCCGGCGAACCTGCCACTGGTTCATGCTGTGGCTGCACTGCAGGCGGCGCTGCCAGAACCGTTACCGGACGGGTATTGCTCGGAGCTCAATCCGGCGCTGTCGGGCTGGGTGACGGGCCTTGCCGGCATGCTCGACAGCGGCGCGATGTTGCTGATCGATTACGGCTATCCGCGCCGCGAGTATTACGCACCGGAACGCGGCGCGGGCACTCTTATGTGCCATTATCGACACCGTGCACATACCAATCCGCTCATTCTAACCGGCTTGCAAGACATCACGGCACATGTCGATTTTTCCGCCGTGGCCGCGGCGGGCGCAGCAGCCGGTCTGACGCTTGCCGGCTACACCACGCAAGCGCATTTTCTGCTCGGCAGCGGTCTGTCTGAATTGATGGCTGACAGCGATCCGCAGGACTTGCCCACACATCTGGCGATGACCGATCAGATCAAAACCCTGACACTGCCCGGCGAGATGGGCGAACGCTTCAAGGTCCTGGCGTTGACGCGCGGACTGGGTGACATGCCGCTGCGCGGTTTCGCGCTGCGCGACCTGCGGTCTCGCCTCTAGTCTGGCTACGGAAGGATACCGGCGACGCGCCGGACTGCATGACAGCGGAGAGTCGTGTGCCTGCGCTCTATCCCTCACAGTACCGCGCGGATCGCAGCGATGCGTGCCGCGCGCAGGGCGGCGGCAATCGCCGACCCGGTGAGCCCCTGATCGATGAACGGCTGTACCGCCACCTGTGCGGCGGCGAGCTGTGTGTTGCGCAGCAGCTCCGCCTGCGGATAGTCATCCTGCGCGTGCCCGGTGCGGCCACGCGCATCCGCCATGCAGGCCAGCAGGAATTGCTCGAAGCGTTGCTTGCGGCGGAACGCGCCGAGCGCTTCAAACATTTCGAGCAGCGTTTCCGGACGTAACTCCCGGGCGCGATGGCTGTGCGTGTGATAGCGTGCCACCAGCACGGCCAGCTCGCGAAACTCGTTGGGAACTCGCAGGCGCGCGCAGAGCTGCTCGACCAGTTCGACGCTGCGTCCCTCATGACCCAAATCTCGCGGCCACTCGGCGGGCGGCATCGCACCCTTGTCCAGGTCATGCAGCAAGGCGGCGAAGCGCACCGTGGTATCCGGCGTGAGCTGTGCCGCGGCCTGCAGAACACTCAGCACCTGCGCGCCGGCATCGCTCTCGGAGTGATGTTGTACCGGCTGCGGTACGTCGAACAGGACCGCCAGCTCCGGCATCAGTCGCGCCAGCGCACCGCAGCGCTGCAACACCTCGATAAAACGTGCCGGCCGTTCCTCGGCAAACGCGCGCGACAACTCCGCCCAGACCCGTTCCGGCACCAGCGAATCGACCTCGCCGTTTTCCACCATCTTTCGCATCAGCGCATGAGTGCCGTGCGCGACGTGAAAACCCCATTTCGCAAAACGCGCCGCGAAGCGCGCCACGCGCAGGATACGCACCGGATCCTCGACGAAGGCTGGCGAGACATGCCGCAACAGGCCGGCGCGCAGATCCTCCTGGCCACCGTAGGGATCGATGAGCGTGCCATCCGGCGCCTCGGCGATGGCATTAATGGTGAGGTCGCGCCGGATCAGGTCTTCTTCGAGCGTCACCGCGGCATCGGCATGCACCACGAAACCCTTGTAGCCTGGCCCGGTCTTGCGCTCGGTGCGCGCCAGCGCGTATTCCTCGTGCGTCTGGGGGTGCAGGAACACCGGGAAGTCTTTGCCGACCTGCTTGTAACCCAGATCCAGCATTTCCGCCGTCGTGGCGCCGACCACCACCCAGTCGCGCTCCCGCACCGGAAGTCCGAGCAACTTGTCACGTACCGCGCCACCGACCAGATAGATTTGCATGTACGCAATGGTAGCCGGGCGTGCTACTTTTCCCAAGCATGTCGCATCGAAATCTGCAATCTCTGCTACTGCTGGGCGCACTGCTGGCACTTGGCGGCTGCGCCAACTTCACCTATTACGCCCAATCCGTGGGTGGACAGCTCGATGTGTTCGCCAGGCGTCAGCCTATCTCACGGCTGTTGCGCGCCCCTGACACACCACCCGCACTCAAGTCGCAACTCACCGAAGTGCTGGCCATTCGCCAATTCGCCGTGCAGGCGCTGGATCTGCCCGACAACAACAGCTATCGTGGCTATACCGATCTGCAGCGCCGCTATGTCGTGTGGAATGTCGTTGCCACGCCGCCGTTCTCAATGCGGCCACGGCGCTGGTGCTTTCCGATCGTTGGCTGCGTCAGCTATCGCGGGTATTTCCGCAAGCATCGCGCCGAGGACTTCGCTGACACGCTGCGACAGCGCGGCGATGACGTCGCCGTGATCGGCGTTCCGGCTTACTCGACGCTGGGCTGGTTCTCCGATCCGGTGCTTAACACCACCATCACATGGCCCAGGGCGCGACTTGCCAGCCTGATCTTTCATGAGCTATCGCACCAGCTCCTGTATATCAAGGGCGACACTGCGTTCAATGAATCCTTTGCCGCAACCGTCGAGGCAGAGGGCGTGCGCCGCTGGCTGGGACAGGACAAGGACGAAGCGTCGCTGGCCCGATATCGGGTCGACCGTCAGCGGCAGGCACAGTTCATTCAACTGGTCATGGCGACACGCGCCGAGCTCGTGCGGCTCTATGCCACGCCACTACGCGATGCGGACCGGAAAGCCGCGAAGGCACGCGTCTTCGCCGCAATGCGCAAGCGGTATCTGCGCTTAAAAACCCAGTGGGGCGGTTACAGTGGTTATGATAACTGGTTTGCACAAGACCTTAACAACGCCTACCTCGCAGCGGTCAATACCTATCAGGAATACGTACCGGCTTTTCGCGCCCTGCTGGCGCAGCAACACGGCGACCTGCCGGATTTCTATGCGGCAGTACGCAGACTCGGCAAAATACCGGTGGCGCAACGTCATGCGCAATTGCGCGCATTGGCCGAAACCGTGAGACGCCAATCCGATCAAGATCCGGTTTTCTAAATTCCCTGCTTGCGAAAGTCGTCGTATCGGGACCGCTGCGTACGGTTGGCGAGGTAGCCGGGCACAATGGCCTCGATGCTGGAGGGTGTGATGTCGAACAGCTCGGGAAACGGCGCATTGCAGACACTTGGTTTCTGCAACGACCAGTAATTATCACGAGAGAACGGCTTGCCGGGCAGGTATTCAAAAACGCGCGACTGCAGCGATGACAACGCCGGCGACAGACCGATGATGTGACGGCGCAGACCCAGTACGTGAGCGGTATATTCGACCATTTGGCGCAAGGTATAGCGTGTCGGGCCACACAGCGCGTAACGCTGTCCAACTGTCGCGGGCGTGGTAAGCGCCTTGATGAAAGCCGTGGTAACGTCGCCGACATACACCGGCGCAAATTGTGCTTCGGGACAGGCCAGCGGGAATACCACGGGGATCTTTTTCAACAGTGTCCCGAAGCGATTGAAAAAGCTGTCGCCCGGACCGAAGATCACCGAGGGTTGAAAACTGGTAACCCGCAGGCCCTGTGTCGCGGCCGCATGGACCAAGTCTTCGGCCACGCCTTTGGTGCGCAGATAATGACTATGCGTTTGCCGGACGTCGGCATTGAGCGCGCTCATGTGCAGCAGGCGCGGCACACCTTGCTCGCGACAGGCCGTGAGCAGTTTTTCCGCCAGCTCGACATGCGCGCGCAAGAAGCCGCGTCCATCATGGCCTTTCTCGTTGAGTATTCCGACCAGGTTGATAACCGCATCGCAGCCATCGCACAATCCGCGCAAGGACTGGGCGTCGAATATATCCGCGCCGCTGAGTCGCACGCCGGGCAACACTTGCAAATCGCGTTGCCGTGCACTGTGCCGTGTGGGTATGCGAACGCACCAGCCGGCATTACTGAGCCGGGCGGCCATGTGGCGACCGACAAATCCGCTGCCGCCGATAAGACAGACCGTACCGTTTTTCATGGCGCTGCTCCTTGGAAATAGGTTCGCAAAGCGTGAAACCTAAGACGTGCAACGTGAGCACACCGAGTGCCGGCCTCGAGACTAGTGATCGGCAAGATCCTCAAGCGTTGGCACACCCGTGCCCATGCGCTGGCGCAACGGCTGCAATGGCCGGTCCAGACGCCAGTCGAATATCACACTATAGCTCAATACACTTTGCACATATTTGCGTGTCTCGGTGAAGGGTATGGCCTCGACCCATTGGTCGGCAGCAGCGGTGCTGTCGGGCAGCCACTGCCGTACCCGACCGGGCCCGGCATTGTAGGCGGCAGTGGCCAGCATCTGGTTGCCACGGAAGATATCGAGGATGTGGCGCAGGTAAGCACTGCCAAGCTGAATGTTGGTGGTGGGGGTCAGCAAGTCCTGCGTGCGGCGCGGCGGCCAGTCGAGCAAGCGCGCGGTATGCTGTGCAGTGGCGGGCATGAGTTGCATTAGACCGAGGGCGCCAGCGCTAGACTTGGCATCGGACATGAACGCGCTCTCCTGACGCATCACGCCATACACCCAGGATGGATCGAGCTGCTGGCGCCGCGCATTGTCGTTGACCTGATTGCGGTACGGCGTCGGAAAACGCAGTTCCAGGTCATCCCAGTGTTCACCCTGCGCTGCGGTCATGATGGCGCGCTCGTACCAGCCCCAGCGGTTGGCCAGCAGCGCGGCCTGGGCCAGCTCGGCGGGTGACATTTTCCGGGTGGCGGCATTCCATTCACGGCGCGCCTCGGGGATCAACCCGAGAACATAGAGTTCGTAGGCGCGCTGCAGCGCCGGTCGTGCGGACATGGCGGCCAGTTGCTTGTCGTCTGTAACGATTGGCGTATTGTTCAACGTGTAATCCTGGTGCAGACGATCGTTGGCGAGGAAGCCATAATAGCTGCGTTGCATGGCGAGCTCTTTATACGCGTGTTGCGCGCCGTCCCGACTACCACGGGCCTCCAAGGCACGAGCGCGCCAATATCGCGTGCTTTCGGTTTGCTCCGCCGCGGGCAGTGTCTCGGTCCAATGCTCGACATGGGCCCAATCACCCTCCAGTACGGCGATGCGGATGCGCCATTCGCGTAGCGTGGCGTCGGTGTCCTTGTCTTGAATCGCGGCCAGCCACTGCAGGGCATGCGGGCTGCGTTGCCGGGCGGCGGCGATGGCGATGGCGCGATCCACCTCGGCACGTTGCGCGGCGCTGAAATGATACTGTTTGTTCAGTTGCTGCCAGCGCGTGTGGGCGGTCTCGGACGCACTGCGCGCCAGACGCCGCAGACCGAAGACAATGATTTCCCGCGCGATCGGCAAATCTTCCTGGCCGTCGAAAGTATCCAGCTGGCTGGCGGGGCGCTGATACATGCTCTTCCAGAGTTGTACCCACTTCTGTTCGGCGACACTCAGGTCATGCGACAGATGCTCTGCCAGTTGCAGCTCTCCCTCATCGAAGCTCAGCCGTAGACGCGCCCAGATCAGCTTGCCTGTCATGCGATGCTGCTCGTTCAGGTAGGCGAATACCGCGTCGCAGGCCGCTGGTTGCGAATGACCGACTCGCCACAGCACTTCGGCCTGATCGAGCAATTCGGCATCCGCTTTGCCGCCCGTCTTATCGATACGCGCCTGCAACTCGTAACACATCAGACTGGGGTCGCTACTGTCCCGGTAAAGCCTCAGGTATTCAGGCCAGCGCTGCGCACGCGCCAGTTTGATCAACCAGGCATTGCGCAGTCGCGTTCCCGGTGGGCTGTTGCCGTAACGGTCCAGAAACTGCAGGACTTCCGACTCGGCAACGCTATCGAGGTTGTCACGAAGATAGG
>JBBQDK010000038.1:0-21244 GCA_038319625.1 Gammaproteobacteria bacterium
TGGCTGTGTCCAGGGTATCAGCAGATCTTCTAGCAACAATTGCGGATTGACCGAGGTATCGGCGAGCCGCACAGCCTGGGTGAGTTGATCCAGATGACTGTACAATGTCTGCAAGTCTAATCCATCCGCGAGTTGCTGTAACTCCTTGCCGAGGTCCCGGTTGACCAGGCGGGAGGGGCCGGCGGCCTTGAGACGGATCATATCCATCACGGCGATGCGCAGCCAGTCGAGTGTTTCCTTCAGATCCGCCTTGAGCCAGCCCGCCGCCACGGACACTGGATCGGCTGCGATCCGCGCGACTTGAGCCAAATCACTGAACAGCACCTGACGGCGCTGTAAGGCATCGCCCTGCGCCAGTCCGACGGCACGTAGCGGCGCACCCTCGGCCAGAGCCAGCAGCACATCGATATCCTGTCGTCCCGGCAGTTGGTCCTGCAGCCAGTCACGGGCCTGATCTGCCGGAGGATTGTTGAACAGGACCCGCTGACAGCGACTGAGGATAGTCGCCGGCAGGCCGGTCGGGCGGTCGGTGACCAGAAACAACAATGTTTCCGGGGTCGGCTCTTCCAGTGTCTTGAGCAGACTGTTGGCGGCATTCCTGTTCAGCGCGTCCGCCGGAGCAATTTGTGTGATCTGGTAACCGCCATATTGGCTGGTCATCGACAATGTCGTGCACAGTGCCCGGATCTGATCGATCTTGATGACTTTGCTGTCATCTTCGGGCCCGACGCGACGGTAATCCGGGTGTGCGCCGGTGCGAAACTGTGTGCAGGATCGACATTGCCGGCAGGCCTGGCCATCGGGCTTTGGCGACCTGCATAACAAGGCCTGCGCCAGGTGCTCGGTAAAGATCTGTTTGCCGAGACCGCGCGGTCCGCACAATAGCAGTGCGTGCGGCATTGCCCCGGATCGGCGGCGCGTCAGCAGGCCTTCCCAATGTAGTTTGTGCCAGGGCAATAGAGTGTCGGTCATGATGTCTCGGTCACGCGATGCACTGCTCGTCAGAATAATAGGTTGAACCGCCAAGGACGCCCTGGATTTCCTTGGCACTAACTTGTGTCTATGGCAATTCAAAAAAATAATTCTGTAAGCTCATGAATTCGTCTCGATATACGCATTAAGCACAGTGCCAAGCTCCTTTTGTACCACAGCCAGTGGCTGTGACGTGTCGATTATGCGATAACGCTGTGGGTGGTGTTTGGCCAAGTTCAGATATCTGGCACGCACACGCTCGAAAAATGCGCTTTGCTCTTTTTCGAAGCGATCGGGCGCGCTGCGCTCGCCGGCGCGCTGCAGACCGACCGCGACGGGGGTATCCAGCAACAATGTCAAATCGGGTCGCAAGTCGCCTTGCACCCAGTGTTCCAACTGCGCGATATGCTCCTGCGCGATGCCGCGACCACCACCCTGATAGGCATAGGTGGCATCGGTAAAGCGATCGCACAGTACCCAGAGTCCATCCGCCAGCGCCGGTCTGATGACTTTGTCCAGATGCTCGGCGCGTGCCGCGAACATCAGTAACAGTTCGGTATCGCTGGCCATGCCGTCATGGCGGTGACCGAGCAGCAGTGCGCGAATAGCTTCGCCGAGCGGAGTGCCGCCGGGCTCGCGTGTCACGCACACCTCGATATTTGCGGCGCGCAAGCGCGCTTCGATGAAGGCCAAGTTGGTGGTTTTGCCCGCGCCTTCGCCGCCTTCGACGGTGATGAATTTACCGGGCATGCGCAGCCCCCTTCTTTTTGTCCGGACGGATCCCGGATTGCGCCGGCCCGGACTGGGCGGGTACACGGCCATGCAACTGATATTTGATTACAGCGCTGTTGTGCTCTTCGAGCGTGGCGGAAAACTGGTGCGTGCCATCGCCGCGTGACACGAAATAGAGACTGTCTCCCGCAGCGGGGTGCAAGGCGGCATGCAGTGCGGCCTTGCCCGGCAGGGCGATGGGTGTCGGCGTCAGGCCGGTGCGCAGGTAGGTATTGTAGACATTGTCGGTGGTCAGATCGCTGCGCCTGATATTGCCATCATACGCCGCGCCCATACCGTAGATGATGGTCGGATCGGTCTGCAGCGGCATGCCCAGCTTGAGGCGGCGCACGAATACACCGGCGATCTGCGGCCGTTCTGCCGCCGCGGCTGTTTCTTTCTCGACGATTGATGCCATGATCAATGCCTGATAAGCATCTTGATATGGAAGATCCGCGGCACGCTGCGACCATTCCTGGTCGAGTTCTTTCTGCATGGCATGCAGGGCGCGACGCAGAAATTCCAGATCGGTCGTGCCACGCGGATAATGATAGGTATCGGGCAGGAACCACCCTTCGGGCGCCATGCCGGGCTGGCCCAGCCGCGTCATCAGCGCCGCGTCTTCGATTCCGGAGAGCGTTTGCCGCAGGGCCTTGTTCTGAGCCAGCGCGGTACGCAATTCCCGGAAGGTCCAGCCCTCGACGATGGTGAATGCATGTTGCATGACCTTGCCGGAAGCGAACAGACTCAGTAGTTCGGGTGGATGCATGCCGGGCTGCAGGGCATATTCACCGGCCTTGATGCTGTGCGAATGGCCGCTCAGATAGGCCATGAGCACGAACATATAGGGTTTTTCGATGATGCCGCGCTGTGTCAGGCCCGAGGCGATCATGCGTGCCGAACTGCCCGGTGTGATCGTGAATGTCACGGCGCCGTCGGGCAGATACAGCGAGGTTCTGGAATAATCCTGATAGTCCATCAACAGCCAGGCAGCGCTGAAACTACCGGCCAGGATAAGTATCGCGAGCAGTTTATACAACGTATCGGTGAGAGGTCGTGCCGCCTTGTCAGGCACTGGGGCTTCAGTCATGGTGCGATTCCAGGGCCTGCTGCAGGCGATGTGTGAGCGGGCCGGGCACGAGCTTGCGTGCATCGAGTTGGCGCACCGGCCAGATCCCGATCAGGCTGTTGCAGAGCAGCAGCTCCGTGGCATCGGACAGTTCTGCGCGTGTAATTGGACGTACCGTGCACGGCACACCAAGCGTTGCGGCGGTTTCGATAATCATGGTACGCATGATGCCAGCCACACCGCAGTCTGACAAATCCGGCGTGTACAGTTGTCCGTCGCTGACCATGAACAGATTGCTCATGGTCGCTTCGATGACATGATCGTCGCGGTCGCACAGCAACCCCTCGGCAATCTCTTCATCCCGCCATTCTGCGCGTGCCAGCACCTGTTCCAGACGGTTGAGGTGCTTGATTCCGGCCAGTGCCGGTTGCTGCGCAAGACGTGTACTGCACAGTCGCACGTGCACACCGTCACGTGCATGCTCGGGTGGGTAATCGGGCCAGGGATGACAGCTCAGGAGGCGCGTCGGTTGCGGTCGCGGCGGCGCCCGGTAGCCACGACCGCCGCTGCCGCGTGTCACGATCAGCTTGAGTACGGCGTGCGTCCGGTCATTGCACAGGCGCAGTGCTTCGACAGTCAGTGCCGTAACATCGGGATCGGGTATGCTCAGACGTTCGCATCCCAGCAGCAGCCGCTGCAGATGCCGTTCCCAGCGCAACGGGGTACCGCTGCGCACCGCCAGCGTCTCGAACAGTCCGTCACCGTACAGCAGGCCACGATCCTGTGCATTGAGTGTATCGCAAGCCTGGCCGTTGATCAGCATCCCCACTGGTGACGACGTGGAATCGTTCACGGTATTTGTACCAGAATCGTGTCGTCATGTGCATAAGGCGGCACGCAGCAGCACAGAATGCGCAACGCCGTCGTGGCGGTGTTGGTGATGCAATGCGGTGTGCCCGGTGGAATACACACGGTATCGCCGGCATTGACGCTGAACTGTTCCGTGCCGAGTCGCATAAGCCCCCGCCCCGCCACGATATGATAGAGCTCTTCGCTGCGCGTGTGATAATGCAGTTGTGTACTGGCGCCCGGCGCAACCTCGGCTTCCGCGAGACTCTGCGCGACGTTGCCATGCTGTTCGGGATGCAGCAGTTCGCGAATCAGCGAGCCGTCACGCGTCACGTAAGGTCGGATCGCTGCATAGCGTGTGCGGATCATAGTGCCTACTCAGACCGACTTGTGCCAGACCAGTGTACGGTTGTTGGCAGGCATGGTGTAATCGCCCGCCAGGGTCATACCTGCAGTGCCTGCCAGTGCATTGAGCGCTTCGAAGTCGCGTACGCCGCTCAAGGGATCGCGCGCCTTCAGCCATTGATCGAAACGCGCATTGCTGTCACTGGTGTAACATCCGTGGTAATTGAACGGCCCGTACAGGGCGAACACGCCGTCTGGCGGCAGCAAGCTGCCGATCCCCGTGAACAATGCTTCGACCTGCGGCCAGGAAACGATATGGGCGGTGTTGGCGCTGAACACCGCATCGTCTGTGCAGTCCGGCCAGGGCTGCCGCTCGATATCCAGCAGCAGCGGCGCTGCGAGATTCGGCAGTGCCGCCTCGGCCAGCCAGCTATTGATACCAGGCAGGTTCTCGGCCAGCTCGCTCGGCTGCCAGAACAGGTGCGGTAGTGCGCGCGCGAAATACACCGCATGCTGGCCGGTGCCGCTGCCGATCTCCAGCACGCGCCGGCGTGTTGCGAATACTTCCTTGAGCACGGCAAGGATCGGTTCTTGGTTTTCTTCGCTGGATTGTGAAAATGGTTTCATGTTTTCGTGGCCTATGTTGAGCGCAGTGAACCCCGGATTTCGCCTACGCTCAATCCGGGCTACAGTGTGGCTTGGACAGCCAACTGGTCGACTCATTCCGAATCGACCAATAGTTTCTGAAAGCCCGCCTCATCGAGTATCGCAACGCCCAGTTTTTCGGCCTTGTCCAGTTTGCTGCCGGCTTCTGAGCCGGCCACGACGTAACTTGTCTTTTTCGACACACTGTCGGTGACTTTGGCGCCGAGGGCGACGAGTCGTGCCTTGGCTTGGTCACGGGTCATGGAATCGAGTGTGCCAGTCAGTACAAAGGTTTGTCCGGCGAGTGAGCCAGCGACGCTGGCATGGCGCGGCACGTCCGGCCAGTGCAGGCCGGCCTGTCGTAAGGCGGTGATGACCTCACGGTTGTGCGTCTGATGGAAAAAGCTGTGAATGTCGGTCGCCATGGTTGGGCCGATGTTGGGTATTTGCTCCAGTGTGGCGACATCGGCGGACATGAGGGCATCCAGATTGCCGAAGTGTTCGGCTAGCAATTGTGCTGTCGCCACGCCGACCTGGGGTATACCCAGCGCATACAGGAAGTGTAGCAAGGAGGTGGAGCGGCTTACGGCAATGGCGTCGACAATATTGCGCGCGGATTTCTCGGCCATACGTTCCAGTCCGGTCAACTGTACCGTACCGAGTGCGTAGATATCGGCCACAGTTTTGACCAGGCCCTGCTCCACCAGTTGCTCCACCAGCTTGTCGCCGAGGCCCTGAATGTCCAGTGCCTGGCGCGAGGCGAAGTGGAGGATTGCGCCCGTGCGTTGCGCCGCGCAGTACAGACCGCCCATGCAGCGGTGTGCCGCGGCGCCTTCCTCGCGGCGCACGTCCGAGCCGCACACCGGGCAGTGTTTCGGCATTTTCCAGGGCTTTGCGCCGGCCGGGCGTTGTTCTGGCAACACGCCGACCACTTCGGGAATGACATCGCCGGCGCGGCGCACGATGACAGTGTCGCCGATGCGTACGTCCTTGCGCGTCACCTCATCCTGGTTGTGCAAGGTGGCATTGCTGACCATGACGCCGCCGACATGAACCGGTCTTAGCTTGGCAACAGGTGTAATCACACCGGTGCGTCCGACCGAGGCGAAGATGTCTTCGACCAGCGTGGTTTCCTCCTCTGCCGGCAGCTTGTGCGCAATCGACCAGCGCGGCGCGCGAGCGGTGTAACCGAGTGCTTCGCGTGCTGCAAGATCATCGACTTTGTAGACCACGCCGTCGATCTCGAAGGGCAGACTGGCACGTTGCGCCAGAATATTTCCGTGATATTCGAGACAGGCCTCGATATCAGTGGCCTGCTGTAAATAGTTAGTGACACGAAATCCCCAGGTCTTGAGATGCATTGTCACTTCGAAATAGCGCATTCCGACCACTGCCGAGGTTTCACCCAGTCCCCAGGGAAAGAAACTCAACGGGCGAGCGGCCGTGATGCGTGGATCGAGTTGCCGCAAGCTGCCGGCGGCGGCATTGCGTGGATTAGCAAAGACATTCTCACCTTGCTCCAGCCGCTCCGCGTTGAGGTGTTCAAAATCTTTTTTGGGTATAACTATCTCGCCGCGTACTTCCAGGATAGCGGGCCAGCCTTTACCGAGTAGCCGCAGCGGGACACTACGGATGGTGCGCACATTGGCGGTGACATCCTCGCCGTTCAGGCCATCGCCGCGTGTACCGGCCTGCACCAGCAGACCGTGTTCATAACGCAGACTCACCGAGGTACCGTCGAATTTCGGTTCGACGGTGTAAAGCACATCTGTCGCATCGCCCAGGCCTTTGCGTACACGCTGATCCCATTCGCGGACCTCGGTATCGTCGAAGGCATTGTCCATCGAGGTCATACGCTGAGCATGATGTACGGCACCGAAGCTTTTCAACGGTGCGGCACCGACGCGCTGCGTGGGCGAGTCGGGCGTAATCAGTTCGGGATGCTGCGCTTCCAGTGCCTGCAATTCGCGCAGCAGCTTGTCGTACTGGGCATCGGAGATCTGTGGGTCGTCGAGGACGTAATAACGGTAGTTGTGTGAGTCTATCTGTTCGCGCAGCGCCGCGGCGCGCTGCGTGGGTGATGCGCTCATGGGGTGGCGCGCGCCAGGCGCTGGCGGCGCTGGTATTCGATGATATCGGAGTGCAAGTGTTCGATGGTTTGCTTGCTGATGACGCTGCGGGACTGGTCGCGCAGCTCGCCGTGCAACTCCGTGGTGATAATGTGCGCGGCGGCAAGCATGGAGTCGAGGGCCGTGATGCCGTTCAAGGGACCGGGCAGCTGCATGAACAGCGTCAGACCGGGGGTGCTGAAATCGTCCAGAGCATCGAGATCGAAGTTGCCCGGCTCCATACTGTTGGCGAGACTGAAGATGGCATCGGAATTAGGGTTTTCCGGATCGGCCAGGCGATGGAAGATGCTCATGTTGCCGAAACTCAGGCCGGCGGTCTCAACGGCGTGCCGTACATCGTTACCGGTGAAGCGACCACCGGGTGGCGCCATGATATAGACCACGACAATCTTGTCTTCGGGCGGCGGTGCGGGGCGCGCGGTGTGCTGTTTTGCAGCGGCCGTGGGCGTTGCGGCGGCTGCGGGTGGGTTCGTAGCAGCGGCTCTGGACGGCGCGGGAACAGTTGCGGCCACGGGTGCGGCCGCGGTTGGCTTTGCCGGTGCCGCACCCGTGGCCGGTCGACGGTTCTCGGTGATCATATTGCTGAGCTTCGACAGCTCATGGTCAACGTCATTGACCTCCGGATGGCGACGCCTGATTTCGACACGCGGTTCACTGCGCTCCAGTGGCGCGACCGGATCCGCCGAGCTGATCTCATCGACCACACCACGGCGCGAGCGCCGCCCGGAAATGTACACCACGGCGATGATTACCACCCCGACCAGCAACAAAATCCAGCGTAGCGTATCCATCATCTACTGCTCAGCTCGCGACCAGTTGCACGGCCTCGTCGACGTCTACCGACACAAGTCGTGAGACACCGGCTTCATGCATGGTCACGCCGGTGAGCTGGTTGGCCATTTCCATGGTGGTCTTGTTGTGGGTGATGTAGATGAATTGCACACGTTCGGACATCTCCCGCACCAGTGCGCAGAAGCGGCCGACGTTGGCGTCATCGAGCGGTGCATCAACCTCGTCGAGCATGCAGAACGGCGAAGGATTGAGCTCGAAGATTGCGAACACCAGCGCCACGGCGGTGAGCGCCTTTTCGCCCCCGGACAGCAAATGAATATTGCTGATACGTTTGCCGGGTGGCCGCGCCATGATGGCGATACCGGTGTCGAGCAGGTCTTCGCCGATCAGTTCCAAGTGCGCCTGACCACCGCCAAATAGGCGCGGGAACATCGCCTGTAGGCCGCCATTGACCTTGTCGAAGGTTTCCTGGAAACGCGTGCGGGTCTCGCGATCGATCTTGCGGATGGCGTTTTCCAGCGTCTCCAGCGCCTCGGTGAGGTCGGCGTGCTGGGCATCAAGATAAGTCTTGCGCTGACTCTGCTCGGCGAATTCATCGATGGCCGCGAGATTGATCGGTCCGAGGCGTTGGATGCGTGCGGCGATACGCTCCATATTTTCGTGCCAGACCGATTCTTCAGCCTCGGGCGGCAAGGCCGCCAGCAAGGTCTGCAATTCTATTTCGGTTTCGGCGAGCTGTTCCATAAGTGTCTGGCGACGAATCTTGATCTCCTGCCAGGCGAGCCGTTCCTGCTCCAGTGCGCCGCGCAGTTCCTGGGAAAGTTGCTCGTGGTTGTGGCGTTCCTGCTCGTAATGGCGCAGCTCCTCTTCGATCGCCTCGCGATGCTGGCGGGCCGTGGTCAGTTCGGCCTCGACCTCGATGCGCCTGGCGAGCCAGGTTTCCAGTTCCTGTGCGAGCGCGGCGAGCGGCTCTTCAGCGGCGGCGACGGCGGCACGCAATTGCACGCTACGCTCGTTCAGGGCGACCTGCTGTTCCTGCATGCGCTGCAGATTCTGCTCCAGACCGGCACGTGCGGCGCGTTGTGATTCGATGCGCAAGGCCAGTTCATGCGTGCTGTTGCGGCAATTCCGGGCATGCTCGCGCGCTGCGTCGAGGGAATGGCGCAGTTCCTCGCGCCGGGCGTTCAGTTGCGCGCGTTCCTGTGTGTTTGCCTCCATCAGGTCAAGTGCCTGCTGCAGTCGTTCGGGTGCGGTGCGCTGTTCTTCCTGGTCGTGGCTGATCTGTGTGCCAATTTCTTCCAGTTCTTGCGCGACAGCGGCCTGGCGCGCCTCGGCCTGGGTCAGCCGGGTGCGCTTGGCACCAAGCTGAGCCTGCAATTCGGCATGCTGGCGGTTCGCGCTGTTGAGTTCCAGTTGAATGGTATCGCGCTGTTGCTCCAATTCGACCAGCTGCGCGCGGCCTTGCGCTTCAGCTTCTTCCAACGCGCCGACACGCTGCTTGAGCGTATCGATGCGTGACTGCAGTTCGGCAATCTCCTTTTCCCGCGCCAACACGCCCTGACGCTCGTCCGCATCGCGCGCCACACGCAACCAATTACGACCCAGCCAGACGCCGTCGCGGGTGATGACAGACTCATGGGTATCGAGTTGAGTGCGCAATTGCAGCGCGTCCTGCAGGCTGTCGGCGCAGTAAACGCCATTCAGCAATGATCCGAGTGGCAAGCTGGATTCGACCTTGCTGAGCAGGGCAGTGGCGTTGTGGGCACTGCCGGCGGCAGGACTGGCTGCGCCGCGATCGAACAACAGCAGTGAGCCGTGCTGGAGGCCGCCGAGTACGCCGGCCACAGCATCGATGCCGTCCACGCACACAGCTTCCAGATAATCGCCGAGCACGGTTTCCAGCGCGCGTTCCCATTCCGGCACGATGCGCACCTGTTGTGCCAGACGCGGCGACTCGCCGAGGCCCTGGCCATTCAGCCAATCGCTGACGGCACCGGCATTTCGACCCAAGGCGGCTTGCTGCAATGCCTGCAAGGACACCAGTCGACCGTGCGTATCCTGCAACTGACCACGTGCTTCGGCAAGCTCATGGTTGAGTTGCTGATTCTGATCGCGACGCGAGCCGAGTTGCCCGGCGGATTCCTGTACCAGCAATTGCTGCTGCTGAAAGGTTTCTGCGGCTACGGTCTCCAATTGCGCGATCTGATCGATTTCCTCGTTCAGGCTGCCCATCGATTGGGTGGCGCGCTCTTCTTCTAGCCGCGCGCGGCGCTGCTCGAGCTGGCCGAGATGACGGTCGAACTGGTCGATGCGCGCACGCTCGACCTCGCTGATGCGGGTCGGTTCGGCGGCACGCTGATTGAAGTCCTCCCAGCGCAACTGCCAGTCCTGCATAGACTGTTCGGCATCGTTCAGGCGACTGCTGGCTTCGTTCTCGGCTTCACGGGCCTGTTCCAGCGCCGGTGCGCCTTCTTCCAGAGTACGTGCCATTTCGGTGAGTGAATGGCTGTCCTGTTCGATATGCAACTGCACATCCTGTTGGGCCTGCTCGGCCTGGCTCAGGTCCTGCTGCTGGCGCTGGCGCGTGTCCTTGCTGTGCTGGATGTTCTGCTCCAGACGTGCGATATCGGCGCCGACGCCATAGAAACGGCCTTGTACAACGTTGAATGCATCGTTGGCTTCAGTGTGCGCATCGCGGGATTTTTCGATGGCGGCCTCCATGGCGCGCTGATCGGCGATCACGGCTTCGAGGCGTGTCTCGCGTTCACTGATGGCGCGCTCCTGGGTACCACCGGCCTCCTCCAGCGCGCGCAGGCGCAGTGCCAGCCATTCGGCCTTGACCTGGCGTTCTTCCTGTTTCAGCTCCTTGTACTTCTCGGCGGCTTTCGACTGGCGTTGCAGATGCGTCAGTTGCTTTTCGATTTCATTGCGCAGATCGGTGAGGCGTGCCATGTTCTCGCGGGTGCTGTTGATGCGGCTCTCGGTTTCCTTGCGGCGTTCCTTGTATTTGGAAATACCGGCGGCCTCTTCGAGGAATACCCGCAATTCTTCCGGCTTGGCCTCAATCAGGCGCGAGATCATGCCCTGTTCGATGATGGCGTAGCTGCGTGGCCCCAAGCCGGTACCGAGGAAGATATCGGTGATGTCGCGGCGCCGGCAGCGTGTGCCGTTGAGAAAGTACACTGACTGGCCATCGCGCGATACCTGACGCTTGATGGAAATTTCGGCGTAGCTGGCGTACTGGCCGCCCAGCCCGCCGTCGCTGTTGTCGAACACCAGTTCGATGGTGGCGTGCCCGACCGGTTTACGTGCGGTGGAGCCGTTGAAGATGACGTCGGCCATGGACTCGCCGCGCAGCTGTTTGGCCGAGCTTTCGCCCAGGACCCAGCGCACAGCGTCGATGACGTTGGACTTGCCGCAGCCATTCGGTCCGACGATGCCGATCAGGTTGCTCGGCATGTGGATAGTGGTGGGGTCGACGAACGATTTGAAGCCGGCCAGTTTTATTTTAGTCAGGCGCATGGGTCGATTTCAGGTTCCGGATGCAGGTGGCGGCCGATGAATACATGAGGCGTGATTCTAACGTATCATAACGATTGCATCATCCTTTTAAGTCGAGCCCGCCATGCCCAGTAAACCCAGCAAAGACTTGGAAACATTTCCCAATCCGCAGATCGGCCGCGATTATACCATTCGCATCCGTATTCCGGAGTTCACCTGCCTGTGCCCCAAGACCGGCCAGCCGGATTTCGCCACGCTGCACCTCGAATATGTTCCCAATCAGCGCTGCGTCGAGCTCAAGTCGCTGAAACTCTACATCTGGTCGTTTCGCGACGAGGGCACCTTTCATGAAGCCGTGACCAATCGTATGCTTGATGACCTGGCGGCCGCCTGTGAGCCGCATTTCATGCGCCTGTCCGCCGACTTCAACGTGCGCGGCGGGGTCTATACCACGGTGATCGCAGAGCACCGCAGTGAGGCTTGGGTGCCGCCAGTGCCGGTGAATCTGCCTTGACGCCAGTAGCGAATGGCGAGTAGCGGGTTCCGAGCAAGAATCTTGGAAAATTCCGCTTCCTCGCGACTTTTTGTCGGTATCGATTTCGGCACATCCGGCTGCCGTGCCATTGCCATCGACAGCGTGGCACGGATCGTCGCCCAGGCCGCGGTCGACCTACCGAACGCTCGACGCGAGGGCGGCGCGCACACGCAGGACCCACAGCTCTGGTGGCAGGCCTTGGAACAGGTGCTGGATACCCTGCTGGGTGAAATCGATCGTCGGCGGGTCGGTGCACTGGCTGTGGACGGAACCTCGGCCACCCTGCTGTTGACCGATGCCGCCGGTACCCCACTCGGCCCTGCACTGATGTATGACGATGACCGCGCCAGTGCCGCTGCGGCTTGTATCGCCACCGTTGCGCCGACAGACTGCGCAGCACGTGCCGCCACCTCTAGCCTGGCCAAACTGTTCTACCTGCTGGGCCAGCCGGATTACGGGGCGGCGCGTCATGCCCTGCATCAGGCCGATTGGATCGCCGGACGATTGCTGGGCCGCTACACGCACAGCGACGAAAACAATTGCCTCAAGCTCGGCTACGATCCGGTGGCGCGCGCCTGGCCAGAGTGGCTGAGTACGCTCGGCATCGATCCAGCACTGCTGCCCTGGCCGACCGCGCCGGGCAAGGCCATCGGCCTGCTGAGCGAGCCCGTCGCCAGCCGCTTCGGCTTGTCGGGGCAGGTACTGGTGGTGGCGGGGACCACGGACAGCACCGCGGCCTTTATCGCCACCGGCGCACGCAATCCCGGCGAGGCGGTAACCTCACTGGGCAGCACGTTGGTGGTGAAGGTGTTGTCGCTGCAACCGGTCTGTGCGCCAGAGTATGGCGTCTATAGTCACCGGCTCGATGACCGGTGGCTGGTGGGCGGCGCGTCGAACAGTGGCGGTGCGGTGCTCAGGCAATACTTCACGCGAAGGCAGATCGAGATGCTCACGGCGCGACTGAGGCCCGCGACCCCGACCGGTCTGGATTATTACCCTTTGTGCGGCACCGGTGAACGCTTCCCGAGCAACGATCCCGAACTGCAACCGCGGCTCGTGCCGCGACCGGACGATGACGCGCTATTCTTTCAGGGGCTGCTCGAAGGCATGGCGCGAATCGAACAACGTGGTTATCAATTGCTGCATCGGCTTGGTGCACCCTACCCCACCTCGGTGCGCAGTGTCGGTGGCGGTGCGGTCAATCAGGCCTGGACACAGATCCGCGGTGGCCTGCTCGATGTACCGATGCTGACACCAGCGCATACGCAGGCGGCGTATGGCGCGGCATTGCTGGCACGCCAAGGCGGTAATACTTCGACTTGAGATATCGAGCCTGAACGATTGCAGACCGCTGCAGGTTCAGATTTGCATTATTCATTGCCCTTCCATTCGTGCAGGCGCGAACGCAAGCGGACCATGGCCTGGCCGCGAATCTGGCAGACTCGTGACTCCGACACGCCCAACACGCTGGCTTTCGATCTCACGAATGGCATCCGCCATCAGGCGCCCATACCAGGCCTGAAAATGATTGTGCCTTTACAGAATTTTCGGGTCAGCTGATAAAGCCTTTTCCGTAGCTAGGCCAAATTGTCTTTTTGTGTTTGTCCTTGTTACTTCAGTTGCTACGTGCGAGGAACTGTTGCAGACGTCGCACACCTTCGCGCAAACGTTCCAACGACGTCGTGTAGGCGAAACGCACATACCGCTCCGGCGCGTTGACACCGAAGTCCATGCCCGGCGTGATTGCCACACCGGCGCTTTCCAGAACCGCGTAGACGAATCGATAGCTGTCGTCAGTGAAGCGGCTGCAATCGGCATACAGATAAAATGCGCCCTGCGGAGTGCCGGCGATTATAAATCCCAGTTCGCGCAAAGCCGGCAGCAGGTAATCGCGCCGGATCCCGAATTCGGCGCGGCGCTGTTCGAGGATCGACTGCGTCTCGGAGTCGAAGGCGGCCAGTGCGGCATATTGCGCGGGTGTCGAGGCGGCCAGGAAGATATTTTGCGCGAGCTTGTCGATGCTGCGCAGATAGCCATCGGGCGCGACCAGCCAGCCGAGGCGCCAACCGGTCATGCCGTAGTATTTTGAAAAACTGTTGATGACGAAAATATCTGCACCGCAATGCAGTGCACTGCCAGCCTTGGTGCCATACACCAGCCCATGATAAATCTCGTCGACGATCAGCACGCCGCCTCGCGCTTGTGCCACGTGATAAATCGCCGTGAGTTCATCCGTCGGGATCATCGTGCCGGTAGGATTGGCCGGCGATGCCAGCAGCACGGCGACGGTGCGTTCTGTCCATGCGCGGTCGACGAGTTCGGCGGTGAGTTGAAATCCGGTCGCAGCCGTTACCGCAATACCGACCGCCTCGCCTTCTACCAGGCGGACAAAATGCCGATTGCAGGGGTAGCCGGGGTCGGCCATCAGCACCTGGTCGCCGGGATCGACCAAGACCGACAGGGCGAGTTGCAGCGCGCCCGATGCACCGGGCGTGATGACGATGCGCTCCGGCGCGATGCCGAGGCCCTGTTCGCGCAGGTAATAGCCGCTTACGGCGGTGCGCAGTTCCGGCAGGCCGCAGGCCGGTGTGTAATGCGTGCGACCCTCGGTCAGGGCGCGCTGGCCGGCGGCGATAATGGGTTGTGGCGTGACGAAGTCGGGTTCGCCGATTTCCATATGGACGATATCGGCGCCGGCTGCCTCCAGTGCGCGGGCCCGAGCCAGCAGGTCCATCACATGAAAGGGCTGAATGTCCGCCATGCGGCGCGCGATGCGTACTTCAGTCATGATAGGCCTTGGCATGCAGTGTCCGCAGCAGGTTCACATCCACATAGCGAGTGTCGGCGGGGGTGCCGGACAAGACCTGGCAGGGCCGGTCGGGTTCGCCGAGATTGTCGAGCAGAATCAGGGCGCCGCTGAAGTTGTGATCGCGGGTGTAATCGTTCAGGGTCACGACCGTTGCCACCCCGGCACCGTGAGAAGCGCGCACACCGTTCTCTGAATCCTCGAAACTGAGACACTGCCTTGCATCGAGCGCGAGCGCATGCAGCGCATAGCGGTAGATATCAGGCGCCGGCTTCTTGGCCGGGACTATGTCGCCGGCGGCGATCACATCGAACCAACCGGGGCTGTCGCGATGCAGCGAGTGCTCCAAGAGCGCGATGACATTGGCGGGTGTGGTGGTGGTGACGATCGCTAGCCGCAGCCCGGTACGGCGCGCCTCATCGATCAGACGCGCCACGCCCGGGCGTAGGGGTATGCGGCCTTCAGCGAGGCGGCGTGTGTACAGCGCCGTCTTGGCCAGGTGCAGTTCGGCGATCCACTGTTTCAGGTCGCTGGGCGCGGTGAACACGGGGCGCTGAGTCTTGATATAATGCAAGATCCGCTCGCGTCCACCGGTGACGGCGAGCAGTTCGCCGTACAGCGCGGCGGGCCAGTCCCAGTCCAGGCCGGCATCAGCGAAGGCCTGATTGAAGCATTGACGGTGGATTTCCTCGGTGTCGGCCAGGGTTCCGTCGACATCGAACAACAGGGCGGCAAGTTCGGTCATGGTCTGCTCTTGTAAAAAGGGACGACATAGCATAACGGATGCCTGCCAGCTGTTCATGCCCGGACCGGCAATCGGGGGCGGTCGGTCCGGACCCCGCCCTACAGGTTTTGTCAAGCCCGGCCGCTGTAGCATTCCAGATGAATTATCCGGGTTGCTTGCAGCAAATTTTCGAATCTGGTATAGAATCGCGTTTCATTTTTCGTCGCAGAGTCAGGAGCACTGGAATGTCAGCAAAGAAAGCGCCAGCCAAGAAGCCCGCCGCCAAGCCCGCGGCGGCAAAGCGCGCCTCCGCCAAGGCCCCGGCCACCAAGCCCGTCGCCAAGCCGGCAGTCAAGAGCGCCACTAAATTGGCCGTGAAGAGTGCGGCCAAGCCGGCCGTGAAGAGCGTGCCCAAACCGGCACTGAAAAGTGTGCCCAAGCCTGCCGTGAAGGGCGCCACCAAACCCGCCGCCGTGACGGCCATTTCCAGCGCGAAGAAATCTGCGGTCGATCTGGTGTCGTTCAAGGACTTCAAACCCTACAAGCTGCAAAAGGGCGAGGAGTACATGAACGATGCGCAGGTGGCACATTTCCGCGAGATTCTCATGTTATGGAAGAAGCAGTTGATGGAGGAAGTGGACCGCACCGTGCATCATATGCAGGACGAAGCAGCCAATTTCCCGGATCCTAACGACCGCGCCACCCAGGAATCCGAATTCAGCATGGAACTGCGCACCCGTGATCGTGAGCGCAAGCTCATCAAAAAAATCGACGAAGCTCTGAGCAACCTCGATACGCGCGAGTACGGATATTGCGATTCCTGCGGCATCGAGATCGGCATCCGCCGTCTTGAGGCACGGCCCACGGCGAGCCAGTGCATCGACTGCAAGACACTGGACGAGATCCGCGAAAAGCAGATGGGCACCTGAGCTTCACCTGCAGCGGGGATTGTGAATCAGTATCAGGCCGGCGCAAGCCGGCCTTTTCATGAATATCTGCCGTAGAGGCACTGAGGCACTGAGGCACTGAGGCACTGAGATTATGACAGTGAATTTTGATACTGTTATCACCTCTGCACCTCAGTGCCTCTGCGGCAAGAACTTATTTTGTTAAACGTACCTCCTTATGTTGGCCGTTTTGCGCCTTCGCCTACTGGTCCCCTTCATATCGGCTCGCTGATCGCCGCGACAGCGAGCTATCTGCAGGCGCGCAGCAGGCACGGCAGCTGGCTGTTGCGCATCGAGGATCTCGATCCGCCACGTGAAATGCCGGGTGCCACCGACGAAATATTACGCACGCTGGAGACCTATGGATTTACCTGGGATGGCGAGGTGCTCTATCAAAGTCGGCGTCACGATCTGTATCAGGACGCACTGGACCGCTTGAGTGCGGCGGGCATGGTCTATCCCTGCGCCTGCACACGCAGCGAGATCGCCGATTCCAGGCTGGAAGGTCCGTACGGGCCGGTCTATCCCGGCACCTGCCGCAATGGCTTGCCGGCCGGACGTGGGCCACGTGCCATGCGGGTGCGCAGCGCCGGTGCCCGCATTGACTATGCCGATGCCTTGTTGGGCCCTCAGTATTGCAATCTCGAAACCGAGGTCGGCGATTTCGTGGTGCGGCGCGCCGATGGACTGTATGCCTATCAACTTGCGGTGGTTATAGACGATGCCTTGCAAGTTGTGACGCAGGTCGTGCGCGGCAGCGACCTGCTCGACTCGACACCGCGCCAGATCCATCTACAACGACTGCTCGGCCTGCCGACACCCGGCTATCTGCATGTACCTGTGGTGGTCAATGCGCGTGGCGAGAAGCTCAGCAAGCAGACCGGCGCGGCGGCGGTCAGCCAAGACCGTCCGGCCAGGACCCTTGCTGTGGTGCTGAACTTTCTCGGCCAGCGGCCGCCGACTGCCTTGTATGATACCGATCTCGATACACTCTGGCACTGGGCAATAACGCATTGGGATGCGGCGCTTCTGCCACACGTGCGGCAGATCAGCGTGGATGCCGGAGATGTGGATTTCGGCTATCATGACCGCAGTGATGCATAACCTGTCCGGAGTGTCTTGAATGGCTGCGAATGGCGTCGCCGTACCCCATGACAATGCGTTTCTGCGGGCTTTCCATGGCTCCCTGACCAGCACTATGCGCTGGCCCGATCTGGAGATATTTTGGGGAGTGTTGCGCGCTCGTGCCACTGCCGGGTGGTACATCTATGCCCTGGGAGAGACGCCGCCGCAGGCACCAGTTACGGCGGACAAGCTGCATGAATTCATCACCGCGATGGATGCGTTGCTGCGTAAGGACCACCAAGAGGAGTACTGTGCCATTGTCTATGCCGACGATCTGAATGCGCCGACACTGGTGAAGATCTTCGATCCAAACAATCTGGGCGTGTCCTGCGGCTTCAGCGATAATCCACCGCTGCCGGGCTGGGTGCTGTCGCTGGAGCCGCCGGTGGACATTATCGCAATGGCTCATACCGCCAGCCGCAAACGCTGGTGGCAGAAAATATTTTCTTGAGTCTTGAGAAACGATTTTTTTAACCGCCTTAAGGACACCAAGAACGCCAGGTAGAATTTTTGTTTGCTATCACTGCTGATACCTGTATGAATCAGGTGCTGAGGTCCGCGGCAGATTTCATGATTATTGTTTAATTCGTTGACTCGGCGTCCTTGGCGTCCTTGGCGGTTCACAATACTTTTTAACGCGGAGGCGTTCATGTCCGACGAAAAGATCTATCCCGTACCGGCCGAGGTCGCTGCGCGCGCCTTTATCGACGAACAAAAATACCAGTCAATGTACGCACGCTCGATCACCGATCCGGAAGGTTTCTGGTCCGAGCAGGCCACCGAGTTGCTCGACTGGTCGCAGCCATGGACCAAGGTGATGGATTGTGACTTTCATCAGGGTAGGATTCGCTGGTTCGAGGGTGGCCGTCTGAATGTCTGCTATAACTGCGTAGACCGGCACCTGCCCACACGCGCCGACCAGATAGCGATCATCTGGGAAGGCGATGATCCTTCTGTCGATAAGAAAATCACCTACCGTGAATTGCATGCCGAGGTGTGCCGGTTCGCTAATGTACTGAAGACGCGCGGCGTGAAGAAAGGCGACCGGGTCTGCATCTACATGCCGATGATCCCTGAAGCGGCCATGGCCATGCTGGCCTGCGCGCGCATCGGTGCGGTGCATTCAGTGGTATTCGGCGGTTTCTCGCCGGAGTCGATCAAAGACCGCATTCTCGACTCCGACTGCCGTATGGTCATCACTGCCGATGAAGGTGTGCGCGGTGGTAGAAAAGTCCCGCTCAAGGCCAATACCGATCAGGCGCTGGAGCACTGCCCTGCGGTGCACACCGTGCTGGTGGTGCGTCACACTGGCGGTGACATCACCTGGAACGCGCCGCGTGATTGCTGGTACCACGAACTCAGCGCCCAGGCCTCGGTCGAGTGTCCGGTGGAACCGATGGACGCCGAGGACCCTCTGTTTATCCTGTATACCTCTGGTTCCACCGGCAAACCCAAGGGCGCGCTGCATACCACCGGTGGCTATTTGCTGTTCGTCGCAATCACGCATAAATTCGTCTTTGACTATCACGACGGCGACATCTACTGGTGTACTGCCGATGTCGGCTGGGTGACCGGGCACTCCTATATCGTCTATGGCCCGCTCGCCAACGGTGCGACCACACTGATGTTCGAAGGCATACCCACCTACCCGAGTGCTGCGCGTTTCTGGGAAGTGATCGACAAGCATCAGGTGAATATCTTCTACACTGCACCGACGGCGATTCGTGCGTTGATGCGCGAGGGCGATGCACCAGTCAAGAGCACGTCACGCCAGAGCTTGAAATTACTCGGCTCGGTCGGTGAGCCGATCAACCCCGAAGCCTGGGAATGGTATTACCACACAGTGGGCGATAACCGCTGCCCGGTCGTCGATACCTGGTGGCAGACCGAGACCGGCGGTATCCTGATCACGCCATTGCCAGGTTGCACGGCTCTCAAACCCGGTTCCGCCACGCGGCCGTTTTTCGGGATACTGCCCACGCTGATGGACCCGGACGGCAATATAGTCGAAGGTCCCGGCTCAGGTAACCTGGTAATCACCCGTTCCTGGCCGGGCCAGATGCGCACCATCTACGGTGATCACCAGCGTTTCATCGATACCTATTTCAAGTCCTACCCCGGCAACTACTTCACCGGCGACGGTGCGCGACGCGATGGCGACGGCTACTGGTGGATCACCGGACGCGTCGATGACGTGCTGAATGTTTCCGGTCATCGTCTGGGCACGGCCGAGGTCGAAAGTGCGCTGGTGCTGCACGAGGCCGTTGCCGAAGCGGCCGTGGTCGGCTATCCCCATGACATCAAGGGCCAGGGAATCTACGCCTATGTCACACCAATGCTCGGCATCCAGCCCAGCGACGAACTGCGCAAGGAACTGATCGCGATGGTGCGACGCGAAATCGGCCCAATCGCCACACCGGATGTAATCCAGTGGGCGCCCAGCCTGCCGAAGACTCGCTCCGGCAAAATCATGCGCCGCATCCTGCGCAAGATCGCCGCCAATGAAACCGAGAGCCTCGGCGACACCACGACGCTGGCTGATCCGGGCGTGGTGGCGGATCTGATACATAACCGGGCCAACAAGTGACGGTCGATTTGAATGATAGATGACGAATGATGTTTGTTAGCCGCTTTCATTATTCTTAAGGAATCTCTGCTGAATACATCGAAGCCGAACTCACCCATATTTTTATTGAGTATTATCAATTCAGCTGACACTCACACGCCGCTCTCTCTGCCCCTCTCTCGCCAGGGCGGGTGAGCAGCAGGGAGAGGGTGGGGAAATTTCCGCATCGATGAAACCTGTCATGCGATTAAGTAATACCCAATAATTCAACGTTCAGCATTGATCGTTCATCATACCAAATGCCCCCCTTCACGCCCGCCTGGTGGCTGCCCGGTCCGCACGCACAGACCCTTTGGCCTTATCTGTTGCGCCGGCTTCCCAATGTCGCGCGCCGCCGTGAACGTCTGGAATTGCCTGACGGGGATTTCCTCGATCTCGATTGGAGCGGCGCTGACTCAGGACCATTGGCGGTGCTATTACATGGCCTGGAAGGATCGAGCCACTCGCACTACGCCGCAGGAATTATGTATGCCTTGCAACAACACGGCTGGCGTTCAGTGCTGTTGCATTTTCGCGGCTGCAGCGGTTCGCCGAATCGGCTGGCACGCGGCTATCATGCCGGGGAAACCGGCGATCTCGATTATGTGATAAGACTGTTGCGGCAACGCGAGCCGGCCACACCCGTCGCTGTGATTGGCTATTCGCTGGGCGGCAATGTGTTGCTGAAGTGGCTGGGCGAGCAAGGTGCGCAGGCGCCTGTTATCGGCGCTGTCACGGTATCGGTACCCTTCACGCTGGCCAATGCCGCCGTGCGTCTGAACACCGGTCTGTCACGTCTCTATCAGTGGTCCTTGCTGCATCGCCTGCGCGCATCTATGCGTGAAAAATGGCACAGCTCGGGCAAACGTGATGGGCTGAAGATGCTCGACAGCCTGCGCAGCCTGCGCGAGTTCGACGACCGTGTGACGGCACCCCTGCACGGCTTCACCGGTGCGGATGATTATTATGCACAATGCAGCAGTCGCAGTTTCCTGCGACGAATCGGGATTCCCACGCTGATGCTGCAGGCCCGCGACGACCCGTTCATGACGGCCGCTGGGTTACCAGGTCCGGAGGAATTGTCAGCAAGCATCGAATTCGAACTGACCGACACGGGCGGACACGTCGGTTTCGTCGCTGGATCGAGTCCTTGGCGTGCGCATTATTATTCCGAAGAACGCTTACCAGCCTTTCTCAATGCACAACTCGCCAGAATTCATGATAATCCTGCGGACCTAATCGACACGCCGCACTTATAACCACCCTTCACTGATTTAACTGTCATGCCCGCTAGTGAAGGCTTCCAGCACTTAAATAAGCCCTGTATTGATCACTCTCTGAAAATGTAAGTCCCCTCTCCCTCTGGGATAGGGCCAGGGTGAGGGGAATTCAATCCCCTCCAATCCTTTCTCGCCAACACACAACAACT
>JBBQDK010000039.1:0-21200 GCA_038319625.1 Gammaproteobacteria bacterium
GCGAGCATGCCGATCAGTAGCGCGAAATCCAATCCGGTCAAGGCCAGGCCCACTGAATAAATCACGCCGAGCGCCAGCATCACGCTGAGCTGTCCGCGCAGGAATGCGCCGAGTACCTGATCGGACTCACGCGCCAGCCGCGCCACGGTGGACTCAACAGGCCGCGGCAGCATTTCGTGAATGCGCGCCACCAGCACGTCCCAGTCGCGCAACAGATAAAACGTCAGGACCGGTATCAGCAGCAGATTGGCCGCCCAGTGCATCAGCGCCGCGCCGGAGCTGCCGAGTGACGACAGCAGCTGTGCCGCCGCCCCACCCGCTTCCTTCCAGTGTGCCGTGATCGATTGCTGCAGGCTGTCGAGGCTGAGCAGTCCGGGGTCCAGACCTAGATGCTGCTCGATCCACGGCAGCACGTTCTGCTGCAGCCAGGTCAGGTCATGCGGCAGGCGCGCGATGAAGCGCACGATTTGCCGTTCCAGCAGCGGCACGCCGAGTATCAGCACTAGCGTGAGTACCAGGAACAGCAACAGAAACACCACCAGCACGGCGGCGGTGCGTGACAGTTTGCGCGCCTCCAGGCGATCGGCGAGCGGGTCGCCGAGATACGCCAACAGTCCGGCGACAAGAAATGGCGTCAGCACCGGCGCCAACAGGTACACCAGCCAGCCGGCGATCAAAAGGCCTGCCAGCACCAGCCATTTCTGCATGTCGGTCATGCGGATTCCTTGTGCGGACGGGTGGCATACCAAGCGCGCCGGCTCCAGGTGAAGACATACCAGCCACCACTGAGCAGCGTGGTGCACACGACCAGATAAATCATCGTATGGTTGAAGGTTTGCAACGAAATGTTGACCGCCTGATTGAAGACCACCGCGAGCACCAGCACGATCTGGGCAAGTGTGTTGAGTTTGCTGAGCAAGGTGGGATCGGCCTCCAGGCGGGCGATCCGGAAATGGTAGGCCGTGGCACCGGCGACGATGATGATGTCGCGCGCCAGCACCGCCACCACCAGCCATACCGGCAACAGCCCCAGCCAGCCGAGCGTGAAATAACAGGCGACCAGCAGCAGCTTGTCAGCCAGCGGATCGAGCAGGCCACCGAGCCAACTGGTCCAGCCGTAGCGTTTGGCGAGATAACCGTCGAGGGCATCGGAGAACCCGGCAAGGGCGAACAGGTACAAGGCCCCGGAGTAGCGTTCCCGCCAGAGCAGCAGCGTCACCGGCACGACCAGCACAATACGCAGCGTGCTGATCAGATTGGGCAGGTCACGCCGCGTCATTGCGCGATGCGGTAGTGCAGCACGCTATCGACCTGGGCGTCCGCTTCCGGCACCAGCAGCGCGCCGCGCGCGAGCGTTTCCAGAAAAGCCTGGCGGGAGCCGCCGAGTTGCAGGACGAAGGTCACCGCCGCGGGTTCGATAGTCCGCGTCTGCACCTGCGATACCTCCGGGATGCCCGTCAGATAATGCTCGACATCGGCGTACCGGTTCAGATCGGTGATGCCCGCGACATGCAGCAGCACA
This sequence comes from Gammaproteobacteria bacterium, assembly GCA_038319625.1. Lineage (GTDB taxonomy): Bacteria > Pseudomonadota > Gammaproteobacteria > JBBQDK01 > JBBQDK01 > JBBQDK01. Next base: position 1,523 of record JBBQDK010000039.1, read on the forward strand.
CCGGCATCGCTGACGGACAGCGACGGCGTCTGTCGCTCGAGCCGGTCGGCGACACCGTCGATACCGGCATCGATGACCTGTTGCAGGCTGCCTTGCGCCGTCCAGTTGGGTGCACCATCCGACAGATACAGGGTCCAGCGCGCCGCATACTGATCCGGCGCACTGACGTGCACATAACCGGCCAACACGGCATCGGGCTGATAACGTTGCGCGGCATCGCGGATCCGGTCCGCCGTGCCGTCGACAACATCACTGAACTGCAGCGCCTGACGGTCTTCGATATCCAGCAAGGGATAGAGCAACGGCAGACCGCGCCGCTCCGCCGCCGCCTTGAGCAGTGGCCCGAGTGGTGCCGGCGCATCGGCGCCGACCAGGGTCTGCGTGGCGCCGGTATCCAACGCCAGCCACAGCACCGTTTGCGGCCGCTTCGCCCAGATGCCGAAATCCGCCGCATTCAATACACGATCGACACCGGCGGCATCGAAACGGGCGCGCAACTGCAAGCCAGGAGCCGGTGGTGGTTGCGGGGTGATGACCGCCGCGTCTTCAGAATCGGCAGCGGCGACGGGAGTGGCATCGGCAGGTACCGGTGTAGTTTCGTAACTGAAGCGCTGCACCAAGCGCTGAGCATTCAACACAACCCGTGCCAGCGCGGGATTCCGGGGGGCATTCTGGTCGCCCGACACGCGCACCAGCACTTCGCTGAGCGCGACGCCCAGGGCCTGATCGCGTGCGGCGGCATCATAACCGGTCACCGGAACCACGGCTTCATAGAGTGCATCGGTATCCGCGGCGGCTACGCCGGCGCAGCACAGCACCGCACATAAACACAGCAGCCGGCGCCAGTGACTCATCCGGACGCGGCTTCCTATCATTGTATCCGGCGAGACAAACAAGCCGTTTGTTGATTTCAATCCCGGAAAAACCTGCGTCGTTATCGTCATAGTGCGTGTAAAATACCAGAATGTTGTCCCACCCGGAAATTCAGGAGTCCCCCGTGCCGCATGATGTCGACACCCGCAAGCACCCCACCGACCCGGTCATGAGCCCTGCAGCAGACCGCGCTGCGCTGAGCTATCGCGATGCCGGCGTCGACATCGATGCCGGCGAGGCGCTGGTGGACGCCATCAAGCCGTACGCCGCACGCACCAAACGCCCCGGCGTGCTGGGCGGACTGGGCGGTTTTGGCGCATTGTTCGAGCTGCCCCTGGACCGTTACAAGCAACCGGTGCTGGTGTCTGGCACCGACGGCGTCGGCACCAAGCTCAAACTCGCCATTGATCTGCAATGCCATGACACTATCGGCATCGATCTGGTAGCGATGTGCGTCAACGATCTGGTAGTGCAAGGCGCCGAACCTCTATTCTTCCTGGATTACTACGCCACCGGCAAACTGCAGGTAGCCATCGCCTCCGATGTCATCAAGGGCATCGCGGTCGGTTGCGAGCAGGCCGGTTGCGCACTGGTAGGCGGCGAGACCGCCGAGATGCCGGGACTGTACCATGCCGGTGATTACGATCTGGCAGGATTTGCGGTCGGCGTGGTGGAAAAAAGCCGCATCATCGATGGCAGCAAGGTCACCCCCGGCGATGTGCTGCTCGGCATCGCATCCTCCGGCCCGCATTCCAACGGCTACTCGCTGATTCGCAAGATCATTGAGGTGAGCGGCGCCGACCTCGGCGGGGACTTTCACGGCCGCACACTAGGCGACACCCTGCTTGTACCAACCCGCATCTATATAAAACCACTGCTGCAGCTGTTTTCGCAGCTGGATGTACATGCACTGGCGCACATCACCGGCGGTGGCCTGCTCGACAACATCCCGCGGGTTCTGCCCGAGAACATGCGTGCCGTGCTTCATTCAAGCGCGTGGCAACGCCCACCGGTCTTTGACTGGCTGCAACAGCAAGGCGGCGTGACCGACACGGAAATGTACCGCACCTTTAACTGCGGTATCGGCATGGTGGTGATCGTGACGGCGGCAGATGCCGGGCACGCTATCGATCAATTGAGCGCGGCAGGAGAAACGGTATGGCGAATTGGCCATATCGAAACCGCAACGCCGGGTTCCGAGCAGGTCAAAATACAACCTGGCCAATCATAAGCCTGCAGACTACTGATCTGCTCATTGCATCGACCGCCACAACGATAAGCTACGATGTCCGATACCAGCATTCACCGACTACCCGTTGTGGTACTTATTTCCGGTGCCGGCAGTAATCTGCAGGCGCTGATCGACGCCATCGCACACGAGTCACTGCCGGTGGATATCCGTGCGGTGATCAGCAACCGTCCGCAGGCGGAGGGATTGACACGCGCCCGGCAGGCCGGCATCACGACACATATCCTGGAACATGGCGATTATCCCAACCGTGATGGTTTCGATGCGGCACTGATGAAGATCATCGATGCCTGTCGTCCCGGACTGGTGATGCTGGCGGGCTTCATGCGTATCCTGACGCGCTGTTTCGTCGAGCATTACAACGGCAGACTGCTCAACATTCACCCTTCGCTGCTGCCCGACTTTCCCGGTCTGGCCACCCATCGCCGCGTCATGGAAACCGGCCGGACAGAACACGGCGCCAGCGTGCATTTCGTCACACCGGAGGTGGATGGCGGACCGGTCATCCTACAGGCCCGTGTGCCGGTGCTGCCGGGCGACACGCCGGAACGTCTGGCAGCACGGGTGCTGGCACAGGAACACATCATCTATCCACTGGTGTTGCGCTGGTTCGCGCAAGGCCGGCTGTTTCTGCACGACAATCAGGTCATACTCGACACTGTCGCGCTGTCGCGGCCCTTGCAACTTGACTTGCTGCACGAGGATCAGGCCACATCATGAACGTTTTGCGCCGCTGTTACCACATGCTGTCGTCCGCGCTCGCGCTCTGGCTGCTCGCGACCACTGCCGCGGCCGCGCCATTGCCGCCATTCGCCGCGCAGTACAGTATCCGTGGTTTCGGCTTCCAGCTCGGCGAATTCAGCAGCACGCTGCAAAATGGCGTCGACGGCGACTATATTTATGAAACCGAAACACGCACCGTCGGATTCATCTCCCACTTCAACAAGGACGTGATCCGGGAGCGCAGTCTGTGGGTCTGGCATGACGCGATGATCCAACCGCTCACTTACACCTATCAGCGCACCGGCGGCAAGAAAGAGCGCACCGCCAGACTGACCTTCGACTGGAAGCGCGACGTGGTGGTGAACACCGTCGATGGCGAAACCTGGAAGCTGCCGATCCACGCTGGTGTACTTGACCGACTGGTCGTGCAACTGTCGATGATGCTGGACCTGAAGGCCGGCAAACGCGATATGGAATACACCTTCGCCGACGGCGGCCAGCTCAAGTCCTACCGGTTCCGCATCGTTGGCAAGGAACGTATCGAGACGCCGAAAGGTGCGTTTGACACGGTGAAGCTGGAACGCGTGATGGATGACGACAAGCGCTCGACCATGCTGTGGTGCTCACCGGAACTGCACTACCTCCCGGTACGCATAGATCAGCGCGAGAAGGACGACAACTTCAGCATGCTGCTGACCGGTTACGCCGAGCATTGAGCCATCCGCCATGAATGCGGCCGCTTAAAGATCGTAATTTCTGCTGGTGTTCAATAGGACGAAAAGCAGCCGCTGCCGGATGCATAGGCATCGACAATGACCTGGCCTTTCGGATTCACCTCGAGAAATACATCGCAGGGCAGCGCGGCGCGATCCTTGGTCTGCCAGTAGTCATGATAGATATAAAGGATGTGACCATTTTTCAGCATCCGTAGCTCTGCAGGATCGCGCTGCGCGACGATACCTTTCGGTAGTCTGGCTTGATGCAGGGTAAGGCCTTTAACGCTCCCCAGTTGATCGACCAGATGCGCCTGCATGTGCTCTATCCCCGTTGCGCATCCTTGCAGCCCCGCAAGAACGAAGCTCAGCAGAAAAATAATCCTGATATTCATCATTTGCACGTTTCAACTGGCGAAGAAAAGCAGCCAGCCCGGTAACGTGCCGCAAAAGCACCTGTGCATAAGTGGACAGTCCCGCGAGGTACAATCCATGGCCTGACAGTAATCGAGGTTTGCATCCCGAGCATGGGAGTTGTAATGTCCTTTTCTTTACGGCACTGGTCAGGTCGCGGTTCCCAAGTCACGCAACTGGACAGAACCGCAGGTTGCAACAGTGCCTCGTCGGCTGCGACAAATCAAGCGTCTTTTGCCGCGTCACTTCCATTCTTACCGGCAACACGAACAATCACAGGTATCGGTGCCCGAAAGAAACTTTTCCCCGGATTGGCAACCAAAGTATTACAGCGCCAGAAATCCACAAGGAGTAGGTCATGCAACAACACGATTTTCGCCCATTCGCCTACATTATAATTATCCTTGGCTGCCTGCTGAGCTTCGCGGCCGCGGTCGTGCCGTTTTTTAACACCGGGTACCATTTGTACGCCAGCGTCCTGTTCGCCGGACTACTCCCCTATTTTCTTTATGCCAGTTTCACCGATGTGGTGCGCGGGTGGGCGCTGCTGATTGCAGGAGTTCTCATACTCGCTATCCATGTCGTCGTGACGGTACCTGAGCGATATCTGCACTATGATGGATATACTGACGGTGTCATCTTTTATGCACCGCTCGCGGCCACCGTCCTGGCTCTGGTAGTTCTGGTTATCGGCGCGCGCCGGGGACAACAGTGGTGCGGTAACCAGATGACCGCTCACGATGCAGACGTCGGTGGCCCCCATACTGCGTAAGAGCTACAGTAGCGCCGGACAGGACACTCAGGGCATCATGGTATTCGGAGAACGGCCAATGGATATCAGCAGAAAAACCCTCAGCACGCTGTTCGAGCAGTTAGGCCTGGATAATGATGCCGCGTCCATCGATGCCTTCATTCGTACTCATGTCCCACTGGATACAGCGGGGCCGATCTGGGCCGAAGCGTTTTGGTCTGCGTCGCAAGCGGCCTTTCTCAAGGAAGCGCTGGAGGAAGATGCCGACTGGGCCGAAAGTGTGGACCTGTTGAGCGAGCTGCTGCACAAGGCCTGAAATTTAGCCTCCGATCAGCGCAATGTGGGCAGGCCGGTAACAGCGCCCAGCAACCCGGCCGCCGCCGATGCGCCCACGCGTTGCGCAAAGCGCTGAAAGAAATCCCGATGTGGTGTGAAGTCCACGATCTCTTTTTCATGGATTAAATCGCGTGCCACATAATCGTCGTCACCCAAACCATCGACAAGGCCCAGTGCCACGCTCTGTTCACCGGTCCAGATCAGGCCGCTGAAAAGATCCGGGTCATTCTTTAGTCGCGCACCACGCCCCTGTTTCACGGTAGCGATGAACTGCCGGTGTATGTCCGCCAGCATCTCATCACTATGCCGCACGTCTTCCTCATTGACGGGTGAAAACGGATCGAGAAAACCCTTGTGCTTGCCAGCCGTGTACAGGCGCCGCTCGATACCGAGTTTCTTCATCGCATCGACAAACCCGAACCCGTCCATCAGCACACCGATCGAACCGACCAGGCTGGCCTTGTCGGCGAAGATCTTATCGGCGGCGACGGCCACGTAATAGCCGCCCGAGGCACAGATATCACTGATCACCGCGTACAGTGGAATATCGGGATGTTCCGCGCGCAGCTTGTGGATGGCATCATTGATCCGGCCGGCCTGCACCGGGCTGCCGCCCGGGCTGTTGATGCTCAGTATCACACCTTTGGTACCTTTATCATTGAAGGCGGCCCGTAATCCTTCAATGATGGTATCGGCATTGGCGTCACTGTCCGATGCGATGACGCCGTTCAATTCGACCAGCGCCGTATGGTGCCCGATCGACAGACCACTCTCGCCGAAACTGTGCGGCAGCGCGACTAACAGTAGAATGAACAGGTAAAGAAACAGCAGGGATTTGAAAAATACACTCCAGCGCCGCGCTCGACGCTGCTCGGTCAAGGTCGCCAGCACCAGGCGACTGAGCAGATCGCGTTCCCATTTTTCAGTCGCGCCGGCTTTTGACGTATCCGGGATGGTGCTATTCGAATCCGACTCGGTCATGAGGATATCTCCAGTTCATTCATCGCAGTCCGCGCGACAGCGCGCTTTATGCACGGCAGGGGTCGCCGCCCCACAGCTATAAAATTTTCGCCCGCTTCAACATGACGGGCGTGAACGCGATCTATACATTGACGCGTAGTAACCGGTCCACAGCCAGCCAGCGCGGCAGATCAGCGATGTCATGCAGCAGCACCAGGGGTTCCAGTTGCAGCAGGCGGGCATCGTCATGCACCCCGTATGAAACGCCGATCGAGCCGACGCCGGCATTGCGCGCCATCTGCAGATCGTATTCGGTATCGCCGATCATCAGTGTCTCATTCGCCGTCACGCCCAACTGTTCCATGATCTCCAGCAGCATCTGCGGGTTTGGCTTGGAACTGGTTTCATCGGCGCAGCGACTGGTATGAAACAACCCGCCCAGACCGGTGTCGGCCAGCACCCGATTCAGGCCTTGACGGCCCTTGCCGGTCGCGACAGCCAGCAGGTAACCAGCCGCGTGGAGGGTACGCAAGGTCTGCTCCGCACCAGCGAAAAGTGGTGATTGGGCAATCTGCGAAAACAGAAAGTGATGCCGGTAGCGCGCGGTCAACTGATCGTAAAATTGCGCATCACGTCCAGGCAGCAAGGTATTGATCGCCTCGTACAGTCCGAGACCGATGATATTGCTGATGGTACGGTGTGGCATCGGCTCAAGGCCGAGGTCGACGACCGCCGCGTTCATGGCCGCGACGATCTGCGCCTCGGAATCCATCAGTGTGCCGTCCCAGTCGAAGACCAGGAGTTTAAAAATGTCACGCATGTTGCAACTTCCACCTCAGATTAATCGATTATTCAGTATGCATCTTCCGCAGAAGCTGCGGGGCCGATTACTTCTCACCCCTCACCCTAGCCCTAGCCCTCTCCTGGAGGGAGAGGGGATGGTAAATCGCAGACGCTGTAAGATTACCCACAAATTTTGCTGAAGAGCCATCAGAATCTTGAATCGCACAACGCTAACTTAGCCCATCCAGCACCTGCTTTAAATCCACACTCAACGGTGTGCTGACAGCGATCGCCTTGCCGCCCGGCATCGCAAAGGACACAGATTGTGCATGCAGGAACAATCTTTTCAAGCCGAATTCGCTCATGCGGCGGTTGAAGTCGGTGTTACCGTACTTGTCGTCACCGGCCAGTGAATGACCGATATGAGCGGCATGGACACGGATCTGGTGAGTACGTCCGGTATCGAGCAGCGCCTCCAGCAAGGTCGCTTCTTTAAAACGCTCCACCGGTCGGAACCGGGTCACGGCCTCCCGGCCCGTGTCACTGACCTGGACAACGCGTTCGCCGCCGCGCACGGCATTCTTGTCCAGCGCCGCGCGCACCTCACGCGCCCCGCCCTGCCATTGTCCGGCCACTAGCAGCAGATAGCGCTTCTCGATGGCCCCGTTCTTGAGCAGGCCATGCAGATGCAGCAAGGCAGGTCGCTGCTTGGCCAGGATCAGACACCCCGAGGTGTCACGGTCCAGGCGGTGGGCAAGCTCCAGAAACGGCGCCTCCGGTCGCAGGGCCCGTAAGGCTTCGATGACACCGAAAGGCAGATTGCTGCCAGCGTGCACCGCCAGGCCCGAGGGCTTGTCGAGTATCAGCAGCGCATCGTCTTCATAAAGGATGGATTCGCGCAAGCGGTTGAGGACGGCATCTGGCAGACGCATGGGCGCGCCTTCCTCAGGGGTCCGGACGGGCGGGATACGGACGGTATCGCCGGTCTGCAATTTGTAATCGGGCTTAATACGGCCACGGTTGACCCGAACCTGTCCCTCGCGCAGGATGCGGTAGATGTGACTTTTGGGGACGCCTTTAAGATGTTTTGCCAGAAAGTTGTCGATGCGCTGACCGCATTCGCCGGCGCCGATCTCCACCTGGCGCACCGCGGTACGCGCTCGCCCCAGCTCGGGACCCTGATTCATTTTTGGATGATAACAGTTTGCCCTGCCAATTGAAGCAGTTCCTTAACACTGCTATAGTGCTTTCACCCTTACGGCAGGGTGGGTTCAGGTTCCAGGCATCTGCCCGGCCTCACGACAGCCATTTCGGCCATTATAATAGCCAAAAGTCGCTGCACCGCGTGGACCGGACAAGGTGGTTTGGCGCTTATATCCCCACTTCTTTAAGGTCTCGCGCCGTTACGCGACGTAACAGTACACTTGTAACGCTTCATTAGCGTGACAAGACAAGGGTTTTTTCATCACTCAACCCTGAATTCAGAGTGATGCACAAATGCGCTCCCACGCCTGCAGCAATGTGCGGGGGAGCCGGTCCGATGGTCTGGAAGTCGCCGCCGCCTGCTGGCAGCACGCGACCGTGCCACGCGATGGTACACCTGGCCCGGATCCGCCCTACCGCCGCGCTGTAGCGTGGTTGAGCGCATCGAGATTGCGATAATGAAGAGAATGCTAGTCAACGCGACTCAGCCGGAAGAGTTGCGCGTGGCCATGGTGGACGGCCAGAAATTGTACGACCTGGATATTGAAGCCGCCGGTCGGGAACAAAAAAAGTCCAACATCTACAAGGCCAAGGTCACCCGCGTCGAACCGTCCCTGGAGGCGGCCTTCGTCGACTACGGTGCCGAGCGTCACGGTTTCCTCCCGCTTAAAGAAGTCTCCCGCTCCTATTTCGGAGAAGGCGGTTCCGGCCGCAAGGACAGTCTGCGCGAAGGCCAGGAAATCGTTGTGCAGGTGGAAAAGGAGGAACGCGGCAATAAGGGCGCGGCTCTCACTACCTATATCAGTCTGGCAGGACGCTATCTGGTCCTGATGCCTAACAACCCGCGCGCCGGCGGTGTCTCACGCCGCATCGAGGGCGAAGACCGCTCCGAAATGCGCGACACCATGGCCGCGCTCAACATCCCTGAAGACATGGGCCTGATCGTCCGCACCGCCGGCGTCGGCCGTAATGCCGAAGAGCTGCAATGGGACCTCGACTATCTGCTGCAGCTGTGGAGTTCCATTGAGATTGCCTCCAAGGAACGCACCGCGCCCTTCCTGATTTATCAGGAAAGCAACGTCATTATCCGTGCCCTGCGCGACTACATGCGCAACGACATCGGCGAGATCCTGGTCGATTCCCAGCCGACCTTCGAGACGGCGCACGATTTCATCCAGCAGGTGATGCCGCACAACCTGGCCAAGCTCAAGCTCTACCAGGATGCCGTGCCGCTGTTCACGCGCTACCAGATCGAGAGCCAGATCGAATCGGCTTTTCGCCGCGAAGTCCGCCTGCCGTCCGGCGGCGCCATCGTCATCGACCATACCGAAGCCATGGTCTCCATCGACATCAACTCGGCGCGTGCCACCAAGGGCAGCGACATCGAAGACACCGCACTGCAGACCAACCTCGAGGCATCCGACGAGATCGCCCGCCAGCTGCGCCTGCGCGACCTCGGTGGCCTGATCGTAATCGATTACATCGACATGTCCCACGCGCGCAATCAGCGCGAGGTTGAAAACCGTCTGCGTGACGCCCTCAAAGTCGATCGTGCCCGCGTCCAGATCGGCCGTATCTCGCGCTTCGGTCTGCTGGAAATGTCACGCCAGCGGCTACGCCCATCACTGGGAGAATCCAGCCAGATCGTCTGCCCGCGTTGCAACGGCCAGGGCAGTATTCGCGGTGTGGAATCTCTGGCGTTGTCGGTGCTGCGTATCCTGGAAGAGGATGCCATGAAGGAGACCACCGCGCGGGTCGTCGCCCAGTTACCGGTGTCGGTCGCCGCGTTCCTGCTCAACGAAAAGCGCCTCGCCCTGACCGCCATCGAGGCCCGCTACAAAGTCGAGATGGTCCTGGTGCCCAACCCCAAACTGGAAACGCCACACTACGATATCCAGCGCATACGTGCCGATGAACTGCGTGACGATCAGTTGGCGAGCTACAACCTGATTGCCAACATCGAAGAGCCCACCGAGGCACCGATGAGCAGTTCCAAACCGTTGGTGGCAGACGAGCCCGCCGTGCGTGGCGTGAAGCCACCGACAGCCGCACCGGCACCGGCAGCAAAACCGGTGACTGACGCGGTCGCGAAACCGCCCGCCGCCGGTTTCATCAAACGGTTGTTCACCAATCTGTTCGGCAGTGAAGCCATCACTACCGCACCGGTCGTCACAGCCCCGCCGCCAGCCGTCGAACGCCGCCAAGGCACCCGTCCCTCGAGCGAATCACGGCCCAACCGCCCGCCTCGCAGCAATACCCAGCAAGCTCGGCGCGGTGGACGCGGCCCGCAGGATAATCGTGGCTCCGGTCAGCACGGCACTCGCAATACACCGCGCACCGATGGTGCGCGGACTGACGCACCTCGTAATGCTCCGCCCCGCAACGAGGAACCCGCAGCGCCCGCGCAGCAACCGAGCGCGCAGCAGGCTCAGGTCGCCGCTCCGGCCGCAGCTGGCGCAATCGCTGCCGTAACACCCGGCAACAACGAGTCCGGTGCACCATCGACGCCCCGTGAAGGCGAGCGCGGCAGTGGTCATCAGCGCAGCCGGCGCGGACGCCGCGGCGGTCGCCGTCGTAGTGGCCGCGAACCCGGCACCATCGAAAACGGCAGTACCGACGACGCCAATGGCAATGTTGCAGCGACCACGGACGCCGGTACCGGCAACCAGACCCGCACGTCCTCTCCGGGCATGACACCGACATCGCAGCGTGAAGACAGTGCATCGGGTGCCACCCGGGAGCCGCAGAATGCGCCAGTAACGCCGCCACCCATCCCCCGCAGCCGCAACGACAACGATATGGTGTATTCGCTACCACCAGCTCGCGAACCCCAGGCAATACCAACCGCGCCTACTGCGCCTGTAACACAAGCGGTACCTGTCACACCTGCGGCAACGCCTGCCCCGGCGCCTATGCCGGCACCCGCACCGACATCATCAACAACACCTGCGCCTGCGTCAGCCGCTCCGGTTGCGTCAACCACGCCTGTCGCTCCGGCCGCTCCGGCCCTGGCACCCGCTACACAAGCCATGCCGGTCACACCTGTCGAACGGCCAGTCAACCCTCCGTCGGCCCCGCAGGCACCCGCACCCTCAGATCAGGTCCGCAAAGACCACGAGCACGACCACGGGCAAGCTCCCGCCTCGAACCCGGTCAGTTCAAAGGAAGAGTGAGACTCGAGATGGGATACGTCCAGGGAGGACGTCGGCAGTTCCGCCACCGCTGTCCGGATGCGTTCCAGCGGGCGCTCGTCAATCAGCGTAAGGTCTGGCCCAGATTGGCTGTTATATCTTCCATAAGCCCGTGCGCGGCTGCGTCGACCATGTCCAGCACGCGCTCGAAACCGGTTATGCCACCGTAATACGGATCAGGCACATCACTGAATTCAAGCTGTGGAGCAAAGCTCAGAAACAGCCGCAGTTTTGCGTCGTAGCCTTGTGGACAGATGCCAGCAAGATAATTGAAATTGTCACTGTCCATGGCCAGCACATAGTCGAACTGATGAAAATCCTGCACCGTAACCTGGCGCGCGCGCAACCGGCTCAGATCGATACCGCGTTCGGCCGCGGCGCGCGCGGACCGTGCATCGGGTGCTTCCCCGATGTGATAAGCATGTGTACCCGCCGAATCGATACTGATACGATCTTCCAGACCGCGCTCCTCGACCAGCTTGGCCAGCACGCCTTGCGCAGTCGGTGAACGACAGATATTACCCATGCAGACAAACAGTACTTTTATCATAGCAACACCAAATTGACTGAAAATGCGGAACGATACATGAAGAACGATGCGTAATAATCGTATTTTACGCGCCAATCTCTGGTTCCATCATTTATCGTACATCATTCATTACCCATAGTTTAGCTGTCTCCCTCAACCTTTCAACAACTCGATCACCCGCTCCAAATCCTGCTCCGTATCCACCCCGGGGCCCGGTATCTCGCAGGCCTCTGCAACATGAATGCGCGCGCCATACCAGAGCATGCGCAATTGTTCCAGAGACTCCGCCTGCTCCAGCGCACAGACTGCCAGATCACCATAACTCTTGAGGAATCCGACACGATATGCATACAGGCCGAGATGGCGGTAATGCAGCGATTGCGGCGGCAATGTCAGCGTGTCGCGGCTGAAGTCATCGCGGTACCAGGGGATCGGTGCACGACTGAAATACAGAGCGTAGCCTTGCGCATTCATTATCACCTTGACCGCGTGAGGATCGAACAGTTCATGCGCCGCATTGATCCGCGTGCACAACGTCGCGCACACCGCATCGGCATGAGCATCCAGGTTGCGGGTCACTTGCCGCAGCAAGGCCGGCGGCATCAAGGGTTCGTCGCCTTGCAGATTCACCACCAGGGTATCCGGATCCCAGTTCAGGGTGTGGGCGACCTCCGCAATCCGATCGGTGCCAGACATGTGCGCCGCGGAGGTCATACACACGTTGGCTCCGAAACCGCGCGCAGCCACCGCGATGCGTTCGTCATCGGTAGCTACCACGACTTCATTGGCGCCGCTCTGGCGGGCGCGTTCGTAGACGTGTTGCAGCATGGGCTTGCCGCCGATATCGCGCAGCGGCTTGCCGGGCAGACGCGTCGAGGCATAACGCGCAGGGATGGCGATTTTGAAATTCATCGGGTCAGATATGCCGGACCGGCCGGAGCCACCGCCATCACACTTCTTCCACCTCTACCAGGCGCCGCGCTTCCTCTTCCAGCATCACGGGAATGTCATCGCGCACCGGATAGGCCAGCCGGTCCGCCTTGCATATCAACTCCTGCCTGTCCTTTTTGTAAATTAAAGGACCCTTGCAAAGCGGGCACACCAGAATATCAAGCAGCTTCTTGTCCATGAGACTTACCTCTCAGCAGGGTCAGAATCCGTTCCCCGACCCGCGGGTCGGGTTGGGCAGTGACCGGTACGTACCAATCGTTGTCGCGCGCGAAGCGACGGCATTTTACCGCATCCTTCTCCGTCATGAGCACTGCCACGCCGTTCTCGAATGATACATCTTCCGGCCTGAAGGCGTGGTGATCGGGAAAGGCGTGTTCGATGCAGCGCAAGCCGGCCTTGCGCAGACTGGCGAAAAACCGCTCCGGATGGGCAATACCGGCCACGGCGTGCGCGGGTTTGCCGATGAAATTTTCCAACGGACTTTCACTGAACGGATCATTCAGACGGCGTGCCATGCCGCCCACCATTTTCATCGGGAATTCCTGCCGCCCCGCCAGACCGTTGGTGACCACCAGATCGACTTCCCTGATGCGCGACAGGGGTTCCCGCAACGGTCCGGCCGGCAGACAAAAGCCATTGCCGAAACGGCGCACGCCGTCGATGACCAGAATCTCGATGTCGCGGGCCAACGCATAATGCTGCAAGCCGTCGTCGGCGATGATGACCGTGCAGGCATGATGATCGATGAGCGCTTGTGCCGCCGCCGCGCGATCCGGCCCGACCGCCATCGGACACTGGCTGTGCCGCGCCAGCAGCACCGCCTCGTCCCCGACCACCACCGGATCGCTGTCCGGGCGCACCTGCTGCGGCCAATTGCGCGCCTTACCACCGTAACCTCGCAGCACGATACCGGGTGCATAGCCGGAGTCTCTCAGAAACCCCGCCAGCCAGGCGACCAGCGGTGTCTTGCCGGTGCCACCGACCGTGATATTGCCGACCACGATCACCGGCACCGACAGCCTGCGGACCTTCAACAGGCCGGCACGATAGGCGCGCCGGCGCAGCCATACCACGGTGCGAAACAGGCCGGTCAGCGGCAACAGCAAAACCATCAGCGGATGGCGACCGTACCAGTAATGGTCTATGGGTTTCATATTTTTAAGAATCAACAGCTGGTTTCGAGTAGCAGTAAACGCAGCCATTTGTTATCTGTTGCTGGGAACTCGCTACTCGCTACTCGCTACTCGCTACTGTTTCTTCTGGCTCCCGGAATTGCAGACTGTGCAGCGCGGCGTAATGCCCACCCAACGCCAGCAGCTGCGCATGCGTGCCACTTTCGACGATGTGTCCCTGGTGCATGACCAGAATGCGGTCGGCCTTTTCCACGGTCGAGAGCCGATGCGCGATCACCAGCGTGGTGCGGTTGCGCATCAACACCTCCAGCGCAGCCTGGATGCTGCGCTCCGATTCGGTATCCAGTGCCGAGGTGGCTTCGTCAAGGATCAGAATAGGTGCGTTCTTGAGCAAGGCGCGGGCGATGGCAAGACGCTGCCGTTGCCCGCCCGAGAGCAGCACGCCATTTTCACCGACCAATGTATCCAGTCCATCCGGCAGCTGCCGGACGAATTCCATCGCATAGGCCGCTTCGGCGGCCTGCTCGATAGCGGCGCGCGGCACCTCATCCAATCGGCCGTAGGCGATATTGTTAGCGATACTGGCATTAAACAGGGTGACCTGCTGGCCGACCAGTGCTATCTGTTCGCGCAGATCGCTGAGGCGATAATCGCGCATGTCGACACCATCAAGATGAATCGCACCCGACGTCGGGTCGTAGAAGCGTGGCAACAGATTCACCAGGGTCGACTTGCCGCTACCGGAGCGACCCACCACGGCGACGGTCAGGCCCGCCGCGATGTCGAAAGAAACATGATCCAGTGCTGGCCGGTGCGCGGCGGGATAGGTGAAGCAAACATCATTAAAGCTCAGAGCGCCCTGCGCTCTGGCGATGGTCCGCGTGCCGGTGTCGGTCTCGGGCCTGGCATCGAGCATAGCGAAGATGCTCTGCGCCGCCGCAATGCCGGTCTGCAGGACGGAATTGATGCTGGTCATGCGCTTGAGCGGCGGCATCAGCAGCAACATCGCTGCCATGAAAGACATGAAGGTGCCAACCGAAATTTTTTCCAGCATGGCAGGCGTGGTGGCGATGTAGATCACCCCGGCCAATACCGCCGCGGCGATCAGCTGCATGAGCGGCGCGCTCGCGGCATTGGTGGCGGCCAGTTTCATGTTCAGGTGCGCATTGCGCGCATTGACCACCGCGAAGTGTTTTTCCTCGTAAGGCTGGGCGCCGAAACTCTTGATCTCGCGCTGCCCGGAAATGATCTCCTCAACCGACTGCGTCACCTCGCCCATGGAGTCCTGGATGTTGTGGCTGATGTGCCGGAAGCGCTTGCTGAGGTGCGTGATGAACAGGGCGATGAATGGCCCCATCACCAGAAACAGCAGCGCCAGCCAGCCATTGAGATAAATCATCCATGCCATCAGACCCAGCACGGTAAAACTGTCCTTAACCACCAGGTTGACCGCATTGGTGATCGCCTGCGACACCTGTTCAACGTTGTAGGTCAGCTTCGAGATCAGCACGCCCGAGGATTGCGAATCGTAATAAGCAGTGGGCAGGTGCAGCAGCTGGCGAAACATTTCGCCACGCAGCGTGCCGATCACTTGCCGACCGATCCAGCGCAGTCCGTAACTGGACAGGAAATCGGCAATGCCACGCACCAGGAACAGCCCAATCATCAGCGGCGGAATCAGCTTGATAATGAACGGGTCCCTCTTCACGAAACTGCCGTCCAGCAGCGGTTTCATCAGTGCCGCGAAACCGGTCTCGGTCGCTGAGTAGCACAGCATGGCGATCGTGGACAGCGCGAACACCTTCCAATACGGCAAGGCATAACCAAGCAGGCGCTTGTAAACCGACAGTGCCAGTGACGGATTGTAGGGTACGGTCATCCTCAACGACCGTGATTCGCCTGCAGAGTGGCAATCGACAGACGCGTGATACCGGCCTGCCCCGCCGCATCCATGGCGGTCACGACAGCTTGGTGGGTGGACATTGCGGCAGCGCGGATTTCGAGGTGCGGGTCTTTGCGCCCAGCGACCAGGCTCTTCAAGGCCATTACCAGCGTCTCGGTGCGCGGATTCACTACTTCCTGGCCGTTGATGAAATAGCGCCCGTCGGCGCTAACCACCAGCGACAATGGTTGCTCCGGTTGGGACTGCTGGCCGGTCTCCACCTTGGGCAGATCAACGCGCAAGGCTGTCTGACGTTCGAAAGTGGTGGCGAGCATGAAGAAGATCAGCAGCATCAGCAGTACGTCGATGAACGGAATCAGGATGATTTCCGGTTCCTCGTTGCGAAAGCGTCGCAGGTTCACGCGCCGCCCTCCGCCGCCAGGTCTTCGCGCTTGCCGTGCAGGATATCGACCAGCTTGAGCGCTTCCTGCTCCATGCGGATGGTCAGTTCGTTGACTCGGCCCTGGAAGTAGCGATAGAAGATCAGACTCGGAATGGCCACCGCCAGACCGGCCGCCGTGGCCAGCATGATCTCGGAAATGCCGCCGGCCAGCGCCTGCGGGTTGCTGGCGCCGTAGGTGGTCATGGCGTGGAATACGCGCATCAGGCCAGTTACCGAACCCAGCAGACCGAGCAGCGGACTGATGGAGGCGATGGTACCGAGCGTGTTGAGATAGCGTTCCAGCTCATACACGACGTGCCGGCCGGTCTCCTCGATGCTCTCCTTCATGATCTCGCGGCTGTGATGCATATTGAGCAGGCCCGCCGCCAACAGCCGGCCGAGCGGCGACCCGGACTGGAGGGTGCTGATGCGCACCGCATCGAGTTGCCGGTTGCGCGCCAGGTGCCAGACCTGGGCGACCAGATGCTTGGGGATAACGCGGTTGCGTTGCAGAGACCAGAGTCGCTCGCCGATGATGGCCAGGGCGATAACGGAACATGCGAGGATGGGCAGCAACACCCAACCACCTGCCTTGAGCATTTCAAACACGTCAGTGATCCTTGGTTGCCAGCTTGTCAGGAAGCGCTTCTAAACCGTAGATGATACTCGATTTGCTCCACCGGCAAAAAGCTATTGTTGGGGTTGGCGTGCTTCCAGCGGCAGCAGGAGCAACTGTACTATCATGAAACGGGCGCCAAATCACCAATCACGGTATGACGCGTTTTGCTGGCGACCGCTGGCAGCGGTAGCGGGAATCAACATGGTACAGTTAATTTCGGTGCTGCAATCCGCATTCATTGCGGGGGCCGCCAATTCCAATATCGGCGTGCCGTGCGTCGGTAATTCTCAGGACTGCCCACACCCTTTTCGGGATCGATATGAAACTCGATCGCTCCCTCGACATCGCTGTCCAGGCGTTGCGAACCCAGTTCGTTATAGCGCGCAACTACCTCGGGTCTCGGGAAACGATAGCGATTGCGATAGCCGACGGGGAATAACACGTAGCGCGGAGCCACGCCGGCAACGAAGTCGCTTGTCGAAGACGTGCGGCTGCCATGATGCGGGGCCACCAGGATTGCGGCACGCGGCACACCGGCCTGCGTTGTCAGCAAATGTCGCTCCACCACAGCTTCGATATCGCCTGGCAATAGGAGATTGCCGCCCCGCCCTTGCACGAGCAGCACGCAGGAGCCGTCATTACCAGGCCAATCCCGTGTCCGGTCTGGATGCAGTATGCGGAATTGCACGCCGTCCCAGTTCCAGTGCTGACCCGCTCGGCAGTGTGACGCAAGCGTCTTGAAGCGCTGTGGCACACTGCTGAGCAGTTCCGCAACCGGCATGCCGGCAAGTATCGATGCCGCGCCGCCGCTGTGGTCGTTGTCACCGTGGCTGACCAGCAGCATGTCGAGAAAGTCGACCCCTTGATAGCGCAGGTACGGTAGCACTACGGCGGCACCGGTGTCGAAGCTGTTGCTGTAACGCGGTCCGGTGTCGTAGACCAGGGTATGGTGCTGCGTGCGCACGACCGCGGACAGGCCCTGGCCCACGTCCAGCAAGGTGAACCAGACCGCGCCCCGTGCCGGGGTCTCCGGGCGGATCAGCAGCATCGGTAGCAACAGCAGCACGCCGACACCGCGCGTCGGCAGACCACGCGGCGCCAGCAGCAATAGCATGCCCAGCACTGCGACACCGGCGATCCACGTCGCGGGCAAGGCCCAGGCGCCGTAGGCACCGGGCAGATCCGCGCACACGGCGAGTATCGCCCAGAGGCCACCCAGCAAGGCACTGGCCAGCTGCAGCAACAATGAACCCAGCCATGCCGAGAGCGGCAGCAGTACGGTGCCGAGCAGCGTGATCGGCGTGACTACCAGACTCATCCAGGGCTCGGCTAACAGATTGGCGAGCGGCGCGATCAACGAGGCGCGCTGAAACAGCACCAGTGTCATCGGCAACAGCCCGAGCGCCACCAACCATTGCGCACGACCCCACTGTCGCCACCAGACACTCTGCGCCAGACGACCGCTCATGCCGTACAACAACACGGCAACTGCGCCGTACGACAACCAGAATCCGGCAGTGAGCGGTGCGGTCGGGCCCATCAGCAGAATCACCAACAGCGCCAAGGCCAGGGCACGGCTCGGCACCAGTTGCCGGTCGCACAGACGCGCACCCAGAGCGATCGCAATCATCACCAATGCGCGTTGGGTCGGGATGGAAAAACCCGCGAGCAAGGCGTAGCCGGTGGCGCTCAGCAATGCCGCGCACACGGCGGCCTTGGGCGCGGCCAAGCGCAAGTTCGCGTGCGGCAGCCAGGCCCAGGCACGCCGCGTCAACAAACCCACCAGGCCCGCGACCAGGGTAATATTGAGGCCGGAAATAGCCACCAGGTGACTGGTTCCGGTACGCGTAAAGACCTGCCATTGCGGGGCACTGATGCTGTTCTGCGCGCCGATCACCAGCGCAGTGAGTATGCCGAGATAGGGGCTGTCCGGCACCGCCAGTGCCATGCGCGCAGCGACATTCTGGCGCAGATGATCCAGCGCATAGTGCCAGGCGGCGCCCGCCAGGCGCCGATTGTCCGGATCGTTGCGCACCGTACCGGTGGCCTTGATGCCTTGCTGATACAACCAGGCTTCATAATCGAATCCGCCGGGATTCATGAAACCGTGCGGCTGCTTGAGGCGCACCCGCAAGCGCCAGCGTTCACCGACCTGCGGAGGCTCTTCGGAGCGGTTCCAGTACAAGCGTACCCGGCCTGTCCAGTTCCGGCTACAGTTCGGGCCACTCAGTTGGGTAATATCGAAGAGCACGCGGGTGCCGCGCGTCTGTATCTCGGGTATTCCGGCAATATAGCCTTCTGCACTGCAGTCCATGCCTTCGAGTCGCGTGTCCAGCGGACGGGACAGTTCAAGCCCGGCGTACAGCAATGCCCAAACGAATCCGGCCACGAACCAGAGCGGCAGGCGCGCACTCGGCCACCAGCGCGCCAGCAACAGGCACGGCACGCCCAGCAGACACCAGAGTGGCGACGGCAGTTGTGCGAGTTGCTGCAGGGCCAGACAGCCCAGCAGGAAAGCGATCGTCCCTGAACGCATTTCCACTCCCTGGAAAAATATGGATAATACCCTGCCCTTCTGCCGGGCGGCAGGTATTACAGTAGCAGCTCATGCCCAGAAAATTCATCAAGCGCTACATGCCGGATCATAACAAGATCCGCACGCATAAGTCTCTGCGCATGTTCGGCACGCTGCTGCACGACCCGAATCTGTGGCACCTGAACCGCCGTTCCGTGTCCGCGGGCATCGCCATCGGCTTGTTCGTGGCATTTCTGCCGCTGCCGCTGCACATGCTGATCGCCGCTGCCCTGGCCATTCCGCTGCGCGCCAATCTGCCGCTGGCCGTGGCCGCAGTATGGATCAACAATCCGTTCACCATGGTGCCGTTCTACTACCTCGGCTACCATCTCGGCGCCGCGCTCATGGGCA
>JBBQDK010000040.1:0-20641 GCA_038319625.1 Gammaproteobacteria bacterium
TGCCCGGAAGAGATTGCCTTTGCCGCCGGCTGGATCGACGCGGTACAGATGGAATCCCTGGCGGCGTCCATGCGCAAGAATGGCTACGGCGAATACCTGCTTGGGCTGTTGAGTCACGAACTGGATCGGCCGCAATGAAGGTGATTGAAACGGAATTGCCGGAGGTGCTTCTCATCGAGCCCAAGGTGTTCGGTGACGCGCGCGGTTTCTTCATGGAGACCTGGAGCCGATCGCGTTATGCCGATGCCGGCATTCCAGTCGATTTTGTCCAGGACAATGTTTCTTTCTCGCAGCGCGGTGTGTTACGCGGCCTGCACTTTCAAAATCCCGACACGCAGGGCAAGCTTGTGTATGTGCTGCGTGGTGCGGTATTTGATGTCGCCGTTGATATCCGAGTCGGATCGCCGCACTTCGGTCGCTGGGTGGGTGTCTCGCTGTCGGCCGACAACAAGTGCCAGTTGTATATTCCGCCCGGCTTCGCCCACGGGTTTTGCGTCACCAGTGATGAGGTCTTGTTCGCTTACAAGTGTACCGACAGCTACAATCCCGCCGCTGAAGGTACGGTGCGTTGGGATGACCCCGATATAGGCATCGCCTGGCCGGTCAGTGCCGCGCAGGTGTCTGACAAGGACCGCCGCGGGTCCTTGCTGAAGGACTGGCCGCGGCAGCGCCTGCCGCAGTACCTTGCCGACGATCATGGCTGAACCGCAGCGCCGCCGCATTCTGGTGACCGGCGCCAACGGACAGGTTGGTTGGGAGTTGCAGCGGTGTTTTCAACCTTTTGGCGAGGTCATTGCCACCTCATCGCAGCCAAGTACCTCACAGCGGGTTTTGAACCTCGCCGATTTTGATGCCATCCGCATACTTGTACGCGAACTGCGGCCACAGCTTATTATCAACGCTGCCGCTTACACCGCAGTCGATATGGCCGAAGACGAGATCGAACCGGCGATGGCGATCAATGCCGTTGCGCCGGGCGTGCTCGCCGAAGTGGCCAATAGCTGCGGTGCCGTGTTGCTGCATTATTCCACCGATTATGTGTTCGATGGCGGCAAGACCGGGGCCTATCGGGAGGACGATGTACCGAATCCGCTCAGCGTCTATGGGCGCAGTAAACTCGCCGGCGAACAGGCCATACAGCAGACTGGCGCGGCGCACTTGATCTTGCGTACCAGTTGGGTGTACGGAATGCGCGGCAAGAATTTTCTGTTGACGATGCTGCGCCTGGCGCGTGAGCGCTCTGATTTGAATGTTGTTGACGATCAGATCGGCGCGCCAAACTGGAGTCGGCTGTTAGCCGAGGCAACTGCGCAGGCGGTGGCGACGCGGCTACGTGCTGCGAATGAGCCATGGGATGCGGTACGCGAGCGTCTGCAGGAAGTAGGTGGCGTGTACCATCTCTCGACGGGCGGGGCGACGAGTTGGTGTGGCTTCGCGCGTGAGATCTTCGGAATTGCCGGATCGTCCTGTCGCGTGAATGGCATCACGACAGCACAGTATCCACTGCCGGCGCCACGCCCGATGAATTCCAGATTGAACGCGGAAAAATTCGCGCGGACTTTCACATTGCGCCTGCCGGACTGGGACGAGGCGCTGAGGCTGTGTCTGACAGACGGGTAGTAATGCGGGCGGCGCACAAGCACGTCGAGATGTTCGGGTGATTCTGTGCCGGCAGTGTTAAACTGCGCTTGAGCCAGCTGGACAACCGCGGTGTCCTTCGGGGCATGGAGGAAAGTCCGGGCTCCATAGGGCGGAGTGCCAGGTAACGCCTGGGGGGCGTAAGCCCACGGCCAGTGCCACAGAAAATATACCGCCAAGCGGCGTTCGCGCCGCCGGTAAGGGTGAAATGGTGCGGTAAGAGCGCACCGCGCCTGTGGTAACACAGGTGGCAAGGTAAACCCCACTCGGAGCAAGACCAAATAGGGGAGCATTAGGCGCGGCCCGCGTTGCTCCCGGGTAGGTCGCTTGAGGTGTACGGCGACGTACATCCCAGATGAATGGTTGTCCTCGACAGAACCCGGCTTACAGGCTGGCTCAACTCTTTCTTATCGACAGGATGTATCCCGCCGTGCATGCCGTTGTCGCGCGTTGTGAGCGGGGCGGAATTGAGCCGCCTCGCCTCGTCAAGCCACCGTTTTTCCCCGCCAGATTCGTTTCCGCACCTATCAGTCTTAAGACTCTCCTCTAGCAGTGCTCACCAAGCTTCTGATTTTGAAATTTATCCCGCTTCACGTCTTACTGTGCTACCGCCTGGTGACGCTAAGTTATTGTGCCGAAAACAGGAATTTCTCCAATTTCGTATGAAATATTCTTGACAGCACAGACCCGTCTACCTATAGTGCCGCGAGGTGGGCAGGTGTGGTAAAAATGTGGGATAAGATAGGAGTTGTCAGTGTTCCGCGGCATTTTTCCAGTCAGTCTCGACACGAAATATCGGCTAGCGATTCCGACGCGTTACCGTGCCGAGCTTCAGGAGCAGTGCGAAGGTCATCTGGTTGGCACAGTCAATCAAGTGGGTTGTCTGGCGCTTTATCCTCTGCCCATCTGGGAATCCGTTGAAGAAGAACTGAGTCAGCTGCCGAGTTTCGTGGCGCAGACCAGTGAAGTGCAGCGCATGATGCTCGCGCATGCCAGTGAGCTCGATATCGACAGTCACGGCCGCGTATTGGTGCCGACTATGCTGCGGCAGTTCGCCAACATTGACAAGCATGTGGTACTGGCGGGTATGGGTAAGAAGTTCGAATTATGGAATGCGGATATCTGGCAGGCCCGCTGTGCCAAATGGCAAGCCGAAGGCGGCAGCAGTGACCCGCGTCCAGAGCTGGCGCGGTTGGCGATATAAAGCGCATGAATTTAGAAGTAACCCACCGTCCGGTCATGTTGTCGGAGGTGTTGGCGGGGTTGAATCTGCGGTCGAACGGGGTGTATGTCGATGGGACCTTCGGTCGTGGCGGGCATGCGGCAGCGATTCTGCAGGCACTGGGTCCGGATGGACAGCTCTATGCCATAGATAAAGACCCTCAAGCGCTGCAAGCCGCGCGTGACAACTTCGCGCACGATGCACGCTTTACAATAGAACGAGGTACGTTCGCGATGCTGGAAGGATTGGCGCGCAGCAAAGGCATAACCGGTCGGGTCGATGGCATTCTGCTTGACTTGGGGGTGTCCTCGCCGCAATTGGATGACCCGCGCCGTGGTTTCAGCTTTCTGCATGACGGTCCCCTTGATATGCGCATGGATCCGGAAGCGGGCCTGAGTGCCGCCGACTGGATCGCCGCTGTCAGCGATCGCGAGCTGGCCGACGTCCTCAAGACCTATGGCGAGGAGCGCTTCGCCAAACGTATCGCCCGCGCCATCGTTGCAGCGCGCCAGGTGTCTGCGATCGAAACCACTGCCCAACTCGCGGAGATTGTCACCAAAGCCAATCCCGCCTGGGAAAAACACAAGCATCCCGCTACTCGCGCCTTTCAGGCGATCCGCATCTTCATCAATCGCGAACTGGACGATTTGCGCAGCGTGCTGGAGCAATCGCTCGCAGTACTGGCGCCGGGCGGGCGGCTGGTGGTGATCAGCTTTCATTCCCTGGAAGACCGCATCGTCAAACGTTTCATACGCGATCATGCGCGCGGGCCGGCGCAGACCGGCGATCTGCCGCTGCTGGTAGCCGATTTCACGCCGACGTTGCGCATCATCGGCAAGGTGCAGCAGGCGAATGCTGAGGAAGTCGATCGCAATCCGCGCGCCCGCAGTGCGGTATTGCGTGTCGCGGAGCGTCTGCATTGAAGACGCGCGCAACGGTACTCGCGCTGCTCAGTGTGGCGGTCATGATCTCGGCCCTGGCGGTGGTCTATGCCAAGCATGAGAGCCGCAAGCTGTTCGTTGAATGGCAGGGCCTGCTGGCCAAGCAGGATGAAATGAACATCGAATGGGGGCAGTTGCAGCTCGAGCAGAGTACCTGGGCGACACATACAAGGGTGGAAAGCCTGGCGCGTGAGCGTCTCGGCATGATACTGCCACCGCAGTCAGCCGTGGTGATCATCCGGCCATGAGCAGCAATCGCGCCCCCGTCTTCGTTATCCGCCACAACTTCGTGCTGTTGCTGCTGGCCGCCGCGGTGTTGCTGCTGCTCTGGCGGGTCTTTTATCTGCATGTGCTCAACAAGGATTTTCTACAGCAGCAGGGTGACGCCCGGCATCTGCGCGTCGTAGCCTTGTCGGCGCATCGTGGCATGATCACCGACCGTTTCGGGGAACCCTTGGCGATCAGTACGCCGGTCGATTCCGTATGGGCCAATCCGCAGGAGCTGATTGAGGCGCGCGACGAGCTGCCGCGGCTGGCAAAATTGCTGAATCTGGATCTGAGCAAACTGCAGCGTCTGATGGCAGCGAGTGGCAACCGCGAGTTCGTTTACCTCAAGCGGCACATCAGCCCGAGCCTCGCACAGCAGGTCATGGCCTTGAATCTGCCCGGGGTCGATCTGCAGCGCGAATACCGGCGTTATTACCCCGGCGGTGAAGTCACGGCGCACGTGATCGGTTTTACCAACATCGACGATGTCGGCCAGGAAGGTCTGGAGCTCGCCTATGACGACTGGCTGCGCGGTGAGCCGGGGGCCAAGCGCGTCATCAAGGACGGCAAGAATCGCATCGTCGAAGATGTCGAAAGCATCCGCCCGGCCCGGCCCGGCAAGGATCTGGTGTTGTCGCTGGACCGGCGCATCCAGTATCTGGCCTATCGCGAGCTGAAGGCTGCCGTGCAGGAAAACAAGGCGCGTTCCGGCTCGGCTGTGGTGCTCGACATGCACACTGGCGAGGTGCTGGCGATGGTCAACCAGCCATCCTATAACCCCAATAACCGCAGAGACCTGACCGGTCCGCAGGAACGCAATCGCGCCGTGACCGATCTGTTCGAGCCCGGCTCGACCATGAAGCCGTTCACCATCGCCTGCGCGCTGGAGAGCGGCCTCTATAAACCCGATACGCCGATCGATACCACCGGCGGCCGCTTCCAGATCGGACGCAAGACCATCAGGGATGTGCATGACTACGGCTTGATCGATGTCTCCAGGGTGATCATCAAATCGAGCAACGTCGGCGCCACCATGATCGCGCTGTCGCTGCCGCCGGAATCGATGTGGAAAATGTTCACGCAAATGGGTTTCGGCAGCGTCACCGGCAGCGGTTTCCCCGGCGAGGCTTCGGGCCTGCTGTCCAATTACCACCGCTGGGGTGAGATCGAGCGCGCCACGCTCTCGTACGGTTATGGCCTGTCGGTCACACCACTGCAACTCGCCTCAGCCTATGCGACGCTGGCCCTGGATGGCCGCCGCCGCCCGGTGACTTTCCTGCGCACCGAACAGGTCGTACCCAGTAAACCGCTGGTATCCATGAAAACCGTCAAGGAACTGCGCGCCATGATGGAAGGTGTGGTCAGCGATGAAGGAACGGCCAACCTCGCCAACATCCCTGGCTACCGCGTTGCGGGCAAAACCGGCACGGTCAAAGTGGCTTACGAAGGTGGCTATGCCGACAAGCGTTACCTTGCCGTGTTTGCCGGCTTCGCACCCGCGAGTCGGCCACGGCTGGCCATGGTGGTCATGATCGACGAGCCGCAGAACGGCAAGATCTACGGTGGACAGGTCGCCGCGCCGGTATTCGAGCACGTGATGTCCGGTGCGCTGCGCCTGCTGGATATCCCGCCCGATAACCTGCCGTTACTGGAAACGCAGTTGCCGCCGTCGTCGCGCACAGGGGGTCCGGCATGATGACTGCGCCGAATCTGACCGCAAGCGATTGCCGGATCAGCACACTGTTGCAAGGCTTGCTTGTGGTACCCGCCGATCTGGATGTCGAAATTCACGGAGTGTGCGCCGACAGCCGCCATGTGCAGGCCGGTGATCTGTTTCTGGCCTGCATCGGCGCCCGTGCCCATGGCCTGGATTATGCGGAACAGGCGCGGCAGGCCGGCGCCGTCGCCATTGTCTACGAGCCACCCGCCACCACGCATCCCGCACTTGCTACAGTATCCGGCGTGCCGTTGCTCGCACTGTCCGGCCTGCATGAGCAACTTGGCCTGATCGCGGCGCGTTATTATCAGCTGCCGTCACAAGCGCTCGATGTGATCGGCGTCACCGGCACCAACGGCAAGACCTCGTGCAGCCAGTTCATCGCCCAGGCGCTGGATCAGGCCGGCGAGCGCTGCGGCATCATCGGCACGCTCGGGTACGGTTTGTATGGAGAGCTCATTGCCGGTGAACGGACCACGCCGGACGCGGTCGAGGTGCAGCGGTTGCTGGCCGACATGCATGCGCACGGTGCGCGCCACGTGGCGATGGAAGTCTCTTCGCATGCGCTCGATCAAGGTCGCGTCAATGGCGTGGATTTCAAAGTCGCGGTGTGGACCAATCTGACGCGTGATCACCTGGACTACCATGGCGACATGGCTGCCTACGCCAGGGCCAAGCAGCGCCTGTTCAAATCACCAGGACTGCGGCATGCCGTGATCAACCTCGATGACAGCGCCGGTCGCGAACTGCTGGGTGTCATCCCTGTCGGCGTGTCTACTATCGGTTATACGCTCAACCCGAAAGCCACTCAGCAGCCGGCACTCGCCAGTCAGCAGCTACTGGTCGGATCCGATCTGCAATTGACCGATAGCGGGATCGATCTGCACGTGCAAAGCCCATGGGGTGAAGCGCGCCTGCGAGCCGGTCTGCTGGGCCGCTTCAATGCCAGCAATCTGCTCGCCGCATTGGCGACCTTGCTGGCGCTCGATGTGCCGTTCGATTCCGCCGTGCAGCGTCTGACGCATGTCGGCACGGTGCCGGGCCGCATGGAACGTTTCGGTGGCGGTCGTCAACCGCTGGTCGTGGTCGATTACGCGCACACGCCCGATGCGCTTGAACAGGCATTGCACGCCTTGCGTGGGCATTGTCATGGCAAGCTCTGGTGCATCTTCGGTTGCGGCGGCGAGCGCGATACCGGCAAACGCTCGTTGATGGGTGAGGTAGCGGAACAGAGCGCCGACCGCGTGGTGGTGACCGACGACAATCCGCGTGGCGAAGATCCGATTCAGATCGTCGCCGACATCATGGCCGGCATGCACAATCCGGATGCCGCCTATCTGCGTCGCGACCGCACCCAGGCCATTGCCTTCGCCATCGAGCAGAGCCGTCCCGGCGATGTGATTCTGGTCGCCGGCAAAGGTCACGAGGATTATCAACTGATCGGCGCCCGGCGTATTCCCTACAGCGATCGGCACAGCGTGGCCATGCTGCTGCGGCGGGAGGGCTGATGAGTCCGCTGTATCTGTCGGAAATCGCCGCGTTGCTGCATGGGGAACTGCACGGTAGCGACGCGCAGATCGCCTCGGTGGGCACCGACAGCCGTAGTCTGCGCGCCGGCGACCTGTTCATCGCCCTGCACGGCCCGAACTTCGACGGCCATGATTATCTGGCAGCGGCGCGCGAAAGCGGCGCGGCGGCGGCGCTGGTAAATCGCGCGCAGAATAATCCATTGCCGCAGATCGTGGTGGCAGATACACGTCTGGCGCTGGGCCGGCTGGCAAGTGCCTGCCGCGCAGAGCTCGCCATTCCGGTGCTGGCCGTGACCGGTAGCAATGGCAAGACCACGGTCAAGGAAATGCTCGCCGCGATACTGGCGCGGCGCGGCGCGGTACTGGCGACACGCGGCAATCTAAACAACGATATCGGCGTACCCCTGACACTGTTGCGCCTGCGGCCCGAACACCGTTACGCGGTGATCGAAATGGGTGCCAATCATCCCGGTGAGATCGCCTACGTCGCCGGCCTCACCGCGCCGACGGTGGCGCTGGTCACCAACGCCGGTCCCGCGCATCTGGAAGGCTTCGGCAGTCTGGAAGGCGTGGCATGCGCCAAGGGCGAGGTCTATCAGAAGCTCGCCACCGGTGGTGTCGCCGTCATCAATTGCGACGACGCCTATGCCGGGATGTGGCGCGAACTGGCGGCGGAGAATCACCAAATCAGCTTCGGTCTGCGCGCAGACGCGGACGTCAACACACCGGCTGAATCGATCCGCCTGCACATGCACAACTCCAGCAGTGTGATGCGGTTCATCATGCACACGCCCGATGGCGCGCTGGAACTGGCCCTGCCACTGCCGGGTCGGCACAACGTCATGAACGCCCTGGCCGCGAGTGCCGCGGCGCTGGCCGTCGGCGCGCACCTTAACGATATCAAGGAAGGTCTTGAGGCCATGACATCAGTGGCGGGACGTCTGCAGATGCGCATCGGCCTGCGCGGCGCACACATACTCGACGATACCTACAACGCCAATCCGGCATCGCTGCAGGCGGGTCTGGAGGTGTTGGCGGCCTACGCAGGCGAGAAGTGGTTGGTGCTCGGTGACATGGGCGAGCTCGGCAGCGATACCGCCGATCTGCATGTGCAAGCCGGGCGGCAAGCGCGCGCCGCCGGCATCGATCGCCTGTTCGCCATCGGTGCGCAGAGCCGTGACGCGGCACGGTCCTTCGGTGCGGCGCAGCATTTCGATTCAGCCGCGGCGCTGATCACGGCCCTGCGCGAAGCATTGCATGCCGATGTCAGCGTACTGGTGAAGGGTTCGCGCTTCATGCATATGGAGCGCATCGTCGAGGCCTTGTTGAACGGCAATGGCAGCGGCAACGGTCACGGCCACGATTCCCGGGTTCCCGCCGCGACCCTCGACACGGGGGCTGAATGATGCGCAGGCACACCGGTCGGATGGGTGAGCGGTTTCCAACAGACAAAATCGCTGCGCTACAGGTCGTCGCCCGGTATTCAATATCCGGGTTTCATCATTCATTAATCTGTACCCAGGTCTGACGCATGCTGCTCTATCTCGCCGAATATCTAAAAGGCTACTACAGCGGTTTCAACGTCTTCACCTATCTGACCTTGCGCATCATTCTGGGCGCGCTGACGGCACTCGTGATCTCGTTCATTGTCGGCCCGGGTATGATCCGCCGGCTGAGCTTTCACCAGATCGGACAAAGTGTCCGCAACGACGGCCCCCAATCGCATCTGGTCAAGGCCGGTACGCCGACCATGGGCGGGGCGATGATCCTGGTGGCGATCACGGTGGCGACACTGCTGTGGGCCGATCTGTCGAAGCGCTATGTATGGGTAGTGCTGTTCGCCACACTGGCGTTCGGTGCCATCGGCTGGGTAGACGATTACAGGAAGCTGGTGCTGCGCAACAGTAAAGGCTTGGCGGCGCGCACCAAGTATTCCTGGCAATCGCTGGCAGGGCTGGCCATTGCACTGTTTCTATTCCTGACCGCACAGACGCCAGCCGAAACGCATCTAATCGTGCCGTTCTTCAAGCATGTCTCTATCAATCTCGGTTGGCTATTCGTGCCACTGACGTATCTGGTAATCGTAGGAACCAGCAACGCCGTCAATCTCACCGATGGCCTGGATGGCCTGGCGATATTGCCGACGGTATTGATCGCCGGCGCCTTCGTGATCTTCGCCTATGTCACCGGCAACGTGAAATTTTCGCATTACCTCGGCATTCCTTTCGTACGCGACGCCGGCGAGATCGCGGTGTTCTGCGGTGCGCTGGTCGGTGCCGGGCTCGGCTTTCTCTGGTTCAACGCCTATCCGGCGCAGGTATTTATGGGCGATGTCGGCGCGCTGGCACTGGGTGCTGCGCTGGGCACGCTGGCGGTGGTGGTACGGCAGGAACTGGTGCTGTTGATCATGGGTGGTGTGTTCGCGATGGAAACTGTCTCGGTAATCCTACAGGTGGCATCTTTCAAGCTCACCGGCAAGCGCATCTTCCGCATGGCGCCACTGCATCACCATTTTGAATTGAAAGGCTGGCCGGAACCGCGTGTCATCGTGCGCTTCTGGATTATCACGGTAATTCTGGTGCTGGTGGGTCTGGCGACCCTCAAGCTGCGTTGATGAGAAATTATTTGCCGAAATTGAATACAACTGAACGCAAACGGGTGCGGGTTAGTGTGGGGTTGAGTTCCTCTTGTTGGAACTTATTTGGCATAGCCATTGGGCGCGCCGGTATGGACGAACGCCACTTCTCCCGGAGGGAGAAGAGGGATGATGTGCGGCTGAAAATATAGATGGGCAACATGGCACACAACATGGCGGATAAGTCGGGCAGGACATTGATCATCGGTCTGGGCAAGACCGGCTTGTCGTGCGCGCGTTATCTGGCGACGCGCGGCGTCGAGGTTGCCGTGGCCGACAGTCGTGCCGCGCCGCCGTATCTGGCCGCTTTGCGCGAGGAACTGCCGGATGTGGCGTTGTTTCTCGGTGATTACCCGGAGCAAGCCATTGCCCGCGCCGAACTGCTGGTGGTGAGTCCGGGCGTGCCCCTGAGTCATCCGGCGCTGGCTGCCGCCGCCGCGCGCGGTCAGGATGTGATCGGCGATATCGAATTGTTCGCGCGCGCTGTGCAGGGGCGTGCGAGTGTTGCGGGAGGCAAGACGCCGGTCGTGGCCATTTCCGGCGCCAACGGTAAAAGCACGGTGACCACGCTGCTTGGGCAGATGGCGCAGGCCGCCGGTCGGGATGTGCGCGTCGGCGGCAACCTCGGCACGCCGGCGCTTGACTTGTTGCAGGACAGTGAACCCGATCTGTATGTGCTGGAACTGTCGAGCTTCCAACTGGAAGGTACGCGCAGTCTGAATGCCGCCGCCGCCGTGGTTCTTAATATCACGCCTGATCACATGGACCGTTACCGCAGCCTCGCCGACTACAGCGCCGCCAAGCAGCGTATTTTCCGTGGCGACGGTGTGATGGTACTGAACGCCGATGACCTCGTAGTACTGACGATGGCCGTGCCGGGTCGGCGCGTCACGCATTTCACACTGAGCGCGCCCGGCAGCGGTGATTACGGCGTACGGATGCATGACGGCGTCGAGTGGCTGGCCTGCGGTGGCGAGACCTTGCTGCCGGTGTCGGAGCTGCGAATTCCCGGTCGGCACAATGTCGCCAATGCACTGGCCGCCTTGGCGCTCGGCGCGGCACTGGACTTGCCGTTGGCCGCGATGCTGATCAGTCTGCGCGCCTTTGCCGGATTGCCGCACCGTACTCAATGGGTGGCCACACACGATGGCGTCTCCTGGTACAACGATTCCAAAGGCACCAACGTCGGTGCCACCCTGGCGGCGGTCACCGGCATGCCGGGACAAGTAGTATTGATCGCCGGCGGCGATGGCAAGGGCGCGGACTTCACGCCCCTGCGCGCGGCGGTGGCACAGAAAGCGCGCGCCGTAGTGCTGATCGGTCGTGACGCGCCGTTGATCGAGGCAGCACTGGCCGGCGCCGCGCCGATCCTGCAGGCGCGCGATATGGACGAGGCCGTGCAGCGCGCCGCCGCAGTGGCGCAGCCGGGCGATGCCGTACTGTTGTCACCGGCCTGCGCCAGCTTCGATATGTACGACAACTACGAACACCGCGGCCGCGCCTTCACCGATGCGGTGCTGAAGGTGTTGGCATGAGTACCGTGATGAGGCCCAACGCGGCGCTCAAACGCCGCGTGCGCGCGCAACGTTTTGCCGCCACTGATCAGTGGTTGCTGGGTGCCGCGCTGGTGTTGCTTGCCCTGGGTCTGGTGATGGTGACCTCGGCCTCTATCAGCAGTGCCGACAAACAGTTAGGTCAACCGTTCTATTACCTGATCCGGCAAAGTGCATATATCGGCGTCGGTCTGCTCTGCGCCTATGTCGTCTGGCGTATGCCGATGGAGTTATGGAACAAGGCCGGGCCGGTATTGCTGGTGATTGCCTATGTGCTGCTAATCGCGGTGCTGATCCACGGCATCGGCCGTTCGGTCAACGGCGCGCGACGCTGGATTCCGCTGGTGCTGTTCAACCTGCAGGTCTCGGAACCGGCCAAGCTGTTCGCCTTCATTTACATCGCCGGGTATCTGGTGCGTCACGGCGACGAAGTGCGCAGCAAGGTGGTCGGTTTCGCCAAGCCGATGGGCCTGCTGGTGCTGATGTGTGTGCTGCTGTTGATGGAGCCGGACTTCGGTGCGTCCGTGGTGTTGCTCAGCACGGCGCTGGGCATGATGTTCCTGGCCGGGGTGCGGCTCTGGCAGTTCGGCGTGCTGATCCTGATGGCAGGCTCCGGCTTTGCGATATTGGCGCTGTCCTCGCCGTATCGTCTGGCGCGCCTGACGACCTTCACCAATCCCTGGGCCGATCCGTTCAACAGCGGTTTCCAGCTGACCCAGGCACTGATCGCTTTCGGGCGCGGTGGATGGTTGGGCGTCGGCCTGGGTGGCAGTATTCAGAAGTTATTCTATCTGCCCGAGGCGCACACAGACTTTCTGTTCGCGGTGCTGGCCGAGGAACTCGGTCTGGTGGGTGTGGTGACAGTGATCGGCCTGTACACCCTACTGGTCTGGCGGACCTTCGTGATCGCCGCGGCTGCGCAGCGTGCCAATCAGTGTTTCAACGCCTTTCTGGCCTACGGTCTCGGTCTGTGGATCGGTCTGCAGGCCTTCGTCAACATGGGCGTGAATATGGGTGTACTGCCGACCAAGGGCTTGACGCTGCCATTGATGAGCTTCGGCGGCAGCAGCATCGTGGTGATGTGCATCGCGATCGGTTTGCTGCTACGCATCGATCAGGAGTCGCGAGCTGCCGGTAGCGAGTATCGGGTGGCAGTGTCGGAACCACGCATTACGCGCAGGAGGGCGGCATGAGCGTGCCACTGACGTCTCACCACTCGCCTCCGATCCTGATTATGGCCGGCGGTACCGGTGGCCATGTCTATCCCGCATTGGCCGTGGCCGAACAGTTGCGCGCTTGGGGCGTGGACGTGGTCTGGCTAGGCACTCGCAACGGGCTGGAAGCGCGCGTGGTACCGGCCGCCGGATTCGCCCTCGACGCGGTCAAGGTCAGTGGCCTGCGTGGCAAGGCGGTACTGCAACGACTGTTCGCGCCCTTCATGCTGTTCTGGGCCTTTCTGCAATCGATGCGCATCATGCTGCGGCGTCGTCCCGGCGCGGTACTGGGCATGGGTGGTTACGTCAGCGGTGCCGGCGGTGTGTCGGCCTGGTTGTTGCGCCGGCCTTTGCTGATACACGAACAGAATGCCGTGGCCGGGTTCACCAATCGCATCCTGGAACGGTTCGCGACACGCGTGTTCGAGGCCTTCCCGAATACCTTTCCCGCACGGCGCCGTGCCTTGTATACCGGCAACCCGGTGCGCGCGACGATTGCGGCCGTGCCCACACCGGAACAGCGGCTGGCCACACATCAGGGTACGTTGCGGTTGTTGGTGCTGGGCGGCAGTCTCGGTGCGCGTGCCATCAATCGTCTGTTGCCGGAAGCCTTGGCATTGCTCGCGCCGGCGCTGCGACCACAGGTCTGGCATCAGGCCGGTCGCAGTCATTTCGATGAAGTGCCGATTGCCTATCAGACCCGTGGTGTCGAGGCGCGCGTGGTGCCGTTCATTGAAGACATGGCCGAGGCCTATGCCTGGGCCGATCTGGTGCTGTGCCGTGCCGGTGCCATGACCATTGCCGAACTCGCCGCCGTAGGGGTCGCAGCCATTCTGGTGCCATACCCGCATGCCGTCGACGATCATCAGACCGGCAATGCGCATTATCTTTGTGATGCCGGTGCCGGCATCCTGATCCAGCAGGACGATTTGACCGTGACGGGCCTGAGCACGATGCTCAAGGAATTCGCCGGCGACCGGGCGCGTCTGCTGCGCATGGCGCAAGCCGCGCGCGCACTGGCCAAACCCGATGCCACCCGCCAGGTCGCACAGTATTGTCTGACGGCGGCGGGCATCACGCTGACGCCGCCGGTGGAGGCGACGCACTGATGGCCACGTCACGCAAGGCTGCGAGTCCGCAGACGTCCATGCCGCAAACGCGCGGTATGGGTCGCATCAAACATATTCATTTTGTCGGCATCGGCGGCGCCGGCATGAGCGGCATCGCCGAGGTGCTGGTCAATCTCGGTTATACGGTCTCCGGTTCGGATCTGCATAAGAATGCTGCGACAGTGCAGCTTGCCAAACGCGGCGCGCACATCGCCATCGGCCACCAGGCCAGTAATATCAAGGATGCGGATGCGGTGGTCACATCCAGTGCCGTGAACGCCGAAAACCCGGAAGTGATCGCGGCGCGGGCGCAGCGCATTCCGATCGTGCCGCGCGCCGAGATGCTTGCCGAACTGATGCGCTTCCGCTATGGCATTGCGGTGGCTGGTACGCACGGCAAGACCACCACCACCAGCCTGACGGCCAGTCTGCTCGCCGAGGGCGGGCTCGACCCGACCTTCGTCATCGGCGGGCGCCTGAACAGTGCCGGCGCCAATGCACGTCTGGGTGCCGGACGCTATCTGGTTGCCGAGGCCGACGAGAGTGATGCCTCGTTCCTGTATTTGCAGCCGATGCTGGCCATCGTAACCAACATCGACGCCGATCACATGGCCACCTACGGCGGTGATTTCGCGCGGCTGCGTCAGACCTTCGTGGAATTTCTGCATCACCTGCCATTCTACGGGCTGGCCGTGTTGTGTCTCGACGATCCGGTGGTGCGTGAGATTCTTCCGCAGGTGACACGGCCGATCGTCAGCTACGGTATCGAGCACAATGCCGACGTGCGTGCGACCGAGGTACAACAGGACGGCACGCGCACCCATTTCAATGTACACATTCCGAACCGCGCGAAGCCGCTGCCTGTGGAACTCAGCATGCCCGGTCGGCACAACGTGCTGAACGCGCTGGCCGCCATCGCCGTGGCGCATGAGCTCGGTGTCAGCGACACGGCGATCCAACGCGGACTGGCCAATTTCCTGGGCATCGGCCGACGCTTTCAGGTGTACGGTGAATTGGCCATCCAGGCCGGCAATGTACTGCTGGTCGACGATTATGGCCATCATCCGCACGAAGTCGCCGCCACCTTGCAAGCGGCGCGCGCTGCCTGGCCGCAACGCCGTCTGGTGGTGGCCTTCCAGCCACATCGTTACTCACGCACCCGCGACTTGTTCGAGGACTTTGCGCAGGTGCTGTCGACGGTCGACGCACTGCTGCTGGTCGAGGTGTATGCCGCCGGTGAGGCGCCGATCGCCAGTGCCGACGGCCGCACCTTATGCCGCGCCATCCGCGCGCGTGGCCAGGTCGACCCGGTGTTCGTCGAACGCGCCGCGGATCTTGCCACGGCCTTGTCGGGTGTACTGCAAGGCGGTGATGTACTGCTGACTTTGGGTGCTGGCGACATCGGCGCAGTGGCGGCAGCGTTGCCGCATGCCTTGCTGAAAGTGAAAAAGTCCGGAACTGCCAAGCATGCCAAGAAGGCCAAGGAGAATAAAGCATGACTGCCTTCATCAGCATGCAACCGGGATGGTTTGGCGCCGAGATGCGAAAATTTGTTTTCGGAAAGTTTGGCGTTCATGGCGATTCAAATATTTTCATGAAGGCAACCGCATGATGGCTGCAGAGAAATTGCCACAACTGCGCGGTACGTTGCTGCTCGAAGAGCCGATGGCGCGGCATACCAGCTGGCGTGTGGGCGGTCCGGCGCAGCGCTTTTATGTACCGGCGGATCTGGACGATCTCTCTGTCTTCCTGCGCAGCTTGCCGACGGACGAAGCATTGCTGTGGTTGGGTCTGGGCAGCAATCTGCTGGTGCGCGACGGCGGTTTCGCCGGCACGGTGATTGCGTTGCACGCCGCGCTCGCCAAGCTGGAACTGATCTCGTCGTTGACGGTGCGCGCCGAGGCCGGCGTGCCCTGTGCCAAGGTGGCGCGCTTCTGTGCGCGCAATGATCTGGTCGGCGCCGAATTCCTGGTCGGGATACCCGGCACCATGGGCGGTGCGCTGGCGATGAATGCCGGCGCATTCGGTGGTGTGACCTGGGAGTATGTATCAGCAGTGGAAACCATCGATCGCAGCGGCAGGATTCGTACCCGCGGCCCGGCCGATTTCCAGATCGGTTACCGCCAGGTACGGATGCCTGACGGCGAGTGGTTCGTTGCTGCACACCTTAGTCTTGAATCCGGTGACGGCGAAGCGGCGCAGACGCGTGGCAAGGAACTGCTCGAACAGCGCAACCGCACCCAACCAACTAGTCAACCGAGTTGCGGTTCGGTGTTCCGCAATCCGCTCGGGGATCATGCCGCGCGTCTTATCGAGACCGCGGGATTGAAAGGTTACTGCATCGGCGGTGCCCGAGTGTCGGAGAAGCACGCCAATTTCATCGTCAACACCGGCACTGCCACTGCCGCAGATATCGAAGCGCTGATCGCGCATGTAGCGCGGATGGTTACGGACCGTCACGGTGTGGAATTGGTACGTGAAGCGCACATTGTGGGGGAGCGCGGCAGTGAGTGAGGTGCATTTGAATCCGTCCACCTTCGGTAAAGTCGCCGTGCTGTTCGGTGGGTTGTCCGCCGAGCGCGACATCTCACTG
This sequence comes from Gammaproteobacteria bacterium, assembly GCA_038319625.1. Classification (GTDB taxonomy): domain Bacteria; phylum Pseudomonadota; class Gammaproteobacteria; order JBBQDK01; family JBBQDK01; genus JBBQDK01. The sequence goes on from JBBQDK010000040.1 coordinate 16,419, forward strand.
ATCAGCGGTGCAGCGGTATTGGCGGCGCTGCAAAGCCGTGGTGTCGATGCACACGGACTCGACGTCGGATGCGATGTGGTGCGGCAACTGGAAGTCGGCGCGTATGCCCGCGTCTTCATCGCGCTGCATGGGCGCGGCGGCGAGGACGGTGTCATGCAGGGCGCGTTGGAAACGCTCGGCCTGCCTTATACCGGCAGTGGCGTGCTGGGCTCGGCGCTGGGCATGGACAAGTTGCGCACCAAGCAGGTCTGGGCAGGTGCGGCATTGCCGACGCCAGAATATGTGCAGTTGCGCAGTGAGGCAGACTGCGAGCCGGCGCTGAAGCAACTCGGGTTGCCGCTCATGATCAAGCCGGCGAATGAAGGCTCGAGTATCGGCATGAGCAAGGTGATCGATGCTGTGGCACTGGTCGATGCCTATCGGCTGGCGGCGCGTTACGACACTAGCGTGATCGCGGAGCGCTGGATCGAAGGCGCGGAATACACGGCGGCAATTCTCGGCCGTGAGGCGCTGCCGCTGATTCGTTTGCAGACACCGCATGCGTTCTACGACTTCGATGCCAAGTATCACGCCGACTCGACCAGTTATCTGTGTCCTTGCGGTCTCGATACCAAGCACGAAACCGCAATACAGCAACTGGCGCTGGAGGCCTTCGACGCCGTCGGTGCAAGTGGCTGGGGACGGGTTGATCTCATGGTCGATGCCAACGACCGCCCCTGGCTGATCGAGGTCAACACCGTGCCGGGCATGACCGGCCACAGCCTGGTACCGATGGCGGCACGCGCCGCGGGCATCACGTTCGATGAATTGGTAATGCGGATACTGGCAACCAGCATGGCAGCGAGCAAATGAACATGCATACAAAGAGAGCCAGCAACTTCATAGCGAAAGCAGTGATATGGCTACCCTCTCCCTTGAGGAGAGGGTCTGGGGGAGAGGGTGCCTGTGCGGCACGAATTCAGATTATACAGTTCCCAACGAGGCCAAGGTGCTGACCAGACGCAAACCCCAAGCCCAGCGACTTAACGCTGTTGCACAGCAGCCCCGGCTGCCGCGCCTGCCGTGGCGTTGGATCACGGGCGTGTTCGTGAGCCTGCTGCTGATTGCCGTCACCACGGTGAGCGTGCGCTGGCTGCTGGACCCGCACACCTTGCCGATCCGGCACGTGCAGATTTCCGGACAGTTCCGGCACCTGACCAGCGCGCAGCTACAGGAAGCGGTGGCCGGTACGGTGGTGGGCGGTTTCTTCACGGTCGATGTGGATGCGGTGATGCGTGCGGCGCGCACCTTGCCTTGGGTGGACACGGCATCGGTGCGCCGCGTCTGGCCGGACACGCTGCGTCTCGAAGTTACCGAGCAGACACCACTGGCGCGCTGGGGCGAACATGACTTGTTGAATCCGCGCGGTCAACGCTTCTCGCCGCCCGCGGATACGTTGCCAAGTGGCCTGCCGGAATTGGACGGTCCTGACGGACTCGAAGCGACGCTTACAGCCAGTTACTACGAGATGGGCAAGGCCCTGGCGGCGGATGGTCTGAAGATCACGCGGTTGATTCAGGACCAGCGACGTTCCTGGCACGTCGGACTGGATAACGGCATCGAGTTGCGTCTTGGGCATGAAGACGCTTATGCGCATCTGTTGCGTTTCGTGCGCTTGTATCCGCGGGTATTGGCGGCGCGTGCGAGCGAGATCGCGACTATCGATTTGCGCTATACCAATGGCTTTGCGGTGGCCTGGAATCACCAGCCGAAGAATGCCAAACCGTCGCAGCAAAGGGGACAAACATAACATGTCGAAGAAGACAGAGAAGAACATGATCGTCGGCCTGGATATCGGCACATCCAAGGTGGTGGCGATCGTCGGCGACATTACGCTGGACGGGCAGATCGAGATTATCGGTATCGGCTCGCATCCCTCGCGCGGTCTGCGCCGTGGCGTAGTGGTGAATATCGAGTCCACGGTGCAATCGATTCAGCGTGCGGTGGAGGAGGCCGAACTGATGGCCGGCTGCCAGATCCATTCGGTGTATACGGGCATCGCCGGCAGTCACATTCACAGTCTGAATTCGCACGGTATCGTGGCGATCCGCGATAAAGAGGTCATGGCCAGCGACGTCGAGCGGGTCATCGACGCGGCGCGTGCCGTGGCGATACCGGCCGATCAGAAAATCCTGCATGTGCTACCGCAGGAATTCATCATCGACAAGCAGGAAGGCATTCACGAACCAGTCGGTATGTCCGGCGTACGTCTGGAGGCGCGCGTGCACATGGTCACCGGCTCGGTGAGCGCCGCACAGAACATCATCAAATGCGTGCGCCGCTGCGGTCTGGAAGTGGACGACGTGATTCTGGAGCAGCTCGCCTCGTCGAGCGCAGTGCTTACCGACGACGAGAAAGATCTGGGCGTGTGCCTGGTCGATATCGGCGGCGGTACCTCGGATATCGCGATATTCACCGAGGGCTCGATCCGCCACACCGCGGTGATCCCGATCGCCGGAGACCAGGTCACCAAGGACATCTCGGTGGCGCTGCGCACTCCGACGCAGTACGCCGAGGAGATCAAGATCAAGTACGGCTGTTCGCTGACGCAGTTGGCCAGTCCCGAGGAATCCATCGAGGTGCCGGGTGTTGGTGACCGCGGTGCACGGCGTCTGTCGCGGCACACACTTGCCGAGGTGATCGAGCCACGCTACGAAGAACTCCTGCAGCTGGTGCAGGGAGAACTGCGTCGGAGCGGTTTCGAGGACATGGTTGCCGCGGGCGTGGTATTGACCGGCGGCAGTTCCAAGATGGAAGGGCTGATCGAGTTGGCAGAAGAGGTGTTCCACATGCCGGTACGGCTGGGTGTACCGCAGGGTGTCTCGGGTCTGGTCGATGTGGTGCGCAATCCGATTTATGCCACCGGTGTCGGCTTGCTGCTGTTCGGCTATCACAGTCGCGGCGAGCGCGGTTCCGAGCAGCCGGTGGGGAGAGGATTCAAGGGCGTTTGGGAGCGCATGAAGGGTTGGTTTCAGGGGAATTTTTGAAGATTCCCTCTCCAGGCCCTTCGGGCCACCTTCTCCCGTTTGCGGGACAGGGGCGGGGAGAGGGCCTGCAGTTGGCATAACAACAATGACTATTAACTTAACGCGGAGGGTACAACATGTTTGAACTGATGGATTCTTACACTCAGAGTGCAGTAATCAAGGTCATCGGCGTGGGTGGTGGCGGCGGCAACGCCGTGCAACACATGGTCGCGTCGAATATCGAGGGCGTGGATTTCATCTGCGCCAACACCGATGCGCAGGCGCTGAAGAACACGGCGGCGCGCACCGTATTGCAGTTGGGCAGCAACATTACCAAAGGCCTTGGCGCCGGTGCCAATCCGGACATCGGCCGGCAGGCCGCGTTCGAGGATCGTGAACGCATCCAGGAGTTGATCGAGGGTGCCGACATGGTATTTATCACTGCCGGACTGGGTGGCGGTACCGGCACTGGTGCAGCACCGGTGGTAGCGCAAATCGCCCGTGACATGGGCATCCTGACGGTGGCCGTGGTAACCAAGCCGTTTCCGTTCGAAGGCGCCAAGCGCATGCTGATCGCCAACAACGGTATCAAGGAGCTGGGCCAGTACGTTGACTCGCTGATCACCATCCCCAACGACAAATTGTTGCAGGTGCTCGGTAAGGGTGTCAGCCTGTTGGATGCCTTCAAGGCGGCCAATAATGTACTGCTCGGTGCGGTGCAGGGTATCGCTGACCTGATCACGCGGCCGGGCCTGATCAACGTCGACTTCGCCGACGTGCGCACCGTGATGTCGGAGATGGGCATGGCGATGATGGGCTCGGGCTGTGCCAGCGGCGAAGACCGGGCACGGCTCGCGGCCGAGGCGGCGATCGCCAGTCCGCTGTTGGAAGATGTCAATCTGTTGGGTGCGCGCGGCATCCTGGTAAACGTGACTGCCGGACTCGACATGACCATCGGTGAGTTCGAAGAGGTCGGCAATGCCGTGAAGGAGTTCGCTTCGGAAGACGCCACGGTAGTGGTCGGCACGGTCATCGATCCAGAGATGACTGACGAACTGCGTGTCACGGTGGTGGCCACCGGGCTTGGCGGTCATGCCAAATCTCAGGAACCGCCGGTCAAGCTGGTGCAGCGCAAGAGCAACGGTGAGGTCGATTACGACCAGTTGGAGCGCCCGACGGTCATCCGCAAGCAGGCGGTCGGCGATCGTCATGCGCCAG
>JBBQDK010000041.1:0-20309 GCA_038319625.1 Gammaproteobacteria bacterium
ATGGCGTCAATCTGCGCTTCGTGCAATGTCCGCAGGCGCCGTTCCTCGACAGCAGTGAACAGAATGTGTGTGATGGAAAGTAAATCGCATAGTATGAGTTGCGCTGCGCTCCGCCCATCCTACCTCCTATTAGCTGCGCTGCTATCAATGGCCGCTGTGGCGGATGATGCGGTCGAGCGTCGCATTCCCGGCGAGACGGTGCTGCCACCACAGGCCATGCCTGCGTTCAATCCGGATTCGGTACCGCCGCCGACCGCGAATGCGCCGCGTGTCTCCGTGCCCATCCCCGACCGCTGGCGGCTGGTCGAGGCGATCGGCGTGCATGAGCGCTGGTACGATCCCTACAACCAGAACACCCTGAAGGCCGACCGGCCGCTGTTCGACGACTGGTTCCTGAATCTGTCGCTGATTTCCGATACCGTGATCGAACCGCGCAAGTTCCCGGTCCCCGTGTCACCGGCGAGTGGCCGGCAAGCCGGTGCGCTGGATGTGATCGGCGGCGGCCGGCAGGATGTATTCAATCAGAACCTGATCCTCGGTGTCGTGATGTACAAGGGCGATACCACCTTCAAGCCGCCCGAATACGAGTTCCGCTTCACGCCGGTCGTCAATTACAACCGTGTCACGGTCGAAGAAGACCGCGTGCTGAATACCGATCCCTCACAAGGGCGGATACGTACCGATCAGCACATCGGCATCCAGGAACTGTTCGCTGACAAGCATCTGCGCAATGTCTCGGACAATTACGATTTCGACAGCCTGCGTTTCGGTATCCAGCCCTTCAACGCGGATTTCCGCGGTTTCCTGTTCCAGGACGAACCTTTCGGCCTGCGCCTGTTCGGCAACCGCGACAGCAATCGCTATCAGTACAATCTGGCGTGGTTCCGGCGCATCGAGAAGGATACCAACAGCGGTCTCAACGATCTGGGCAGGAAGCTGCGCAACGACGATGTCTTTGTCGCCAATCTCTACCGGCAGGATTATCCGGTCACCGGATTCACATCGCAGGGTGTGCTGATCTACGACCGCAACCGCGAGAACGGCAGCGCCTTCTACGACAATAACGGTTTTCTGGTGCGGCCGGCCTCGATCGGTACCGAGCGGCCGCGCAAATACGATGTCACTTATCTTGGCTACAACGGCGACGGCCACTTCGGCGCGCTGAATCTCACCGCCTCGACCTATGCCGCGCTGGGCAGGGAAACACCGGGCGTGTTCGTCAATCAATCGAGCCAGATACGCGCCTGGTTCGCCGCGGCCGAGGCCTCGCGCGATTATGACTGGCTGCGACTGCGCGTCTCGGCGTTGTACGGCAGCGGCGACGACAATCCCTATGACCGCGTCTCGAAAGGCTTCGACGCGATACTGGAAAATCCGATCTTCGCCGGCGCCGATACCAGCTTCTGGATACGTCAGTCGGTGCCCGATATCGGCGGCGGCGGTGTCAGCCTGTCGGGACGCAACGGCATTCTGAACTCTTTGCGCTCATCAAAGGACCAGGGTCAGTCCAATTTCACCAATCCGGGGATCGCGCTGCTCGGGATTGGCGCCGACATGGATGTATTGCCGGAGCTGCGGGTTTCGGCCAATCTGAATCATTTGTCCTTCGCCGACACCACGGTGCTGGAAGTGGCACGCGCGCAAGCCAATATCGACAGCGACATCGGTTGGGATGCGTCGGTGTCACTGATTTATCGTCCCTTGATGAGCCAGAACATCGTGTTGCGCCTGTCGGGCGCGGTGTTGTTGCCGGGTACCGGTTTCAAGCAGTTGTACGGCGACGAGAACGCCTATTCGGTGTTGGGTAATGTGATACTGGCGTATTGAATATCAATGCATGATGGGTTGCGCTGCGCTCCACTCATCCTACGAACTGTTCTTATGATTAAACGATGGCAACAAGTGATAATCGTAGCAGGCCTGCTGATGCAGGCATTGGTTGCGTACGCCTCCAGCGATGAAACACCGCGCGCCATCAACTACACACTCAGCCCTGCCGCGCCGGTGCACCAGACCGAGGCCGATGCACACGCCAAGAGTGCCGGCTGCAACAGTTGCCACGTCCGCACCGATGCGGCCACCATGCATCCCAATGCTGCTGTGGTACTGGGCTGCACCGATTGTCACGGCGGCGACGCGCAGGTCTACAAGCCCAGGGACGCGCAGGCCGCTTCGCCGACATATCGTGCGGCGTTGGAGCGCGGCCATGTCGCACCGCGCTTTCCCGAGAATTGGCATTACCCGCACAGTGCCATTCCGGAGCTCACCTATACGCTGTTGAACCACGAGAGCCCCGAGTTTATCCGCTTTATCAATCCCGGCGACCTGCGCATCGCGCGCGCCGCTTGCGGCGCCTGTCATCTCTCCATCATACAGGCACAGGAGCGCAGCCTGATGGCCACTTCCGCAATGTTCTTGGGCGGCGCTTCGTACAACAACGGCGTTCTGCCGTTCAAGCGCTACATACTCGGTGAGGCCTACACGCGCGACGGCCAGCCCGCCAGCGTCAAGAATCCCGTGCCGCCGACGGCGCAAATGACCCAGCAGGGCATACTCCCGCAGCTGTATCCGCTGCCGGCCTGGGAAACCACGCCGCCGGGCGATATCTTCCGCGTCTTCGAACGCGGTGGGCGCAACATCGGCACACAGTTCGCGGAGACCGGTGTGCCGGATGAGCTTGGTCAGCTGCAACGTCTCGAAGAACCCGGTCGGCCCGATATTCGTCAATCGAATCGCGGTCCCGGCACTGGTCTGCGCGTCTCGATCCCGGTACTCAACATCACCAAGACCCGCCTCAACGATCCGGCTCTGTGGTTTATGGGCAGCAACGATCACGGCGGTGATTACCGCGCCTCGGGTTGTTCGGCCTGTCATGTGGTGTTTGCCAACGACCGCGACCCGCGCCATTCCGGGCCTTACGCGCAATTCGGTCACAGCGGCACCAGCGCCAGTGTCGACAGCACCATTCCGCGCAATGAGTCCGGACATCCCATAAAGCACGCCTTCACGCGTTCGATACCCAGCAGCCAGTGCATGATCTGCCATCACCATCAGCCCAATATGTTCATGAATACCTTTTTGGGCTACACCATGTGGGATTACGAATCCGATGCGCCGCATATGTGGCCGAAGCAGGAACGTCATCCCAGCGAATCCGAGCGCCACAAGATTCTGGAACACAACCCGGAAGAGGCGGCAATCCGCGGTCTGTGGGGTGACCGTAAATTCTCCCAGCAGGTCAGTGATCTCAACCCGCAGCTGAAAGACACGCAATTCGCCGACTACCACGGCCACGGCTGGAACTTCCGCGCCGTCTTCAAGCGTGATCGGCATGGTGCCCTGCTCGATGCCAGGGGCAAGGTGGTCAGTGACACTGACCCGAACAGGTTCAAGAAGGCAGTGCACATGTCGTCAATCCATGTCGATAAGGGTATGCACTGCGTCGATTGTCACTTCGACCAGGACAGTCATGGCAACGGCCATATCTATGGCGAGGTAATGGCGGCCATCGAGATCACCTGCCAGGATTGTCACGGTACCGTGGATGCCTATCCAAACCTGCGCACCAGCGGTCCGGCCGCCCCGCCGGGTGGAAATGATCTGTCCCTGAAGCGTGTTCCGGATGGTCGCAAGCTGTTTGAGTGGCGCAACGGCACACTCTTTCAACGTTCCATGCTCTATCCCGGCAAGGAATGGGCAATGCATCTGGTCAAGGACAGCGTTGATCCGAAAAGTCCGTATTACAACGCCAAGGCCGCACGTGCCAAGCTGATGTCGCTAGATGTCGGCGCGCTGAAATGGGGCGCTGGCATTCCCAGGGAGCAGCGTGCGCATGCCGATGACAAGATGCTCTGTTACACTTGCCACACCTCGTGGACCACGAGTTGCGCCGGCTGCCATCTGCCGATTCGAGCCAATGCCAAGACCGAGCGCCTTCACTACGAAGGCGGTGAGACACGCAATTACGCCACCTATAATCCACAGGTAGCACGCACCGCCATGTTCCAACTCGGCATCCACGGTGATGCCAAGCATCACATGATTGCGCCGGTGCGCTCGACCTCGGCACTGATTCTGTCGTCGCGCAATCTCAATCGCAGTCTGATCTACAATCAGCAGCCGCCGATCTCGGCGTCGGGTTACAGCTCGCAGGCCTTCGCGCCGCATTACCCGCATACCGAACGGCTTACCGAGACCAAGACCTGTTCGGATTGCCATCTGTCCAAGGCCAACGACAACAATGCCATCATGGCGCAGTTGCTGCTGCTTGGCACCAACTTCGTCAACTTCGTCGGCCTTAACAGCTGGGTCGGCACCGATGGCGCGGTCGACGCGGTGCGCGTCACCGAGGAAGACGAGCCGCAGGCGGTAATCGGCAGTTATCTGCAAAAGTACGCCTATCCGGAACGCTACGCTGCGCACGAGAAAAATTTGCAGGTGCTGCAACGCGCCGATGAACACAGTGCCGGCCGCGTCGGCTGCCTGCAACTGGTCGGTGAATATCTCTATGCCGCAGAAGGGGCGCAGGGATCGCAGGTGTACGATGTCGCCAGCATCGCCAACAAGGATGTTTCGCAGCGTATCGTCACAGCACCGTTCTCGCCACTCGGTCACGATACGCGCATCGCCAGTAAAAACGCCACCTGCATCGCGCTACCCACCAACCAGCCGATCAGCCCGACGCGCAACCGCCGTGCGCTGATTCTGAAGACCGATGAAGAACAGCCCATGCACGCGCTGTACAGCTATGCGCTGATAACCGATGCCGAGGAAGGATTGATCCTCACTAACATCGAAACGCTCAGCGATGCTGAGCCGCGCAATAATTTCCTGACGCGCGCACTGACCTGGAACGACAATGGCATTCTCGATGGCGCGCGCCATATCGCCCTGGCGGGCACCACGGCCTACATCGCCGCCAGCGCCGGTATCGTGGTGCTGGACCTCGATCAGCCACTCAAGCCACGCCTGCTCGGGGTGATTCCGCTCAAGGACGTGCGCGCCACGGCCGTGCAGTTCCGTTACCTGTTCGCCACCACGGCCGATGGTCTGCGCGTGGTCGATATCACACATCCCGATCGCCCGCACATCGTCGAGAATGCGCGGGTACCACTGCAGGATGCGCAACGCGTCTATGTCGCACGGACCTACGCTTATGTTGCCGCCGGTCGCCAGGGACTGGCGATCATCGATGTGGAGCGCCCCGAACAGCCGAAGCTCTATCAGTTGTACACCGCGGATGGCGCACTCAACGATGCCCGGGACGTGATCGTCGCCACCACCAATGCCTCGCTGTTTGCCTATGTCGCCGATGGCCGCAACGGCTTGAAAGTGCTGCAACTGACCTCGCCGGATTCGCAGCCGCGTTTCTACGGCTTCAGCCCCGAGCCGAAGCCGGAGCTGATCGCGAGCTATCCGACCCGGCAGCCGGCGCTGTCGCTTTCCAAGGGGCTGGACCGCGATCGCGGCGTCGATGAGACCGGTCATCAGATAGCCGTATTCGGCCGCTTCGGCTCCCGGCCGTTCAATCTGCAGGAGATGCAAAAGCTCTACCTCGACCGGTCCGGCAAGCCCTGGTACGTCACCGATCAACCGTAATTTTTCGCTACCCGTGTATCCTCTGCCACTTGCGGGAGAGAGTATGTAGCCATGGATTCGCTCTGCAAGGGCCTGAACCGCGATCACGGCAAGCCCTTGCTGGTCACAAGCCTGTAATGAGCTTCGTTTTTCCCGCCGGTTCGGCGTAACATAATTGTCTCAATGTAGATATGAACAACTACGCTGCCATTTGCGCTTTCCCTTGCTCGCTGAATTCCGGCATGCTGTCCGTCGATTTGGCGGTGACCACTTTTTTCCGCAAGCATCTGCCGCAGGCGCGGCTGACCCTCTGCAATGCCGAAGAACCCGTTGATATCCGCTTCAGGAACTATCGTCTGGTGCACGAGCTGTATCGATCCCCGGAACAGTTGCGTGGATACGACCGCATCCTGTTCTGGGGCGATTTCCTCCATTGGCAGCCCTATGCCGCCGCCGATTGGACCGGGCGTGTCCGTGTGCGCTATCCGGAAATCACGCAGCAGCAGGCTATCGATCTGTGGTACAAACTGTTTCTCCTCGAAAGCGAGAGTGCACTCTTGCACGAGAAGACGCTGATCTTTGGCAGCACCCTCTACGGCAGCAATGGCGAGGAATGGGGTGATACCCGCTATCGTGAGGCGCTGACCGCGCTTTATCGATCGGCACCGCTGGTGTTGCAGCGCGATGCGCTTTCCGCCGCATTCGTGGACACTATCACCGAATCGTCCCGGTCCGCTTTGGGATGTGATTGCGCACTGCTACTGGATGCCGATGACGCGTTGCCAATGCAGTGGGCCGCGGAATCGATCCGGGCCGAATTACCGGAGCGCTATGTGGCCTGCGGCCTCGGACGTTCCGGTCATCAAGGCGAGTTGTTGAGTTTCGCCAATACAGTCGCGCGAGAGTGCAAGCTGCCGTTGGTCAATATTGACTGGCTGCATTCCCTGTACGGTCTCGATGCATTGGCCGGCAGGATTGCGCTGATCCGCAGGGCTGAACTCGTCATCACCGATATTTATCATATGTCCGTCACCGCCTGGCGCGAGAAGGTGACGGTGATCGGCATCGGCAAGGCGGTTTCCTACGGCCGCACAACACTGGATGACAAAAAGAAAGAGGTGTTTTTCCGTCAGATCATGGCCTCGCACCTGTATTGCTATGTGGAGGATATTTTGCGTGCCAGGGACGATAGGCAATTGTCGGGCGATCTGGCGGCAAGACTGGTGGCCGCGGCGGACGAAGAACGGACACGGGGCGCAGTAACCGATTTTATTGCGCGGCAGATAGCCCATGCCGAGACGCGGCTGCTGAGCGCGCTGACAGACGGCGTCGTGGTACAGTCAGACGCCGCAGCGGCAATTACTCCGCCGCCCGGTAGCTGATCCGATGCTCATTACTTCTTTGGTGTGGTTGCTGGCCGTCGTGCTCATCATCGTCGGCATCGCCGGTCTGGTGTTTCCCGCGCTACCCGGTGTGCCGATACTGTTCGCCGGCATGCTGGTCGCCGCCTGGGCTGAGAATTTCTCTTATGTAGGTTTCAAAACGCTGACCGTCCTCGGTTTGATGGCGGTGTTGGGTTATGTGATCGATGTGATGGCCGGTGTCTTTGGGGCGAAACGCTTTGGCGCCTCATCACGCGCGTTGTGGGGTGCGGCACTGGGTGGTCTGGTGGGGATTTTTTTCGGCTTGCCGGGCGTACTGCTGGGACCCTTTGTCGGCGCGGTGATCGGTGAACTGTCGATGTTGCGGCCACTATTGCAGGCCGGCCGTGCCGGTGTCGGTACCACGCTGGGACTGATGCTCGGCGTTGCGGTCAAGCTGGCACTGGCGGTGTCGATGATCGGGGTTTTTATCGTTGTGCGGTTCGTCGCGTCGGCACAATAGCGCGGCGTGAGAGCCGTCTCTTGCGGTCAATTGGAGCGGCGTATTAGTTGATGGAAAAGGCGGTGATCTTATGAAATCCGGTATCGTCCTCCTGCTCTTTATCAGCGCGGCGTTTGCCGCTGCGGCCGTCGGCGCCTTGTTCGCGCCCGGCGCGTGGTACGTGCAGCTTGCCAAACCTGTCTGGAATCCGCCGGCCTGGATCTTTGCGCCGGTCTGGACGCTGTTATATATAAGTATCGGGGTGAGCGGCTGGCTGGTCTGGCGACGTACCGGCCTGCTGGCCAATGCCGCCTTTACGGCCTTCACGGTGCAGTTGTTATTGAATGCCACCTGGTCATGGCTGTTCTTCGGCTTGCACAGACCGGCGCTGGCTTTTGCCGATATCGTATTGCTCTGGGTATCGATTCTGGTCACGCTGTTGCTGTTCTGGCGGGTGACCTGGCTGGCCGGCGCCATGCTGATTCCCTATCTTGCCTGGGTGTCATTCGCCACACTGCTGAACTGGACGCTGTGGCGGATGAATGTCTGATGCCGGGCTGAGGGCCCCGCGGCGTGCACTGTTGCATATCACGCAGGCCGCGCTTGCCGCAGTGCATGGGCGCACACGCGTGGCGGAATTTCTGCGTGCAGCGCCATTGCCGGAGTCCGTGCGCCTGATCGCTATCGGCAAAGCCGCGGCCGCCATGGCGAGCGGCGCATGCGACGTGCTGGGCGAACGCATTGTGCGCGGCCTGATGGTGACCAAGACAGGTCATGGCGACGTCGCGCTGGAGCGATGTCCGGGCTTCCAGTGTCTGGAGTCGGGACATCCACAGCCGGATGCGCGCAGTCTGGCAGCGGGCGCGGCGCTGCTCGCCTTTATTGCGGACGCGTCAGCCGCTACGCCGCTGCTGTTTCTGATTTCCGGCGGCGCTTCCAGTCTGGTGGAGGTATTACCGGCCGGTCTCACATTGAACGACTTGCAACGCGCCAATGCCTGGCTGCTGGGCAGCGGTCTGGATATCGCGGCCATGAATTCGGTGCGCAAGACACTCTCCGCGATCAAGGGCGGGCAACTCCTCGAGCAGCTGCACGGTCGGCAGGCGCGGGTCCTGCTGATTTCCGATGTGCGCGGCGACGACCCGGCGGTGATCGGGTCCGGTCTGCTGGTGGCGGATACGGAAGCGCCACGTCCGCAAGCATTGGCATTGCCGCCGTGGTTGGCACGGCTGTGCCGGCACATGTCGGCGAACAGCGGCGCCGGACCCGCCGATGTCGAGATGCATGTCATCGCGACTCTGGCGGATGCCAAGCGGGCGGCAGCGCGTGAGGCGTCAACGCTGGGCTACAGCGTGTGTGTTCACGATGATTTCATCGACGGCGCGGCCAATTCCGCTGGTCAATGTTTGGCTCAGGCGCTCATGCACGCCGCACCCGGCGTGCATGTATGGGGCGGTGAAACCACGGTGTGCCTGCCGGAACAACCCGGACGCGGTGGTCGCAATCAGAGTCTGGCGCTGGCCGCGGCGTTGGAACTGCAAGGACGCGACGATGCCATGCTGCTCGCGCTCGGCAGTGATGGATCGGACGGTCCGACCGAAGACGCCGGCGCGCTGGTGGATGGTGGCACGATCGCGCGCGGCGCACTGGCCGGACTCGATGCTCGGCACTGTCTGGCGAACGCGGATGCGGGCAGTTTCCTGGAGGAAAGCGGCGATCTCGTGCATACGGGCCCGACCGGGACCAATGTGATGGATATCGTCATTGGCCTCCGCCTGTGAGCGGCGCCGCGAAGGCGCGCAGCGCAAAGATGTTCAAGCGATGATATTCTTCCAGTTCCTTCGTTACTTTGCGCCGCCACGGCGTCGGTAGTTTCCGCACCATGCCAGTCACCGATCTGTTTTCAGCCGCCGGCGAGTGCCTTGCCGCCGACACTTCCGACACAAAGGTCGCGTGCACGCAGGCGGCGGTGCGCGCCTGGCGCGAAGGCGTGTATGCGCTGACAGCGGTACATGATCCCCTGCCCATCGGCGAGCCCGGCCGCCCGGTGCTGCCGCGGCTGGTGCAGCCGCGCGACGTGCCGCGCCGGCGCAGTACTACGCCGGAAGGGCGCGCGACTCTCATCCACGCTATCGCCCACATCGAATTCAATGCCATCGATCTTGCCTGGGATGCGGTGTACCGGTTTCGCGGCTTGCCGCGCGCTTACTATGACGACTGGGTACGCGTCGCCGATGAAGAAGCGCAGCATTTCGCGCTGCTGCGCGAACGGCTCATCGAACTTGGCTGCGACTACGGCAGTTACGCCGCACATCACGGCTTGTGGGAAATGGCGCAGAAGACCGCCGACGATGTGCTGGTACGCATGGCACTGGTACCGCGCGTGTTAGAGGCGCGCGGCCTGGATGTAACCCCCGGTATTCTGGAGAAGCTGCGCGCGGCAGGCGATCAGCGCAGCGCAGCGATTCTGGAGATCATATTGCGCGAAGAGGTCGGCCATGTCGCCATCGGTACGCGCTGGTTCCGGTATCTCTGCGCCGAACGTCAACTCGATCCCGATGGCACCTTCGAGGTGTTGATGCAGCGCTACATCGGCGAAATGAACGGCCGTATACAGGGGCCGTTCCACACGGTGGCGCGTGAGCAGGCCGGGTTTAGCGACAAAGAGATGGAAACATTGCGGGCGCTGGAAAATAAGTAGGCCAGATATGATGCCGCTGCGGGTAGGATGGATGAAGTGCAGCGTAACCCATCGCCTATGACCCGGTGCCGTGATGATGGGTTACGGCAAACAGCGCCTTCACCCATCTCATTCACACCGGCAGACTTTCGAGCCGGCAGCCATCCACATCACAGCGCAACACGCTGCCTTGTTCATACCAGTCACCGAGCACGATACGGCGCACGGGTGCGCCGTCGAGTTCGAAATCGTGCACGGCCGGACGGTGGGTGTGGCCGTGGATGAGTTGGGTTACACGGTGGGCGCGCATTGCCGCCAGGACCGCGTCTTGATTCGCGTCCATGATTTCGTAAGCGGTGCCGGCGATATGTGCGGCACTTTCGGCGCGGGCGGCTTGGGCGATCTGCCGGCGCGCGCTCAACGGCTTGGCGAGGATGTCGCGCTGCCAGTGCGGGTCGCGGACCATGCGGCGGACCTTCTGGTAGTCGATGTCGTCGGTGCAGAGCGTGTCGCCGTGCATGAGTAGGGTCGGTGTGCCGTAAAGGTCGATAAGTGTCGGGTCGGCGAGCAGCGTGCATCCGCTGTGCGCGGCGAAGTCGGCGCCGATGAGGAAGTCGCGGTTGCCGTGCATGAAATACAGGGCCACGCCCTGTGCATTGAGATCGTGCAATGCGGCAATTACGGTCTGATTCTCGGGCGCAGGATCATCGTCGCCGATCCAGGCCTCGAACAGGTCACCAAGAATGTATAGCGTCCGGGCCTGTGTCGCCTCCGTGCGCAGAAACGCCAGGAACAGTTTGGTGATGGCGGGGCGTGTGGCGTCCAGGTGCAGGTCGGAGATGAAAAGGGTATGGGTCATCATGTTCTGGCGGTTGACCGCTTTGATGCAAAAGCGCGCAGTGCGCAAACGGCACCAGGTTCCGGGGTAGCGGTCCAGTGGTTCCTGGTGGCGTTTTCGCTCCCCGCGCTATGCCGGAGCGTGGGATCTATTCGACGACTGCAACGCTCTCGATCACCACATCCTGCTTCGGTACGTCCTGCATGCCCATGCGCGTGGCGGTCGGCACTTTCTCGATTTCACGCACGATGTCCATGCCCTGTGTCACCTTGCCGAACACACAGTAGCCCCAGCCCTGCGCGGTGGGCGCGCTGTAGTTGAGGAAGCCGTTATCCTTGACGTTGATGAAGAACTGCGCAGTGGCGGACTGCGGGTCACTGGTGCGCGCCATGGCGATGGTGCCGATCAGGTTCTGCAGACCGTTGTCGGCCTCGTTCTTGATCGAGCCCTGGGTCGGTTTCTGTGTCATGTCGGGTTCAAAGCCGCCGCCCTGAATCATGAAGCCGGGGATGACGCGATGGAAAATCGTGCCGTTGAAGAAGCCGGATTTGACGTAACTGAGAAAATTGGCCACGGTTACCGGCGCCTTGTCGGCATCCAGTTCGATAACAATGTCGCCGTGGTTGGTGGTCATGCGTACGGACATGGGTTTGATTCCTTTGCTGTGCGACCCGGCCGCCAATGCGGAATTCGGGCCCAGGATTGATGTCAGGCCCAGTAACAGGGCGAAGATTACGGTTTTCATGCGCGAGGCGCCTCCCGTCGTGAAGGCGCCATGATAGTCGTTTTAAGGTGCGGGCGGCAATCCGCGCCGAATGTGGTCGTATTAGCCGCGCTGCACGCCGACGCCGGGGCGGCGCTCCTACTATCACCGGTTTTCCGTTACCATGACGCGCCATGATTGACAGCCTTGTAAAGACTCGCTTCGCGCCCAGCCCCACCGGCCAGCTGCATCTCGGCAATGTGCGCACTGCGCTATTCAATGAGCTGTTGGCACAGCGTTGCAGGGGTGTGTTCCTGCTGCGTATCGAGGATACCGACGCCGAGCGCAGCCGCGCACAGTTCACCGCAGGCCTGCAGGACGATCTGCGCTGGCTTGGTCTGGACTGGCAGGAAGGTCCGGATGTGGGGGGTGCACAGGCGCCGTACGCACAGTCGCAGCGTGCCGCCATCTACGAGGCCAAGGCGGCGGAGCTCGAGGCGCAGGGCAATGTCTATCCTTGCTTCTGCTCAACGCTGGAACTGGAGATGTCGCGCAAGGCGCAGCGCGCCGCGGGGCGCCCGCCACGCTATGCCGGCACCTGTGCGCAGTTGACGGCGGAGCAGGTGGCGGCCAAGCGTGCACAAGGGCTGGCACCGACCTGGCGGTTTCGTATTCCGGCCGGGCGCACTATCGATTTTGAGGATCTGGTTCGCGGGCCGCAGCGTTTCGCCAGCGACGATATCGGCGATTTCGTGATTCGACGCGGCGACGGCAGCGCGGCGTTCTTTTTCAGTAACGCTGTCGATGACGGCCTGATGGGTGTGACCCATGTGCTGCGCGGCGAGGATCACCTCACCAATACGCCGCGCCAGATACTGTTGCTCGAAGCGCTTGGCCTGCCGGTACCGCACTACGGACATATCGCCATGATCGTCGGCGCAGACGGCGCGCCCTTGTCCAAGCGCAGCGGTAGTCTCAGTGTCGCCGAGTTGCGTGAGAGCGGCTACTTGCCGCTGGGGGTGCTGAATTATCTGGCACGTCTCGGGCATCATTTCGCTGCTGAAGGTTTCATGACTCTGCAGCAATTGGCCCAGGGTTTCGATATCGTACATCTCGGCCGCTCGCCGGCACGCTACGATGCGGCACAGTTGCTGTACTGGCAGCAGCAGGCGATCACTCACATGGAAGCGATGACACTCTGGGGCTGGATGGGAGCGGCGACTCATGCATTGGTGTCCGATACCGTGCGTGGTGAGTTCATCACGCTGGTGCGCGGTAATGTGCATTTTCCGGCTGAGGCGCAGCAGTGGGCCGAGATCGTGTTCAGCGATGCACTGAAGATTGAAGCAATCGCGCGTGAACAGATCGTGCAGGCAGCACCGGATTATTTTCGGCACGCTCTCGACGTTCTGCAAGTGGTGGGCGCCGAGTATGCCGATTTCATTGCGGCACTCAAGACACGTACGGGCGTCAAGGGCAAGGCCTTGTTCATGCCCTTGCGCGCCTCCCTTACCGGTACGCTGCATGGACCGGAACTGGCGGGCATCATGCGGTTGATGGCGGTGGAGCGTATACGCAATCGATTGGCGGCGTGTATTGAGTAAAGGAATTCTCTGATTTATCGTGATCTCTGCGAAAGTAAAGATCACGCTGCCAGGGTAGCCTGGGTTCCCACTTGCACGGGAATGACGAATTATTCAGGATTGCTGACCGCGTTCTGAACTATGACGCGACAACTGACACAAAAACCCGGAATCACCACATGCTCCAGATCTACAACAGTCTCACCCGTCAGAAAGAACCCTTTACGCCCATCGAGCCGGCCAAAGTGCGGATGTATGTCTGCGGCATGACGGTGTACGACTACTGTCATCTCGGTCACGCCCGCGTACTGGTGGTCTTCGATGTAGTGGTACGCTATTTACGCGCCTGTGGCTACCAGGTTATCTACGTACGCAACATCACCGATATCGACGACAAGATTATCCAGCGCGCCATACAAAATGGCGAGGAATTCGGTGTGCTGACATCGCGCTTCATCCAGGCAATGCACGAGGACTGTGCCGCGCTGGGCGTGCTGCCGCCGGACAAAGAGCCACGCGCCACGCAATCCATCGATGACATCATCGCCATGATCACCACCCTGGTGGACAAGGGTTACGCCTATGCGGCTGGCAACGGCGATGTCTATTATGATGTCAGTCGATTCCCGACCTATGGCAGGCTATCCGGGGAGCAGCAGGAAGACTTGCGCGCCGGTGCACGCGTCGAAGTCGATGTGGCCAAGGACGATCCGCTGGATTTCGTCTTATGGAAAGCGGCCAAGCCCGATGAGCCGAGCTGGCCATCGCCCTGGGGTGCGGGCCGACCGGGCTGGCACATCGAATGTTCGGCGATGTCGACGCGCTGTTTGGGCGATCACTTCGATATCCACGGCGGCGGCATGGATCTTAAATTCCCGCATCACGAAAACGAGATCGCCCAATCCGAGGCCGCCACCGGTCGCAAGTTTGTCAATTTCTGGATGCATAACGGCTTCGTGCGTGTCAACGAGGAGAAGATGTCCAAATCCCTGGGCAATTTTTTCACGGTGCGCGAGATACTGACCCGCTACCGCCCTGAGGAGGTGCGCTATTTCATTCTCGCCAGTCATTACCGCAGTCCCCTGAACTACACCGAGGATAACCTCGACCAGGCGCGCGCGGCGCTGGCGCGCCTGTACACCGCGCTGCGCGGCCTCGGTTCAGCAGAGCCGATCGATGTGGAGTACCGGCAGCGCTTCGATGCCGCGATGGATGATGATTTCAATACCGCAGAGGCCCTGTCGGTGCTGTTCGGTCTGGCCAATGAATGCAATCGCGAGCGCGCGACCGACCCGGCTCGAGCCGGACGATTGGCGGCGACTTTGCGCAGCCTGGCCGGTCAGCTTGGCATTTTACAGGATGATCCGAACAGTTTTCTGCAAGCGGTACCGACGGCCGGCAACGAACAGGTCGGTCCCGACACGGCGCAAATCGAGGCTTTGATCGCGCTGCGGCTGGCCGCGCGTCAGGCCAGGAACTGGGCCGAATCGGATCGTATCCGCGACCTCCTTAAGGAGCAGGGCGTGGTGTTGGAAGACGGCGCGCAGGGCACCACCTGGCGGCGTCAGTAGTCTGTCTGAAGGCGCCTGATTCAAGGAATATTTGATTTATTCATTGTATGTGCAGAGGCGCGGAGGACGCAGAGGAATATAGATGATATCCAACAGGAATATATCTCCGAGTTCGCTATGACTCAGCGACAGATAAAAAAGTTAATCAGAGCCTCATTGAGATCGCCCGGCGATTGATTCCTCGTGCCAGATTTGAACGCAGGGATGCCGTTTTTGCGGATGTCGACCCGCTCACCGTTCACTTAAGTCCCTCCCGAAGTGGCCGATAAGCCAGGTGTTACGGTAACTGGCTCAATCATATAAATTTAGTACTTTGTATTCACTGCAATAAACCGGAGCAGCGCAGGATTGTGCGCCCATCGAGAGGGTGTGCATGAATTATGGCGCACGATAACTGAGCGGAGATCGTAATGACTGACAGAGTGTTTCGCCTGTTCATCGGAACCTGCATTCTTGCCTCACTCTATTTTGAGCAGCGTTCGCTGATGGTTGGATTGATCGCGGTGCTGCTGTTCGAAGGGCTTACCAGTTGGCGCATTCCGCTGCTTGTCACGCGGCTTCGTTATGGCCCCGATGCGCCACCACTGGTGGAAAAATCCTGTTGGCCGATTCATGGATTTTTCAGTATCAATTTCAATGCGGAGCGGGCGTGGCGGTTCACCGTCGCCATTATGCTATGCATCACGTATCTGCTGTATTACAACCAAGTCTGGTTTATCCCCTGGTTTATGGGCTTTGCGATTTTCGGCGCCGGCTTGAGCGGTGTTTGCCCCATGTTACTGTCTCTGAAATTGATCGGGTTTAGATGAATAGCACCACCCCACGGCCGGAAGATGACTCGGTCGCACACTCCGGATTACCACTCAAGATCACCGGCATCGTCTTCTGGGGGCTGGTGATTGTCGGATTGCTGCTGACCGCCCTGCTGTTGCCCAATCTGGAACGGCAGACCGCCGAGCGCGTAAAGATGAACGCCGAGCGCTTTGCCTATCAGATGGAACTGTATCTGGCCGCCACACCCGGGGCCGATACGGATCAGATTGAGGCCAGGTTGACGCTGCTGTCAGGCATGCTCGGAATGCAGGCGGCTGAACTGCATCTGCAAGGCAAAACCATTACTGCCGGCACGACGGGCGCTGACGACGCCGTGATCACCCGGATGCTGCAATATACACCCGCGGACGGAGCACCGATCGGCAAGCTTGTATTAAAGTTGTACACGCCACGGCTCGACCGGATGCAGGCTCAGGAGCGCAAGCAACTGGTGATGTTCATGGGGATAGTCTTTCTGGTATTCGGCTTCATCCTGCAATGGGTTCTGCACAAGATTTTGACCCAGCCTTTTATCGGCATGGTACAAAGCGCGAAGGCCTTCTCCAATGGTGATGTCAGCTGGCGATTCGATGATAGCCGTGAGGATGAGTTCGGGTTCCTGGCCAAATTCATCAACAAAGCCCTGGATTATGTGCTGCTCCAACAGCACGAATTACGCGACATGCTGGCACGGGTGCGTGAATCGGAGACTGAACTTGCGCGCGAAAAAGAGCGTGCGGTGGTCACGCTGCATTCCATCGGCGACGCCGTGATCACCACGGATGCACTGGGCAATATTGAATATCTGAATGTGGTTGCGGAGTCCCTGACCGGCCGTGCCCTGAGCGAAGTCCAAGGCCGTTATATCGGTGAGGTCATGCACCTTATCGACGAACATACCCGTGAACGCGTCGAGAATCCGGTCGATTCCTGTCTGCGCGAAGGCCTTGCCGTCGGTCGCAAGGATCAACTGGCCCTGCTGCGAGTGGACGGCTCCGAAGTGGCTATCGCCGATTCGGCTGCACCGATCCGCGATCACGACGGCAAGGTGTTGGGCGCGATCATGGTCTTTAACGATGTCGGCCACGCCCGCAAGTTGGCGCGGCAGTTGTCCTTCCAGGCCAATCATGATGCCCTGACCGGATTGTTCAATCGTCGAGAATTCGAGCTGCAACTGCAGCAGACCATTGATCATGACTGCGGCGACGGGCAGCAGCATGCCTTGTGTTATCTGGATCTGGATCAATTCAAGGTGGTCAACGACACCTGCGGACATATTGCCGGTGACGAATTGCTGCGCCAGCTGGCCGGTTTGCTGCACAGCCAGGTGCGTGACAGTGACATACTGGCGCGTCTCGGCGGTGACGAGTTCGGCGTCATGCTCAAGGGTTGCACGCTGGACAAGGCGCAGCGCATCGCCGAGGATCTGCGTTCGAGGGTCAAGGACTTCCGTTTCGTCTGGGAGGACCACAGCTTCGAGATCGGTGTCAGCATCGGCCTGGCGGCATTGAACACTGCGACGCACAGCATCGCTGATGTCATGAGCGTGGCCGATGTGGCTTGCTACGCCGCCAAGGATTCGGGCCGCAACCGCGTGCATGTCTACCAGCCCGACGACAGCGAACTTAAACAGCGCCGCGGTGAGATGCGCTGGGTATCGCGGCTGCGCAAGGCCATCGACGAGGATCGCTTTGTACTTTATTACCAGCCCATCATACCAGTGCTACCGGCCGAGGATGTGGACCTGCATTTCGAAGTATTGATCCGACTGCTTGATGAGCAGGGCAAACAGGTGCCACCCATGGCCTTCATTCCAGCGGCGGAACGCTACAATCTGATGCCGGCCATCGACCGCTGGGTGGTGCACAATACCATGCGCTACCTTTGTACCTTGCCGCACGATAAAAATGACTGGTTGTGCGTGATGAATCTGTCCGGCCAGTCCTTATGCGACGACCGCTTCCTCGATTTTGTACTGGATGAATTGCAGTCTGCCGGCGTGAGTGGCGAGCACATCTGCTTCGAAATTACGGAGACCGCCGCTATCGCCAACCTGCGCCGCGCTGTGCACTTCATGACCGAACTCAAGGCGATCGGTTGTCGCTTCGCGCTCGATGATTTCGGCAGCGGTTTGAGTTCTTTCGCCTACCTCAAGAACCTGAAGGTCGATTATCTGAAAATCGACGGCGGTTTCGTCAAGGATATGGTGGAAGACCCGATCGATTGCGCCATGGTCGAGGCCATCACGCAGATCGGTCACGTCATGGGTATTCAGACTATTGCCGAGTTCGTTGAGAGCGATGCGATCCTGTCCGCACTGGGACGGCTGGGTGTGGACTATGCGCAGGGTTACTGGGTAGCCGCGCCGCGACCGCTGGACGAGTTGACCGGTCCTCCGGCCGCCGAATCGGTACACCTGGTGAGATCGAGCAGCTAGTAGTGTGCTCTGTAATTCATGGAACTAAATTCAAGCACCGAGAATCGCAATCCACCAGATCATGAAGCATCCCGGTGGCAGTTTCTCCCTCTTTCTCTGGGAGAGGGAACGTTCTTCCAAACCTCGGTGCTTAGCGAGCCTGCGGCATAAGTTCTAAACAGAATGAAGCACACCACTAGGACCCGACTCGACACAGTATCGTGTGCCGGTACATGACTCAATCCGGGTGGTGTTCCGCCGCATAAAGTGAGTTCTGCAGCAATGTCGCGACCGTCATCGGCCCCACGCCGCCCGGTACCGGCGTAATCCAGGCAGCTCGCTGCCGTGCCACCTCGAATTCGACATCCCCGACCAACCGGCCGTCATCGAGCCGGTTCATACCGACGTCGATCACCGTGGCCCCGGGTTTAATCCATACGCCATGCACCAGTCCCGGCTTGCCGGCCGCGACCACCACGATATCGGCGCGCCCGACATGGGTGGCGAGGTCGCCGGTGAAGCGATGGCAGATGGTCACAGTGGCCCCAGCCAGCAGCAGTTCCAGCGCCATGGGCCGTCCGACAATATTGGACGCACCAATCACCAGCGCGTCACGACCCTTGTAGATTTCACCACTGTGCTCGAGCAGCGTGATGATGCCGCGCGGTGTGCACGGCCGCAGTAGCGGCAGGCGCACGGCCAGGCGGCCGATATTGTAGGGGTGGAAGCCATCCACATCCTTGTCGGGATGAATGCGTTCAATTACGGTTTCCGTATCGATAGTGGCCGGCAACGGCAGTTGCACCAGGATGCCGTCGATCGCCGGATCGGCGTTAAGCTGGTCGATCAGGTCCAGCAGTTGCGCCTGCGTCGTCTGGTCAGGCAGATCAAACGCCTTGGAGAGCAGGCCGGCTTCGGCGCAGGCGCTGCGCTTGCTGCGCACATAGACCTGCGATGCGGGATCGGCGCCCACCAGCACAACGGCGAGTCCTGGTGGGCGATGACCTGCTTCGAGGCGCTGCGCGATCCGCGCCTTTACCGTCTGACGGATGCTGGCGGCGATCGTTTTACCATCGAGAAGTTGGGCCGGCATGGAGATAGCTGGTAGTCCTGGGAAGCAGCGCCGGCATTCTCGCATGCCCAATTCCAGGCCTCAAGCGCGCCGCGTGGCCACGCGGCGCAGTGCCGGACAATCAGTACAGTCTGCCGAAAAAAATACTGCTACAATCGTCTTGTCCCCGAGCCAACGCGATTGACGCTCCGGTATCCTGCGCGTATTATCGCGGGCCCTGCCAGGAAGGCGGAAGTAACGTAGCGCGGGCGGTACGGACGTGCGGGGTATAGCGCAGTCTGGTAGCGCGCCAGCTTTGGGAGCTGGATGTCGTGGGTTCGAATCCCTCTACCCCGACCAATTGGCTGTGCTGACTGAAGACAGCGCAGGGGACGCAGATTATTGCGCCCGTAGCTCAGCTGGATAGAGCATCGGCCTTCTAAGCCGAGGGTCGCAGGTTCGAGTCCTGCCGGGTGCGCCAATCGTACCAATTCTGTTGTCAATCTCTCTATGGTGGTCGTAGCTCAGTTGGTAGAGCCCCGGATTGTGATTCCGGTTGTCGTGGGTTCGAACCCCATCGATCACCCCAATCTTGTAAACTATTCTCTTATCCCACCCATATCCTATTTTTATTACTAATTTTGTTTTTATCGTGTTTTTTAGCCATTTATCGTCTTTTTTGGTGAATGTCTTTACTTTTGTGTACTACTCTAGTATATAGCCGCTCCTTGAATGTTGAGAGGTGACTATGTCAAGCGGAAAATCTGAGGAATTTAAATTGGATGATGCTTTTGATGAAGAGTCGAGTAATGACTTTGACAATGAGGATGTTAATAAAAGCAATAATGTCAAAAATTCATTGACCAAGCGTCGTGTCATTGACGATATTCTCGAAGAGCGTCGTTTATTACGCAAAATCAAGGACTATGATTTCGACCTTGATGATGATGAAGACGACAGTGCCGAGTGAGCAATACTTAGGCATAGCTATTTAGGGACTTACGCCACGTTTGTGCAGCGTAAGCCCTAAAAAGTGTAGGTGGCTATTGTCGTGAGTCGGTATCATCAATCAGAGAATGGCTGACTCTAAAACACGCCAACGATTTACCATCAAACAAAACAATTCTGCGGTTTTTTCGGCATCGTATAATGCTGAATGTGCGTCCTCGTTGCTAAATTCCATGCCTGCACTAAAACATGCTTTTGCTAATACC
>JBBQDK010000042.1:0-20058 GCA_038319625.1 Gammaproteobacteria bacterium
GGGACCGGGAATGAGTTCGATGTTTTCCGGCAGGGCGCCGCGCAGACCGCTCATGCTGATGGAGCGTTCGTGTCCGCCGCAGACGTTCATGATGCGCACCTTGTCCGGCAAGGGCAGCTGCCGGATTTTTTTCAGCCAGTCCCGGGCGGTCAGTTGCATAGGCTTGCTCCCGTCTTCAGTGATGGAAAAAGTCGATGGCGTTCCGGCGCGGGAAAACGCAATTCGAAAGTCAACTCACGATTCGCTTATCGGCGCTGTCGCGAGTGCCTCAACGAGCCTGCCGGATTGCGTATTCACAATATCTGGGAACCGCGCCGTTTGTGACTGTGGCCGGCAATTCCCTGCCCAGCACCCCGTAACTCGTCACCGGCGCGCAAGGCATCGACATGCTTGCGCAGCCAATTGATCCAGCCATCCATGTCAAGATCCTTCCTGGCGGACAATGGAATAATCGGTGCGTCGCTGGCCAGATTGCGCATATGCACCTTGACGCGCTCAATGTCGAAATCATCCATGTACGGCATGAGATCGGTCTTGGTCACCAGCACGGCATCCGCGGCGCGGAACATGACCGGATACTTGACCGGCTTGTCGTCACCTTCCGTGACGGACAGCAGGATGACATTCAGGTGCTGACCGAGATCGAAGCTGGCCGGACAAACCAGGTTGCCGACATTCTCTATAAAAAGAATATCCACATCCTGAAGCGGCATGTGATGCAGCGCCTCATGCACCATGTGCGCATCGAGATGACAGGCCGTACCGGTGGTGATCTGATAGGCGGGCACACCCTTGGCGCGAATCCGCTCGGCGTCGTTCTCGGTTTCCAGATCGCCCTCGATGACAGCGATGCTGAATTCATCCTTCAGCGCGTCAATGGTCGCTTCGAGCAGAGCGGTCTTACCGGCACCGGGCGAAGACATCAGATTGATGACCAGCTGGCCGTGTTCATTGAAGTGCGCACGGTTGTGCGCGGCCTGCTCGTTGTTCACGGACAGCAGTTCCTCCAGCACCTCGACGGTATGCGGGTCATCGTTCTTGTGGTGTTCGGTAACGTTGCAACCACAGGTATCGCACATAGTCACATCCTCTCGCAATACGCTTCAAACCAGTAATTCGACACTCGCCAACAACAACTCGTCTCCGCTGACCAGCCGCGTATGCCAGTCACCGCAGGCGCCACACAATAATCTGTTCGCCGTGGCTTCCGTCTCTGCGCCGCATTGATCGCAACTCACCCGGATCGGCAGACGCTCGACTATCAGCTTCGCCTCGGCGGCGACCGTTCCGGCGCGTGCCACCGGAAAGGCATGTTGCAACAGATCTGGCTCCACACCGGACAGCGGTCCGATGCGGATCGTGATACTCGCAACGCGGTGCGCCTGACGCTGCGCCGCAATCGCCTCGACCTGCTGCAACATGCCCTGACAGACGGACAACTCATGCACCGGTGATGGCTGCCTCCGCTGCCAGCATCTCGTCATACGCTTCCCAGGCCGATCGCGCCTCCTGCTCGGTCATCTTCTGGATGGCGTAGCCGACATGCACCATGACGAAATCTCCCGGCGCCACATCTTCACCCTGCATCAGGAACAGATTGACATCGCGCTCCACGCCCTTGGCGTTGCAACGCGCCAAAAAACCATCAATGGCGGAAATCTGCATGGGTATGCCGAGACACATGTCGGGATGCTCCTCTTTGTTGCCGGCGCGGCGGCGGTCGACTGGTCTACACTTAGAACGAACTCAAATCCACGAGCGGTCCACCCTCAGTATAGGTCCGGAAGTCGAATCAAGCATATCGGTGTACGCTGAAATAAGAATTCAAAAGATGACGTTCACTTGACATAAGTCAAAATCGTCATCCGTAATCATTTTAGGATGCACTAAAGTAGATTTGAATCTCGCCACGGGCAACCGAAAGCCACTCAATAACCATATATATGGCAAGGTAATGGACTCCACAAGAATGACCAAGAAAACGCTGATACTCGGCCTGGGCAATACCCTGCTCGCGGATGAGGGCATCGGCATCCACGCACTCAATGCCTTGCAGCTGTTGCATGGTGATTTTGCCGACATCGAATATCTGGATGGCGGCACACTCAGCTTCACCCTGGCAGGGCCCATCGAGGACGCCGATCAGTTGATCGTCATCGATGCCGCCCAGCTACACGCGGCGCCAGGCACGGTACAGGTCTTCGTCGACGATGAAATGGACCGGTATCTGGGCAGCAACAACAAGCGCAGCGTCCACGAAGTCGGCCTGATCGACCTGATGATCATCGCCCGCCTCACCGACCGTTTCCCAAAACGCCGCGCGCTGATCGGCATCCAACCGGAATTCGTCGACTGGGGCGACAGCCCCAGTGCACCGGTGGCGGCCGCCATCCCCGAAGTCTGCGATCGGGCGCGCGATCTTCTCAGGAGTTGGCAATGACAAGACTGCACGACATCGGCATCGAAGTCCGCAATGAATCCGCTGAAGGCCTCGGCGCCGGCGTCAACGCCATTCTGTACGAACTGACCGGCATGCTGGAAGCCCTGCTCGAGGACGGTCGCGGCAACGCCATCGATCTGCGCGGTCTGCCACTGGCGCCCGGCGAATACGAACAATTGCGTGCCACACTCGGCGAGGGCGAAGTCAGCGCCGAGGTCGACGCGCTGGGACCGACCAAAATCCGCGAGACCGCGATCCACGGCGTGTGGTGGGTAACGCATTACAACGCGCACGATCAGGTACTGGCCGAGTTCCTGGAAGTTATCGAAGTGCCGCAACTGCTCAAGACCGAGCGGGACGACATCCGCGAAGGCCTGGATCTGCTGAATGAACGCCTGGCTGCTCTCGGTTCGACGGGCGCCGTTGAAGATTGCTGATTAGCTACTGATTATAGGAGAACATCGATGTCTACCGATATGACCTTGCTCGAAACGCTGCGTCGCCAAGGCGTGTCGCGACGCTCCTTCCTGAAGTTCTGCGCGGCCACCGCCTCCCTGATGGCATTGCCACCGACCATGGTCAGCGCTGTCGCCGAGGCACTCGCCAAGGCCAAGCGGCCATCGGTGATCTGGCTGTCGTTCCAGGAGTGCACGGGCTGCACGGAATCGCTGACGCGCTCGCACACACCGACACTGGAAAACCTGATCTTCAACGCAATCTCTCTCGATTACCATCACACCCTGATGGCCGCCTCCGGCACGGCTGCCGAAGCGGCGCGCGAATCCGCGATGAAGGAATTCGACGGCAAGTACCTGCTGATCGTCGACGGTTCCATTCCGCTCAAGGACGACGGCGTGTATTCGACCATCGCCGGCCGCACCAATCTGGATATGCTGCAGGAAGCGGCTAAGGGCGCGGCGGCGATCGTTGCGGTGGGCACCTGCGCGGCCTACGGCGGTATACCGCACGCCAACCCGAATCCGACCGGCGCGGTGGCCGTGTCCGATATCATCAAGGACAAGCCCATCATCAACGTGCCGGGCTGCCCGCCGATTCCGGTGGTCATTACCGGTGTGCTGGTCCATTACCTGACCTTCGGCACAATTCCCGACCTCGACGACAAGGGCCGCCCGCTGTCGTTCTACGGCGACTCCATCCACGACCGCTGTTACCGCCGGCCGTTCTACGATCAGGGCAAGTTCGCCAAGACCTTTGACGACGAAGGCGCGCGCAACGGTTGGTGTCTGTACGAGCTCGGCTGCAAGGGCCCGACCACGCACAACGCCTGCGCTACGGTGAAATGGAATGGCGGCGTGAGCTTCCCGATCGAATCCGGGCACGGTTGCCTGGGCTGTTCGGAACCGGATTTCTGGGATGCCGGCAGTTTCTACACAGCCCTGTCCATGGCCGCGGAACCCACCAAGGTCGTTGCCGCAGCGGCGGGAATCGGTGCAGTAGCCGGGGTCGCAGTAGCGGTCGCCAATCGAGTCAAAAAGGGGAGTGCGAAGTCGCAGCATAAAACCACCACCCTCGACGACCTGGAGAAATGACATGAACGACATACAATTCCTGACCTGGGTTCGCGGTCCCGGCCTGAACATCGCCATCGCGATTTTCCTGGTTGGCGTCATCTGGCGCCTGGTGGAGATTTACACTCTGGGACGGAAAAAAGATCTGTCCGCGCCGCGTCACGCAGCGGGCGCCTCGGGTTTGCATACGGTATTCCGCCGCTCGCTGCCGCCACCGGGCATGTTGAAACGCTCGCCCGTCAGCTACATCGCTGGGTATATCTTTCATATCGGCCTAGCCATTGTCGTTTTCCTGTTCGCGCCGCATATCAAACTGATCCAGAGCCTGATCGGGATCTCCTGGCCGGCACTGCCTTCCCAGGTCATCGACATGACGGCAGTCGTTACCCTGGCAGCCATGGTGATCATGCTCGCTGACCGCATCAGCAAACCGGTTAAGCGCTTCCTGTCCACGTTCGAGGATTACTTTACCTGGACAATAACCTTCCTGCCGGTATTGACCGGCTATATGGCGGTGAAGCATCTGCTGGTGCCCTACACAACGATGCTGGCATTGCACATCCTCAGCGTGGAAATCCTGTTGGTGATTCTGCCCTTCACAAAACTGTTCCATGCCTTCACGCTGTTTGGCTCGCGCTGGTACAACGGCCACGCCAACGCAGCCAGAGGAGTCTCGGTATGAGCGCATCACTTGAAAAAGGCGTCCAGGTCCTGAAAGAAATGATCGACGCACCCATCGCCAGCTATTTCAATAGTTGCGTGCATTGCGGATTGTGTGCCGAGGCCTGTCTTTTCTACACCGAAACCGGCGACCCGAAGTACACACCCATCCATAAACTGGAACCCATGCGACGGATCTACGAACAGGAATACACCCTGCTTGGCCGGATCGGCAAGCTGCTTGGCCTTTCCAAACCCGTGACCGACGACGAACTGGAAGAGTGGAAGGAACTGGTCTACAACAGTTGCACCTTATGTGCCCGCTGTTCGCTGGTCTGCCCGGTGGGTAACGACATTGTCTACATGATACGCAAATTCCGTGAAGGTATGTCGATCTCAGGCCATGCACCAGAGGGTCTGATCGGCGCGGTGACACGTACGGTCGAGATCGGCAGCCCGATGGGTGTGAAGTTGCCCGCTGTGCAGGCACAGATAAAACATCTGCAGGAAGATGAAGGTCTCACAGCCCCTATGGACGTGCAGGGCGCCGAATACATGGTGATGCTGTCCTCCATGGAAATCATAAATTTCCCGGAATACCTGGCCGCCATCGCCAAGATCATGAAACAGGCCGGCAAGACCTGGACACTTTGTTCTACCGCCTTCGAAGCTACCAACGCGGGCATTCAGATCGGCAACGCCGATCTGGCCAAAGTCATCGTGTCACGGATTGTCGAGGGTGCTGAGCGCCTCCAGGTCAAGACGGTCATCAGCCCCGAGTGCGGTCATGCGTATACGGCCTTGCGTTGGGACGGCGCCAATCTTATCGGCCGGCCCTTTACCTTCAAAGTACAGCACATCCTGGAAGTCCTGGAGGATTTCCGCACCCAGGGCCTGCTCAAGACCGAAGGCTTCGAAACCTCGAGAGTCACCTTTCATGATCCCTGCCAACTGGCACGCCGCGGTGGCGTAATTGAACCCCCGCGCAATCTGTTGAATATGGTAGCCAAGGATTTCGTGGAGATGGAAGACCCCGGCAAGTACAACTGGTGCTGCGGCGGCGGTGGCGGCGCCAGCGCCATCGAAGAAGGCGAGGAACTGCGTCTGGAAGTTTTCAAACGCAAGAAAGCCCAACTGGAAAAGACCGGTGCCAAGACCATGGTGACCGCCTGCGCCAACTGCCGTATCGTTCTGGAAGAAGGGCTGGAGCATTACAAGATGGACATCCCGGTGGTCGGCCTGACGGAGATGATTGCCGAACATCTGAAGCCCTGACAACTATCATTTGGTGGCGCAAAGATACTCTGAATTTTATTTAAAGGACTGTAACCATGACTGCACAAACCGTCGTCGTCGATCCCATCACCCGTATCGAAGGCCATCTGCGCATCGAGGCCGAAACCGATGACAGTGGAACCATCACCCGCGCCTCCAGTGCCGGCACCATGGTGCGCGGCATCGAGCTGATTCTGCGCGGTCGCGACCCACGCGATGCATGGGCCTTCGCGCAGCGCATCTGCGGCGTCTGCACGCTGGTGCACGGTCTGGCATCAGTGCGCTCCGTCGAGGACGCGCTGAAATACGAGATCCCGCCCAACGCGCAACTGATCCGCAATCTCATGATCGGCGCACAGTACATCCACGACCATGTGATGCATTTCTATCACCTGCATGCATTGGATTGGGTGGATGTGGTCTCGGCACTGAAAGCCGACCCCAAGGCAACCTCGGATCTCGCGCAATCGATCAGCAATTACCCAAAGTCCTCGCCCGGCTATTTCGCCGATATGCAGAAGAAGCTCAAGAATTTCGTCGAAGCCGGCCAACTCGGAATCTTTGCCAACGGCTATTGGGGTCACCCCGCCTACAAGTTGCCCCCAGAGGCAAATCTGATGGCGGTCGCGCATTACCTTGAAGCCCTGGCGTGGCAGCGCGACGTCGCGCAGCTGCACACCATCTTCGGCGGCAAGAACCCGCATCCGAATTTCCTGGTCGGCGGCTCGCCGGCCGCAATCAGCGTTCATCCCGGCAACGAGGGCCAGGGCAATGGCCCGCACTTCCGTGGCGGTACCGGCGCCACGGCGGTCAACATGGTCGGCTTGCAGAGAGTCAAAGAGATCATCGGGCAGATGAGTGCTTTCGTCGATCAGGTGTACGTGCCGGACACTCTCGCCATCGCCGGCTTCTATAAAGACTGGGCCACGCAAGGTGAAGGCATCGGCAATTTCATGACCTACGGCGATCTGCCGTCGAAAGGCATGACCGATCCGTCCAGTTTCCTGATCCCGCGTGGTGTGATCCTGAATCGTGATCTGTCCACCATCCATCCGATCGATCTCAACGCCGACGACGAAATCCAGGAATATGTCGCACACTCCTGGTACGACTACAGCGTCGGCAAGGATAAAGGCCTGCATCCCTACAAGGGCGAGACCAACCTGAATTACACCGGACCCAAGCCGCCTTACGAGCATCTGGAAACCGACAAGAGCTACTCGTGGATGAAATCGCCGCGCTGGAAAGGCAAGGCCGTCGAGGTCGGACCGCTGGCACGCGTGTTGATGCTATATGCCTCGGGCCACGAGCAGACCAAGGAACTGGTGAACATGACGCTCAGCAAACTCGACCTGCCCGTGCAGGCGTTGTATTCCACACTCGGCCGCACTGCCGCGCGCACACTCGAGACCAAGATCATGGCCGACACCATGATGAGCTGGTACGACGATCTCATGACCAACATCAAGGCCGGCGATCTCAAGACTCACAACGACAAGCACTGGGATCCGTCCACCTGGCCCAAGACCGCCAAAGGCGTCGGCTACATGGAGGCCCCGCGCGGCGCGCTGGCGCACTGGATCGTCATCAAGGATGGAAAGATCGACAATTACCAGGCTGTCGTACCCAGCACCTGGAACGCCGGCCCACGCGACCCCATGGGACAGGACGGACCCTATGAAGCCGCCTTGAAAGGCACCAAACTGTACGATGCCAAACAACCTATCGAGATCCTGCGCACCATCCACAGCTTCGATCCCTGCATTGCCTGCGCGGTGCACGTGACCGACCCGGATGGCGAGGAACTGGTCAAGGTGAAGGTCAGGTAATCAATGCACACGGATTGAGCACAACGAAACAATCACCGCAGGCGATTCTGGACAGCCGCAGAGTGGAGACCGTCAATGGACTCCACAAGCCAGGATTCTGCCGAACGATATTACTTAGCGAGGAGAACGCCATGGGTACTCGAGCAAGACTGCAATTCATCAGCGCTCTCGGCGCACTGGCCGTGCCGCTCACTGCATCGGCACATGTCCTCGGCATCAGCGGCGCCGGCTTCATGCAGGGCTTGATGCATCCGCTCTCGGGGCTCGATCACTTACTGGCCATGTTCGCGGTAGGCCTGTGGGCCGCGCAACTCGGCGGCCGCGCGCTGTGGGCCGTCCCTCTGGCATTCGTCGGGACCATGGTGCTGGGCGCCACGCTCGGCATGTCAGGCTATGCCCTGCCCTTCACCGAGACCGTTATTGTGTTGTCGGTACTGATACTGGGCCTGATGATCAGCTTCGCAGTGTGCCTGCCGACCGCTGCCGGCATGTTGCTGGTCGGCGTGTTCGCATTGTTTCATGGACACGCGCACGGCACCGAACTGTTGCAGGCCTCGTCCGCTACGCTGTATGCGCTCGGCTTCATCATCACCACCGCGGCGCTGCATGGCACCGGCATACTCGCCGGGCTCGGCCTGTCTCGTATCGAGTCACGGCAATGGGTACGTGCCAGCGGTGCCGCCATTGCGATGACCGGACTGGCGCTGTTGCTGAATATCTAGATACACACTCCATCCTCCGTTATCTTGTACGCTCCGCGGGGCGTTTTTTTGCGCTCCGTCCCCATCGTACCCCGGGCTGAGCGTAGCGAAACTCGGGGAACGAAGTGGTACAGACACTGAAAGACGGCGATTGCTTCGGCGAAATAGGATTATTGATATCCGTCCCGCGCACCGCCAGCATCAGGGCAAAAACCCTGTGCGATCTGTTCGTCCTGGAAAAATCCAGCTTCAGTCGGATTCTGCGCGACCACCCTCAGTTTGCGAAAACCATCAGCACCATCGCCAAAGAGCGTTACGACATCAACCTTTCTTCACAGCAATTTCTGGACTGAAGATATTTGGTCGTGTGCGACATAACAAGCACGACCACAGGGGTGCGACTCCAGTCAGTGGGCTGATTTCCAAATAAACATGCCTCTTATCCCCGACGTATCCGCTGTTTGCCCTTCACCTTGCCGCCTCGTGCGCGTAAGCTAAGGACGATACGCATTCTTCCTTGCAGATGCCGCGCTACAGTGCAGGCATCAACGAGTCACAACCGCATGTCTGAGTCACTCCAGCCGGATACCAACTGGCACAAAGAACACGCCGCTGCTTCCTTGCAACGGCTGTTGCCGCGCCTTGAGGCCCGTTTCGCGGACAAGGTCGATACCGATGAATGGCATGGCTATGTCCAGCGGCTGCGGGTCAATTTTCCGCCTCTGTTCTCCTGCCTGTACCGGCTCTACGGACGCCAATACGATTTCTTCTATCACCTGGAGAGCATCGTGGCGTCCGCGACGGACATGTGGCATGCCCGACCCACCGGCCTGAAGGCCCTGGACGCACTGCGTGAGGCGGATCCCCACTGGTACCAGTCGCAGCGTATCGTCGGCGCGATGTGTTATGTCGACCTGTTCGCGGACAACATCGCCGGACTGCGTGAACGCATTCCCTATCTGCTGGAGCTGGGTGTGAACTACCTGCATCTCATGCCCTTGTACAAAACACCCCCGGGCGACAACGACGGCGGTTACGCGGTTTCCAGCTATCGGGAACTGACACCGCGACTGGGCACCATGGAACAACTGGCGGAAGTCGCGGCGGAACTGCGTCGTCACGGTATCTCGCTGTGTCTCGACTTCGTCTTCAATCACACCTCGGATGAACACGAGTGGGCCAGGCAGGCGCTGACGGGCGATACCGAGCATCAGGGCTATTACCGCATGTTTCCGGACCGCACCCTGCCGGATGCCTTCGAAGCGACCATGTCGCCGGTGTTTCCCGACGAACACCCGGGCTCTTTTACCTATCGCAACCGTATCCGGAAATGGGTCTGGACCACCTTCCACAACTACCAATGGGATCTCAACTACGAAAACCCGGTAGTGTTCAATCGCATGCTGGAGGAAATGCTGTTCCTCGCCAACCAGGGCGTGGAGATCCTGCGGCTGGATGCCGTGGCCTTCATCTGGAAAAAACTCGGCACCGATTGCCAGAACCTGCCCGAGGCCCATACGATCATCCAGGCCTTCAATGCCCTGGTGCGGATCGCGGCGCCGGCGATGGTGTTCAAGTCGGAAGCAATCGTGCATCCGGACGAGGTCAAGAAATACATCAGCGAGCAGGAATGTTCACTATCGTACAACCCGCAACTGATGGCGCTGCTGTGGAATTCACTGGCAACCCGCAAGACACGCATCCTGAAGCACGCCATGCGGCGGCGCTTCGCCATTCCCGCGGGCTGCGCCTGGGTGAACTACGTGCGTTGTCACGATGACATCGGCTTCGCTTTTTCCAACGACGATGTCACGGACCTCGGGCTCGACCCTTCCGAACATCGGCGCTTCCTCACGCGATTTTATACCGGTAGTTTCGCCGACAGCTTCGCCCGCGGCTTGCCGTTTCAGGAAAACATGCTGACCGGTGAAGCGCGTATTTCCGGTACCTGCGCATCCCTGGCCGGCCTGGAACAGGCAGAGGAGAGCACCGACGAGCGTGGCATCGACCTGGCGGTACGCCGCATACTGCTTGTTCACGGCATTATCCTGACCATCGGCGGCATTCCCCTGATCTATCTCGGTGACGAGATCGGGGCATTGAATAACTACAGTTATGATCAGGAAGCGGACAAGATCGGTGACACGCGCTGGCTGCATCGGGCCGCATTCGATCGAGTGCGTGCCGAACAGCGGCGCGACCCGAACACCACGCCGGGTCGCATCT
Organism: Gammaproteobacteria bacterium; assembly: GCA_038319625.1. Taxonomy (GTDB): domain Bacteria; phylum Pseudomonadota; class Gammaproteobacteria; order JBBQDK01; family JBBQDK01; genus JBBQDK01. Next base: position 10,661 of record JBBQDK010000042.1, read on the forward strand.
ACCAGGAACTGTTGCGGCTGATCCAGATCCGGCAGCAGAACCCCGCCTTCGACCGCGCCGAGACCGAAATCGTCGACACCGGCAACGATCACGTGTTTGGCTATTTTCGCACCAATGGCGACCACAGTGTCCTGGTGCTGGCCAGCTTCAGCGAGGCGCCCCAGACCATCGAAGGCACCCGCTTGCGCCTGCTGGGTCTGCGCAAATCGGTAGTCGATCTGGTTGCCGGCCGCACCATAGTCGCCGCACATGCACTGGCACTCGAACCCTACGATTTTATGATACTGGCACGACCGGCAGGAGGCTGAAGTGAACCCGCAGCCTGGGTTGAACAACATGAAACCCGGATTCCGCATCGTTCAACACAACCGAGGACCGCTTCACCACAGCCTTGCCCTTCAATCCGCCGCGCCATCAGAATCGAGGCTGCGCACATACAGACCTTCCACCTTCTCCCTGGCCCAAGGTGTTTTGCGCAGGAACGTCAGGCTGGATTTGATACTGGGCTCGTGCGTAAAACAGTTGATGTTGACGATTCGACCCAATGCCTCCCATCCATAGTGATCCACCAGACGCGTGAGCATCATTTCCAGAGTTACGCCATGCAGTGGATCATTGGCGCGGTGCTGACTCATCCCGCCACCCGACTCCCGGCGTCAGGGCAATCAATCACGCGCCGGCTTTCCGGCCAAGTCCACCTCAGTCGTTTCCGCCTTTTTAACGCGAATTTTACTGCCGCCGACATCCCGCGCATTAAGCGCCTTTATCGCCACCTTGGCCTCACCCGCAAGAGGCATGTCAACAAACCCGAAACCCTTTGATTGTTTCGTCACTCTGTCCATCATCACCTTGCAGTACTGCACGCCGCCATAGTCCCGGAACAGGGCCAGCAACTCCGCTTCCGTGGTATCACGAGACAAATTGCGCACCAGTATTTTCATAATCGCACCGATAAAAGCTTCGAATTAAGGAAGGGTCGCTCTCGAATGGAGACCCGGAATCGACTGACGGTGACCGCCGCCCGTGATGTCGCCACGATATTGGCCTTATTGTAGTTGCTCGTGAATCTCTGTCTACCTCTACCGTATTATCGGATCACAAGTGGTCGCCGCGTTGACGGCACCTGGCCAGCCGAATCCCACTGGCAGACCAACAGGCCGAGAGCTACCATTTGATTGACACACCGATGGCCCTACACTCGCATAGAATGAAGGCGCCACATGCGCTCAGTAATGCCACCAGGATTCCGATGACAAGCTGCCATATCGGCCCTGCACCGGATCTCGGGCAGATACTGATTACCTGAATCAGGGAGCCAAACAATGATGGGAATAATCACTGGTTTCATACCCGCGCTGCTGCTGATGACGTCCGTCACGCAAGCCGCCACGCCGCCACAACCGAGCAACACTGACCGCGCCGCCATCTTCAAGGCGGCAGGCTTCAAGCTTATGAATGGTCAATATGTCCGTTGCGAAGACGATCCGTCGACGGCGTCGTATTAGGCCGGGCAGATCGAACTCGCCGATCGGAACAAAGACGGCAAACCCGAGGCCTGGGTCAAGCTGCTCAAATCAACGGGCATTCCGACAGAACTGGCTGCACGCCGCAATGGCTGGCCGGTAATCGAGGTCGGCGGGCCGGGCCCCGGGCTGTTCCCGGTATATTACTTCGCTGGCGGGAAATACGTCCTCAAACGCTGAGCAACCTGGTCTTTAGAGTACTTCCAGCTTTCGACAGAGCGCGATCGGGGGCGTCACCCCAGCTTGATACAGCAGTGCAAGGATTTCAGTTAAACGTTGATCCGCGTGGCGAGATCGACGTGCAAGTCAGAAACCGGGTACGGCGGCCGCACCGCTTGTAGAGCAGGGTGAGTTCGCATCATATTTACCCTGCTCCGAACTAATGTATCTGATTCGCGACTTGTCACAGCGTATCAGACAACGCTGCCGAACCCTTTGTCTACCGCGCCGGCCGGCACTTTGAGCCCTGCGATCAGGCAACCCTGCGCCACCGGACCAGCCGGGAAGAGTTAATAGAGAAATTTCATTCCGCCTCTGGAGTGAAACCTCTCGCTCAGGGCATCGTGCAGTTCACGCGTGTTGATGCCGGTGTTATCGTGCCTGGCATAGTAGTCCTGCAGTGCCTTCACCGCCTCCCAGTGATCCCCGCCAAGCTGCAGGCCGCCCTGTTGCGCCGTTTTCGCAGCAGCCTCGGGCGTCCATTCGGCTGGGGCGTTGGGGAATTCGGGGTCTCTGCGCGATCCGCTCGCGGACTCCATGATCACATCTGTCACTCCAGTCATAATCGATCCTCCATTTGCCGAGCCATTTGCTGATCTCGATGTTGTAAGTGTAGCCCATACGCATCGGCGCGCCCTGCCATACCGGGGCCTGCGCCAGAACCCGCATACCCTGAAACGAAGTCACAGCTCACCCGAGATACGCCGGCGATGACTTACCGGTCCTGATAGCTAAGGAAACTTTGATTTATTACTTGAACCGCCAAGAGCGCCACACGATGCGCCATGGAACTTTTTCCACTGCCATCGCTCAATTATTCAATACCCATGCTGCATCGGCAGGATACTCACGCATCCTCCATCAGGCAGCTTATTCCGTGCGCAAATTCCGTGAGTAGCGCGGAACGCATGTTCACACGCCTACGCAGCGGGGAGATGCAGGGTGGTGTTCGACAGCAAGGGACTTTATACTTGCCGTGGATGCAGAGCCATGACACATGGCAACTCGCAGTTCATGTCGTTCGCGATCACGATGAGCGGCATGTCAAACGCATCTCCGAGTAATTCCGGCGGCCACGCCTTACTGACAGGCAACGGCGTCAGGCGCGCGTTCATACTTGTTTCACTCAAACCGGCAGGTATCTCACTCTGATGGAAATCGTCCTGAAATATCTTGGGCACGTGAACTGGGAAGACCTCCTGGTCACCAGCATGCGCATTTTATTGATCCTGATTCTGCTGTGGATCGGCATGACGGCGGTGAAAGTGGCGCTAAGTCGACTGGAACAGCGTCTGCTCGACAAAGGCGCGAATACCGGAGAGATCGCCAGCGAGTCGGCCAAGCGCGCCGAAACCCTGGTCCGCCTGCTGCGCCAGGGCGCGATGATCGTCCTGTGGATGATCGGCGCCCTGATCATACTGCGCGAGGTAGGCGTGGAGATCGGTCCGATACTCGCGAGCGCCGGCGTCGCCGGTTTGGCAGTCGGTTTCGGCGCACAAAATCTGGTGCGCGATATAATTTCCGGCTTCTTTTTCATCTTCGAGAATCAGGTGCGCGTCGGTGACGTGGCCGTCGTCAACGGTACCGGCGGCCTGGTCGAGCAACTCAACTTCCGCACGCTGGTCCTGCGCGACCTGGCCGGCACGGTGCACATCTTCCCCAACGGCTCCATCACCACGGTCGCCAATCTCACTCTCGAATGGTCCGCCTATGTGTTCGACATCGGCGTGGCATACAAGGAAAACGTGGATCGCGTCATGGAACTCATGCGCGAGGTCGGCGCGGAATTGCGCAAGGACGCCCACTTCGGGCCGCTGATGGTGGCGGATATCGAAGTGTTCGGTGTCGATCAGTTCGCCGACTCCGCCGTGGTGATCAAGGGCCGGTTGCGCACCGTGCCGATCAAGCAATGGGATGTCGGTCGCGAATTCCGCCGCCGTATCAAGCATGCATTCGACCGCGAGGGCATCGAGATTCCGTACCCGCACCGCTCGATTTACTTCGGCGAAGTCAGCAAACCGATCGACGTGCAGATGCTGTCCAATGCGGACTCGAAGCCGCGCTGACGGCGATGGCGCTGTACGTCGCCGGATTTTCGCGGCATTGCACCGCTGCGCGCCCTACCCCGCCCGACCGTAATCCAGCCGCACACGAACCGCATCTTCCATGTCCAGCTCCTCCAGACGTTCAGTCATTTCCTTGAGTGCATCCTCGATCTCAGGGAGGATCACATCCTCGATTGCACGGGCACGTCGTTCCGTCTTGCGGTACTCGACCAACAGGCGCTGCAGGTTGCCGGAAACGCCGGCGAGTTCCGCACCAAGCTGCAACAAGGCCCGAAAAGTTTTCCGGCATAAACGCGCCTCCGGGCTTGGATAGCTCTCTATTGCGGCGTCTTCCGCCTTGTCCGTACTCGCCTCCAGCGATGATTCCACCAGTGTCACGCCCATGAAGCTGCGGGTCCGCACATGCACACCGGTTGTGATGGGTGGCGCGGTCGGGTACACGCTCAGCCCGTGCAATCCATGCACGGTGAAGGCCCCGGCGAGTGCCTGTGTGGCCTGCGACTGCAATATCTGAAACCCGCTCCACAGCGATTCGTAATGTTGCAGTTCACGCAGCAGTTCGGCGGCGAGCAGCAGGCGCTTCTCGTCAAGAAAGCCATAGGCCTCCTGCACCACGCCCCGCTCCTGTCGCAGGTCCAGCACCGCGGACCGGGTCGGCGCCTGTGCGCTCGCGCCGAAGGCCATCTCATTCGTCCATGAAGTAGCTGGCGATCTGCGCGTCGCTGAGACGATGCAGTTCGGCGCGTGGCAGAGCGCGCAACAGGGCCCAACCGATGCGCATGGCATCATCCAGCGTGCGGCGACCGTCCTGACGAATCAGTTCCTGCTCGAAGCGGGTCCCGAAATCGAGATAGGCGCGATCGGTTTTGGATAGGCCTTCCGCACCCACCACGCTGGCCAGAACGCGCACATGCACCGCGTGCGCGTATGAGGCATAGAGCTGATTGGCGAGCGCCGGATGATCGGCGTGCGTGTAGCCCTCGCCGGTGCCATCCTTCATCAATCGCGACAGGCATGGCAGTATCTTGATCGGTGGATAGATGCCGCGCCGGTCAAGCTCTCGATCGAGCACGATCTGGCCTTCGGTGATGTAACCGGTCAGATCGGGAATCGGGTGCGTGATATCGTCCGAGGGCATCGTCAGGATCGGCAATTGGGTCAACGATCCAGGCAGGCCCTTGATGCACCCGGCACGCTCGTACAGCATAGCGAGATCGGAATAGAGATAACCCGGATAACCCTTGCGGCTCGGCACCTCACCGTGACTCGCCGAGACCTCGCGCAGCGCCTCACAGTAGTTGGTCATGTCGGTCATAATCACCAGCACATGACGACCTTCTTCGAAGGCGAGATACTCCGCCGCGGTCAGCGCGAAACGTGGCGTCAGCAGCCGTTGTGTGCTGGAATCGGAGGCGAGATTCAGAAACAGCACGGTATGTTCGAGCGCGCCACTGTCCTCCATCGCGCGCCGGAACGCCTCGGCACTGTCGTAGGACACACCGATGCCAACGAACACCACCACGAAACTGTCGCCCTGGTCACCGCGCAATTTGGCTTGACTCGCGATTTCGATGGCCATGCGGTCGTGCGGCAGACCGCCACCGGAAAAGATTGGCAGCTTCTGGCCGCGCACCAGACTGTTCATGAGATCGATGGCGGTGATGCCGGTTTCGATGAAATCGCGCGGCATGGCGCGCGCTGCGGGATTGATTGCGCGGCCGTCGATGCGCAAGCGCTGCTGCGCGGACACCGGCGGACCACCATCGATGACGCGGCCGACACCGTCGAAGACTCGCCCGACCAGGTCCGGCCCGACGGCGAAATGTAACGGCTCCCCCAAAAAGCGCACACGGGTCGCGTCGAGCGCCAGACCATCAGTGGACTCCAGCACCTCGACGGTGATGAACTCCGTGTCGAGCGCGGCGATGCGGCCGAGTCGCGCCTTGCCTGTATCGTCCAAAACCTCGACCGCCTCGTTGAGGCCGACATTGACGGTGCGGCGCAGGAACAGCAGTGGTCCGTCGATGCGCGTTGTCGCACCGCTGACAGTGAGATCAGCGCGCATCGTCGGTTACCTCGCTTGCCAATCCGGCACATTCGGACTCGAGTTGCGCCAGCAAGACGGGGAACTGTTCCAGATCATCTTCGCCGATTTCCTCGCCCATGCGCCGCAATCGCCGCAGCACCGCCAGCTCGCCCAGGCGCTCGGGTGAAACACCGCGCTCGATGGCCTGCTCGGCGAGATCGAAAAATCGAATCAGGGCGCGCAACATAGCGATCTGGCGCGCCGGTGAACAATAGCGATCCACCGTGGAAAATGCCGACTGGCGCAGGAACGCCTCGTTGATGAGCTCGGCGCACAGCAATACGTACTGCTGGCGCGGCGGCAACGCATCCTTGCCGACGATGCGCGCCATGCGTTCGAGATGCGACTGCTGTTCCAGCAGGGTCAGCAGGCGACGGCGTTCGTTGAGCCACTGCGGGCTGCCCTGCTCCTTCCACCACGGCGCGAGTGCAAGGGCGTCTTCGGAATACGACAGCAGCGGGTTCACCGCCGGAAAGAAACGCGCCTGTGCGCGTGTCGTGTCGAGCGCCCAGAAGTTGCGCACGTAGCGTTTGGTGTGCGTGGTGACCGGCTCCGAGAAATCCGCCGACGGCGGACTCACCGCACCGATGATGGTGACCGAGCCGCTGCGGCCGCTGCGCGTACGGGTACGCGCAGCGCGCTCGTAGAAACTGGCCAGCCGGCTGGAGAGATAGGCCGGGTAGCCGCCTTCGCTGGGCAGTTCGCCGAGCCGGCCCGATACCTCGCGCAGGGCTTCCGCCCAACGACTGGTGGAATCGGCCATCAGCGCGACGCGCATGCCCTGGTCGCGGAAATACTCAGCGACGGTGACGCCGGTGTAGATGCTCGCCTCACGCGCCGCCACCGGCATATTGGAGGTGTTGGCGATGATCACGGTACGTTCCATCAGCGGCCTGCCGGTGCGCGGATCATCCAGCCGCGGAAATTCATGCAGCACGCCGGTCATCTCGTTGCCGCGTTCGCCGCAGCCGACGTAGATGATGATGTCTGCATCGCACCACTTCGCCAGCGTTTCCTGCAAGACGGTCTTGCCGGTACCGAAGCCGCCGGGCAGTGTCGCGCGGCTGCCGCAGGCCACCGGAAACAAGGTGTCGAGAATACGCTGACCGGTGAGCAGCGGATTCTGCACACCGAGTCGCGCAATTACGGGACGCGGCGTGCGTACCGGCCACAGATGACTCATCGCGATCTCATGACGCTGCCCATCTGTGTCCTTCAGTACACAGAGGACCCGATCATCCGGATAGTCGCCGCGAGCGGCGATCTGAATCACCTTGCCTTGCGCGTAGGGCGGAATCAATGCGCGCTGCACACTGCCGCTCGCTGCCTGCAGATTACCGAATACGGTGCCCGATGCGAGTGTATCGCCGATCTTGGTTTGTGGCGCGAAGCTGAAGGTCTGCGCCACCATGCTGCGCATCCCCTGCTGCACATAGCGTGCCCCATCCACCCGCAGCGGCCGCAGCAGACCGTCGAAGATCCCACCGAGCAATCCCGGACCGAGCCTGACCGACAACGGTCGGCCATGGCCACGCACGCTATCACCGGGTTGCAGACCGGTAGTGTCTTCGTAGACCTGCGCGACGATCTCGTCGCCGTTGATGCGGATCACTTCGCCAAGCAGATCGTGCTCGCCGACGCTGATCGCCTCATGAGTGCGGAACGCGGTTCTGGAACGGGCGCGCAGCACCGGACCGCTGATCCAGGTGATTTCGGCGCTAGCACTGGTGTCGTTCATGGCTTGGCACACTGGCCCGAACCGCCCTGCGCGCGATGACAGTGCGCCAGCAGCTGGGCCTCGATATCGGAACGGTTGATCAGCAGGCCGCGCAGGGAACCGTCGAGCATCGCACTCTCGACCCTGATGCGCAGACCCGCGACGATATCCTCGCTCGGGATGAACTGCGGCGCATGGCCGGTGCGCTGTTGAATCGACGCCGCCAGCGTCTGCTGCTCGTCCGCCGGCCAATCCAGGGCATGCTCCACGTGCCAGGGCGCGACCGGCAATACCCGTAATGCCTCACGGACAATCTGATCGACCCACACGCCGCGCTGCCCGGCATCGCGCCAGCGCGCGCCGAGCGACTGTTCCAGCATTGGCCAGACGCGTTGCAGCAGCGCCATGTCGTCCTGCTGATGCAATTGTCGTTGTTGTGTCTGAAGCTGCGCTTCTGCCGAGATCAACTCGCGCAAACCGTGCTCGCGCTCTTCCCTGATCGACACATGCAGGCGGTCGCGCGCTTTTTTGAAGGCCTGTCTGATGATGTCATGCACCTGTGTCTGTGTATCCTGCAGTATCTGGTCACGCCGGGCGTCGCGGAACTGGTCCACGACAGTCAATAATTCCGTCAGGCCATCGGCTTTGGGTGTGTTCATGACATTCCTGCGTGCCAGCACGCCCTGTATGCAGCCTCATACGGAATAACAGACTGCAGGTTTCGGCTCATTCCAGCACTCCCAGCGCCTGCTTGAGTCGCAGGCCGTAGTCCGGCACCGCTACCCGTCCGTCGGCATCCGGCACGATCAGCACCGGCGGCCGGATGCTGATGAGTGCGCGGGTCAGTTCCGGCGCGGGTATGCGCGCGGCGTATTCGGCGGTCAGCAGTATCAACGGCGCATTGGCCAGGCCCCAATGCAACAAGCTGCGTGTTTCCTCCGCTGCGGGCACGCGCACGTCCATGCCCGCGAGACGATAGCCGGTGGCGCTGACTTCATCGCCGATGAACAGCGGCACGCCCATGTTCAGGTCAGCCGGTTGAGAATCAGGATGGAAATGATCAGGCCATAGATCGCGATGCCTTCCGCCAGACCGACCATTACCAGCACGCGGCCGAGCAACTCGGGCTTCTCCACCAAGGCGCCGATGGCTGCGCTACCGACGGCGGCCACAGCATATCCCGCCGCCAACGCGGACAGGCCAGTCGCAGCGGCAGCGGCGGCGAAGCCCCATTTGAGCACTCCCGGATCGAGGCTGAGCGCGCCGGTGGTAGTCTCGGCCATCGCCGGACTCACCCACATCAATGCGGTTGCGACGAGGCCGAACACCCCGGCCATGACCACCAGAAACAAGGCAATTTTGCTACGTGGGCTCATGCGGACTCCTTTCAAAAAAAGACATAGACTTCATACTTGCCTCTCCTGCAAGCCTGGAAAGGCGTCATCGGTACAGGAGCGGCGATATGCATAGACCCTCTCCCGGCCCTTCGGGCCACCCTCTCCCGCTTGCGGGAGGGGGGGGGGGAAATGTTATGGCGCTGTTAGAGGCTGGAACACCCGCCCTTCGGCGCGCAGGAAGCGCACGAAAAATTCGAACAGCACCAGACGCGTGGTCTGGATCGACACCACCAGACCTTCCAGCGCGATCACCAGTATATTGCCCAGCACCATGATCAGCACGGCGGCAATGCCGGCGCCGGCGGCGTGCGCCAACCCGGCGAAGGCCAGCGACAAACCGGCATGCGCCAGCGCGAAGGCGCCGACGCGCGCAAACGACAGACTGTTGAT